>JAJZSN010000084.1 GCA_021849745.1 Bacillota bacterium | reverse complement strand
TATAAATTATAACATGGAAAGCTTTAAAAGTCAACTTATAAATTACCTAAAATCCAGTAACGATGCGGGTTTAAAGCACTATACTCAGTTGAACATGTTATAATTTCCGGGAATGCAGGTTATATCGGAGAATACCGTTCCTACTGTGCCCATTCCTACAAAAACCGCATATACAGTCCCTACGGGAAGTTTACGACCAGCCATGATCATTAAATAAAAGCTGATTATAATAGAAACAACCGTTCCAGTCCAAGCCCAAAAATCATATGAGTATTTTAAGCCAATTACCCAGAAAACTTCAAAAAAAGCAGCGATAAATACTTTAATCCAATGTTTATTCACTTAATCTTTCCTCCAATCTAAATTTACCGAAAAACAATAAAAACCCTAGAAAAAACTGTTAAACAGTATCTCCCGGGCTTTTATCCCTCCGTGACACAGCAAGCTGTGAGTTTTCTCTCGGACCAGACCAACTTCATATCTGTTGCGGAACCCTAGAAAAAATTTATTCTTGGCAACATAAAGCTATATATATATCTTTTTTCTCTGTGTCCTCTGTGCGCTCCGTGGTTGCCTTTTATATTTATTTACTCCCCCAAAACTCCTTTTACTCATATTACCATATGGTTGAGAAGACCTTCAAACTAGAGTAAGCCCTGTGAGGGCAGGCAAAAAATCAGTTTAACGGTCTCGGCGAATTACCAGTATGGGTGTTGTCGAAATTCTTAATAAAGTTTCGGCAATGCTACCAAGAGATATCTTAGAGGAACCCGAACATCCGGATTCGCCGATAACTAAAATATCAATCTCCTCGGCCTCAGCTACATTTAGAATCTGTTTGGCTACACTTCCGGTTAGTATGGTGGTATAAACTTTCACCCCGTTTTTTTCCCCCAAGGCCTTGGCCACAACCAAACCAGCTTCGCTGGGATGGACTCCGCAGAAAGAAGTCTGGCCTCTGGAACCGGTATGGTGGCGGCCCTGATTCTGGTTGCCGTTTACATATACAGCAAGCACCTCGGCTTTAAAGGCTTTAGCTAACCCTATAGCATAATTAGTAGCTTTAACTGCTGGAGGAGAACCATCGGTAGCCACTAGTATTTTTTTTAAACGTAAGAAGATAGGCTGAATATCTGCTTCAGTCATCGATTCGGCGGCTTTACCTATTCTATCCAAGTAACTACCCCCTTTGACCCGTCTCTGGTGATATAGGTGGTGCAATTAACCTATTATCTAAAAGTATACCTAATCACCAAACAAGCTGACGATGGTTTTTCCTTTAAAGGTGGTAATATGCGCCTAAACGGCGAAAATAATGGATTCTATCCTCAAGATAATCATCCTCTTTATCCCTAAACGGTATTTTTTTAAGGTTAAGTGATAAAAATAGCTATTTAATAATAATTCTTTGTCTACTGGCATGTTAAATAAAGAAACATTTCAAGTAATAATTTATTTATTTAATTTTCGTAAATTAAAAAAAAGTTAATAAATACCCACTCGACCGTCAATTTTCGCAATTAACGGTAGATAGATAGCTTTCTTGGCTAGATCCGTTATAATTAAATTGTCAACAAGTTAATACCTCATCTCCTCTCCCCTTTTCTCAGAACTGTGCCGCTGGTACAGTTCCTTTTTTTTAGCTGGTAGTTTGTAGCTGGTAGTTCGTAGCTTAGAGGTCATTTCTTTTGGGCTAAGTTTTTCCACCAGGGTTTTCTACAAGCTACAAGCTATCAGCTATCAGCTTAACAATCACCTTCCTCCGCCGAGGGCCGTCGAATTCACAGAAATAAAGCCCCTGCCAAGTGCCCAGCACTAAGCGGCCCTCTTCTACCAAAACCATCTCCGAAAAGCCCATCAGACTGGCCTTAATATGAGCCGCAGAATTGCCCTCACCATGGTGATAGCCATCCTCAAAAGGAATCACCTTATTCAGCTCCATCAACATATCCCTTGTCACATCCGGGTCAGCATTCTCATTAATAGTCACCGCTGCCGTGGTATGAGGAACAAAGATATAGCACACCCCGCTCTTAATCCCCTGCTCCCTAACAATCTTCTGCACTTCCCCGGTAATCTCAACCATCTCCGTCCTCTGCCCGGTATTCACATTGAAACTATACATAAACTTCCACTCCTTTAAAAATGGGTTGCCGAGTATCACTCTTATGATACCACAGCAACGCCCCAAAAGCCTTCCCACAAGCTAAGCCCCAAAGCTAACCCCCACAGACCTAGCAGCCTTAATCTTATCATTATCCACCTGAACCTTACGCAGTTCATGAACAGCTTCTTCCAAAGAAACCGCCACAATATCGGGGGTTTTTAAACTAACCATTTTACCGAATTGACCGCTCATCACCAGTTCAACCGCTGCTGCTCCGTACCGGGTTCCCAGGATACGGTCAAAGGGGGTGGGACTGCCCCCTCGTTGTAAGTGGCCTAATACCGTGACCCTGGACTCCATTCCTGAGCATTCCTCAATCTGTTTAGCCACCACGTTGCCGATGCCGCCCAAACGGATGGGGTCCGCACTATCCTCGATTACTTTGGCCACAACCATCTCCCCGCCTAGAGGTTTGGCGCCCTCGGCCACCACCACAATGCTGAATTTCTTGCCCTTTACCCGGCGATCAACAATTTTTTCACAGACTTTTTCAATCTGGAAAGGAATTTCCGGGATTAAGATGACATCGGCCCCACCGGCTATACCGGCCTCCAAAGCAATCCAACCGGCGTAGCGCCCCATTACCTCCAATACCATCACCCGGTGATGGGATTCAGCTGTGGTATGGAGCTTATCCAGGGCCTCGGTAGCCGTAACCAAGGCCGTATCAAAACCAAAGGTAACATCAGTGGCAGATAAATCGTTGTCTATGGTTTTAGGTACACCTACCACCGGCAACCCTTTCTCCCAAAGTTCCTTACCAATGCTTAGACTACCGTCACCACCGATAACAATCAGGGCATCGATACCAAGTTTTTGTAGATTATCAATAACCTGTCCCGATACATCCCGGTATATTTTTTCCCCGTTTTCCACCACAGGATACTTGAAGGGATTGTCACGGTTGGTGGTTCCCAGTATAGTACCGCCCCGGTGCAAAATCCCGGAAACATCATGGGAGGTCAATACTTTGTGCCGATTTTGAATCAAGCCACCAAAACCGTCTTCAATACCAACCACTTCCACCCCGTAAACATTAATGGCTGTCTTGACAACTGCTCTAAGTACAGCGTTTAGTCCAGGACAATCTCCCCCGCCGGTAAGCACTGCGATTTTTCTGATTTTTTCTTTCATGTTAACCTCCTAGAATAAGGTTTATATTGCTTATATTCTAGGCTTGTTTATTTTTACCTTTATTATTCGACAATATTTCCTATGCTTTGGTTTGTAAATCATGGCTAAGAATAATTGCTTTAGCGATGGCAAGCATAGAAGTACGCCGGTCCATACTTTGTTTTTGAATTCGCCGGAAGGCTTCTTTTTCCGTGATACCTTGAGTTTCCATAATAATTCCTTTAGCCTTTTCCAGAAGTTTTCTAGTTTCTAACGACTCTTTTAACTGGGCTATTTCTTTTTCCATTTTAGCTGCCCGTTGATAATTAATTAAAGCACATTCAATAGCCGGGAAGATTATAGTCTCATCCACTGGGCCCATTACATAACTATAAATACCGGATTTAATGGCTCTATGCAATAAGTCTTGATTTTTCTTAGACCCAATTACTACTACCGGAGCTACTCTGTTCTGTTCAAGGATTTTGGCTGCTTCCAAACCGCTCACCACCGGTAAATCATAATCCAAGATTACCACTTCGGGGTAAACTGTTTGTGCCAGTTGCAGTATCTTTTGACCATCCTCTGCTTCAGCTATGATCAGGTAACCTGCTCTGGACAGCATATTTCTGATGCCGTTCCGAATACTGCGATCCTTGATACCTAAGATTACCCTAATGGCCATCATAGTTGTTACCCCCCCCTAAAAAAATAAAAAGCCGCCTTCAAGACTCAATAAATGAGTCCGAAGGCGACCTTGCCTCGTTTCAGGTTAGTACATCTTTGTACTAACATTATGCATTTGTTATTTAGTATAAAATAGACTATTCAAAAAATCAAGGGGTTTTTACCGTTGAAGCTGCCATTCAACTTTAAAAACATAAGGTTCTTCACCAAAAAGATTTCCCAATTTGAATTCGGCCTCCTGGGCAAAGATGTTCATGGGTCCAAGATAAATAATACCTTCTGAAATCTTTCCCGGTTCAAGGTTGAATTCGTAGTTCCCCTGAATATTATATAATTGGCTTATTTCCTGGCCGCCCTGGATGCCTTTGGGCTGACCTAGGGAAAAATGGGCCTTTTTAAAACCATTGTTTTTTACCGTAACAAATAATCTTGTTTCCGACTGAGTAAATTGAATTTTCTTTAAGGTGACTTGTTTGCCGTCCCGGTCGATGGTATGATCCACCGGTATTTCTAAAATGGTGGGCTCTAATTCAACCCATGGTTCAGGTTTCTTTTGTTGTTGAGCCACTATCAACGGTACTTCGGCGACAGCCTTAGTCTCCAAGTTACGGGAGGTAAGCTTATCCAAGGTACCGTAAACCGTTATCTGAGCTTGTGGGTTACTACGGTTAAACCAATTATGAGGGTCTCCGGTGAAAGCTACTAAAACCATGGCTGGTTGGCTTCCATCATTGGGCGAGACAGCCATTCGGATTACCAGGCTGTTGTTCAAATGTCCCACCGTTTCAACCATTTGGCCTTGAACTTGTACCTGTGTACCTAGATATTTATTTAGATTACCGATTACTGCCCTAATATTTTCATTGGTTACTAAGGTAATTTCGGCATTCCTACTACCTGGCCGCGGGATGCCTTCCCGAACCATTTTGGCATCATTGTAAGCTTGTAGGCCTAACAAAGTTAAGAAACCCAGAACGCTTATTATGGCTATTGTGTAAAACTTTTTCTTTTCATTACGCCATAAGCCCCATAATCCGTTATACGGTTTAATATCATGCTCATCCAGATGAAAGGGATCCAGGGCCAACGCCGCACCCCGAATCAAATCCTCAACTTCCTGATAACGTTCCTCGGGCTTTTTAGCCAGGGCCTTTAATATTACCCTCTCAAGAGATGGTGGTATTTCCGGGTTTAACTTCCTAGGTGGTTCCGGATCGGCATAAAGGATATTATTCACTACCTGTCCGATATTGTCCCCTGTAAAGGGCAATTCACCGGTAGTCATTTGGTATAAGAGAACTCCCAGTGCAAAAATATCCGCCCGGTGATCCACTTTTTTACCAAGAATCTGTTCGGGCGCCATCACGGTGGGGGTTCCGATACTGTCGGAAGTATGTGTTAATTCTTCTTCCCCGGCCATCCTGGCAATACCGAAATCAGTTACCTTAACAGTTAAATCATCGGTAACCAGGATATTGGATGCTTTGAGATCCCGGTGAATAATCCTGTTATCATGGGCGTATTGGAGAGCGTGTCCGATGCCCTGAATAATCTTTTCAACATCAGGTAACTCAAGGGGTTCATCCTGAATAACTTCATCCAGAGAGCGACCGAGGATCAATTCCATAACCATGTAGAAATCCCCGTCTTCTTGGTGGTAATCATATAAAGCTACAATATTATCATGTCGCAGACGCCCGGTTATTTTGGCTTCCCTGTGAAATCTAGCCAGCATTCCTTCTGTTTTCCTGCGGGAATGAAATTTCTTAATGGCTACAGGCCGATCCAATTTGGTATCATACCCCTGGTATATAGTGCCAAAACTACCTCTACCAATTTCGTCCATAATCTGATATCTAGTCAAAAAATTATCCCGTTGGGCTTCCAGGGCCAGATTCTGGAAGATGCCAGTCTGGTCCCTTTGGTTGGGCGGAATTAGCCACTCGGCAATTTTTTGAGTTTCCTCAATTGAGAAAAAATCTTTTTCAAAGGAGTTAATATAATCAACCAAGTCATTTAATAGACAGACCCGAACTTTCCCTACTTTACCTTTATGGGTATACTGCATTCCGGAAAGATTGCTCTGTTCATGAGTAAAAACCACTATTGGGTCTAATTTATAATTTCTGGACTCATTATAAACTTCCTGATGTTTATCCCTAAGGAACTGACGGACTATCTTAGTATACTGGTTAACCTGGCTGGCTGGGTTACCTATTTTGCTCATTTCCCTTTTTCCTGCGGTAATCCGTTCCTGAACCCAGTTACCCATAAGTCCGCCGCTAATTTTACCACGCATGTTTTTGGTCTCTATTACAAAGATACCTTTTGCGCTGATGACAATATGGTCAATCTCCATAATATCATTGTGATAGGCAATGCGAGGGGAATTAAGAATCAAATGATGATCTGACAAGCCTTCCTGCAGTACTTTAGATACTTTTTCTTCACCTTCCTGACCGAAAGTTCCGGAAATCCTGGAAACTTCCTTCAGTACCCTTCCCACTCACATCACCTCCCTGATTTATATTCTTATATTCCTATATACCATTATAAAATATTCTTAGACAAAAAAGAAACAAGTTCCTGCAATAAAAATAGATTTTATGAGTAAAAGCCACAGGGTTATTTCCTGTGGCTTTAAATCCAAGATTAAGGGGTTATCTCTTAAGGACCGCCAAAATATCTGCCAATACTTTATTAATGTCCTGATCACCATCTATATTAAACAATAAGCCTTTACCCTTATAGTAATCAATCAGAGGTTGGGTCTGGGCTTCATAAACATCAAGACGGTTGGATACGGTTGCTTCATTATCGTCATCCCTCTGATAGAGTTCACCGCCACAGCTGTTACATTTGCTTTCGGTGGCGGGGGGGTTGAATATAACATGGTAGCTGGCTCCGCAACCCTTACAAACCCGGCGACCGGTCAAGCGGGCCATGAGCTTTTCCCTAGCTACATCAATATTGATAACACCGTCAAGGACAACTCCCATCTGATCAAGGGTAATAGACAGCGCATCAGCCTGAGGTAAAGTTCTGGGAAAACCATCCAACAAGAAGCCCTGAGAACAGTCAGGTTGAGAAAGTCTTTCCTTTACCATACCTACTACTACTTCATCAGGTACTAATTTACCGGCATCCATGTATTCCTTGGCTTTTTTGCCCATTTCGGTGCCTTCTTTTATAGCGGCCCGGAACATGTCCCCGGTGGAAACGTGGGTAATATTCAATTCCTTAATCAGTACTTCTGCCTGGGTGCCTTTACCGGCCCCCGGTGGTCCCATAATTAACAGTTTCAATTTACAATCCCCTCCCAATTAGATTTCACCGCCTTAAACACTAATTCATAGTGTTAAGCCATATAAATGAATTATATCATATGGAGAGGGGTAAGAAAATGACTTTTGAACATTCTACTGTTCGGCATTTAAATTAGTTTTCCTCACCAGTACCTGTTTATTCACTAAATCTGAGAATTCTCTCCAACCTCTTGAAGTCAATTTTTAACTGGTCACCCTGATAACCAAATTCTTTAGCCTGTTGATAAGCTGTCAAGGCTTCGCGGAACATGCCACGGCGTTCCAAGGCCACCCCTATTTTATAGTTGATTCTACCATCTTCCTGGCAAACCTCGGCAGCTTCCTTATACCGTTCTATAGCTTCATCCAGACACCTTTCACTATCCACTGTACCCACCATTTCTAAGTTCAAGTCGCCTAATGCTAGAAGAACCTCAATATTCCGGGAGTCCAAGGCCAAAGCTTCTTGATATTCCTCTTTGGCCTTTTCGTAAAAACCTAAAGACCGGAAATCTTCAGCTAAATCAAGATGTTTCTGAACTTCCGCCAAAAGAGCCAAATCCTTTTGGGGCAGTTTGGCCGTAGTGATTTCGGAGGTAGGCGCTTTTACCTCATAATTTTCGTTGGAGTTTATGGTAACAGGTTTGGCGGGATTTAACCTTTTGAGATAATATTTAATGACAAAAAACAGTAGTATACCAAAAACTATTGTTCCCAGTAGTTCAAACATTAATAATCACCTTATTTCCATAGACTTTTCCATAATTTATCCGGACAAAGATCCTTTAATAGGACATCCTGATAACCTTCTTTGCCGGTAAAAGGATTGGCTTGCCAATCATCTATATTAAGGTCAGGATCCCAAGCCTCGTGAATAATCAATTCTCCACTTGGACTTAACCCCTCCCGGAACCAACGTCTGACCAATTCATCTTCACCCAGGTTTACTACCAACTCCCGCAACTTATCAGCCCTGGGACTGGTGGGACAACAGATAAATGTTTGGCAAACCAGTGGCCGGTACGTATAATTGGCACATCTTCCGTCTTCCGGGCGCAGAAAAATGCATTCTCCGGTAAATTTTGCAGCTAGCATGATATCAACAGCCGGGCCGTCCACCAGCACATGACAATATCGGTTGATAAAATCCGCAAAATCAAGATCACCCAACCCTTTTCTTAGAATATCAACATCAATGCCGGTTAAGGGTATCCGCTCACTGCAGCACCGTGGACATCCTTCACAAGAGCTAATCTTTTGACGGGTTCTGGTTAATTCCTCTTTTTCAATGAAGCTGTTAACGGTATCCAGGTAATCCTGAATAGTTACAAGCTCAGATGTAACCTCTAGATCAAAACCTATTCCCAACTTTGTCCTCATTGTAATTGGTTGTATGGCCATATTATACCTCTTTTTAAAAATTATTTTTACCATTCTAACAATTAGACTAATGTCGACATAAATCATGTTGACCCATAATGTTACAATTAAAGTGAATAATAAATTTGCAAAGTAGGTGTGACCATTGGCTGATTTCGATCTTCAATATGAAAATCCTTCTCCTGTCGACCTCAACCCTAATTGCCCGCCAGCATCTTTTTTTTCCCAGGAAAGGGGTGTTTATTATATTTATCCAGGTACCTGGGTAGCTGACCCCCTGACCGGTGAACGAGAAAAGATTAGATACAGGTATATTGGCAATGTTCCTATGTTATGCCCCAGTTGTGGTATAAACTCCAATGACATTGAATATATCAAAACCCAAAAATATCTCATCCTTTATTGTCAGGAATGCCAAATTTTCACCTGGTTAAAACTATAAAAAACCCACCCCATTAAGGTGGGTTTTACTTATATAATTCAACAAGATTATGTTCTAACCATGTTGCTTCTCCTTGTTCAACAAGTTTCTGGGCTTTTTTTCGGCTCATACCCCTTTCGCGGTCTAAAACCCTTACCACTTCGGTGGGAAGTCCCCGTTCAAGTTTGGTGCATTTAGCTGCATTGTTTCTGGCTACTTGACGGTCAACTTCGATTAAATCGCTATTGGTTTGACCGTAACATTTTACCATCCCCGTGCATTGAAAACAGCTTACCAAAACTTTATTGGACATAAACCGCTCTACCCCCGAATAATAAGTTGTTGTTATATTTATTCGCTATTTGTTAACATTATCCTTCTTTTTTCTTAAAACTAGCCTTTCAATAGATAAAGGATAATTGCTGACACAATCATAAACCCAATCAGAATCATGGTACATCCTCCCGAATGAGATGTACCCTTAAGGGTTATGCCTTTTTCTTCGGCACGTTCTCTCACCGTTTTATAAATTTTTAGCGGACCGAGAACATCAACAGCCAGTTGATCCAAATAACTGCCCTCACCGTTTTTGTTGATGATGTTTTCTACAACCAAATCAAAGAGATATTCATCTCCCTGGTGTTGTTTAATTTCCTTGAATATACCCTTGATTTGTTCCCCTTTACCGGTAATATTACCGTAATGAATTCGGCGTTCCTCTCTGGTTAATCTACGTAAAGGCTTGTCTATGATCTCCTTTTCCTCGGGGGTCAAGTGACATCCTTTTTCAATTATTAGGTATACTAAGTTCGTACTTTCCAAGGTCTCCCCCCTCTAACCGCTTCAATTACTTACATTGTACTCCAAATTCTGTTCAATGGAAATACTATGGACGGTTAAAAGGGTGTTTTAATGAAACTTTATTAACGGGATCGGGAACGCATATCCTTTGGCCAATTCGAAGACGATCCGGTTGTAACCCCGGATTGGCTTCTAAAATCTTTTCTATGCTCACCTTGATTTGTTGGGAAATCCTCCACAGAGTATCATCCTTTTCTACAATCCAGTAAACCCCGCTAAGACAGGGTACTTCCGTGGTCGGCGGTTTTTCTTTACGAATCCCCATTATTAGTTCCCTCCTTGTAAAGTCAGACATTATTCCTTATAGTCTATTCCCAGGAAGGTTCATCTGGCCCAAAAAGGTTTACCTATATCCGCATTTTCCGGCGCTTCCTCGGTTCCTTGATCAGGATTAGGTCCAGGTACACCTTCAATATTGCTAGGAGGTATTTCCTGGGAGTCGTCTTCCGTATTTTCTTCCTCTGGAACAAAGGGAGGCTGGATGATACTGAAGTCTTCAGGGGGGAGGGTGCCTTTAACAAAAGCCATCTCCATGGTTCTGTATGCCCATGGCGAAGCTACATTTCCGGTGTCCAAGTTAACCGCTGTCTTTTCTACATTAATAGGCAGGGGGAAATCTTGGGCCGCCGTCCCCCGCATAGCATCCTTAACAAAACTAGCCCAAATTGGTGCAGCTATAGCACCGCCTGTTTTCCCCACGGACCGTGGGCTGTCATAACCAATATAGACAGCAGCTACCAGTTTAGGTGTATACCCCACGAACCAGGCATCCTGTAAATTCTGGGAAGTTCCTGTTTTACCGGCGGCCGGACGTTGGATAATCCCTGCTACCCTTCCTGCGGTTCCTCCGGGATTAATGACGGCTTTTAGCATATCGGTAACTATATATGCTGTGGATTGTTCCATAATCTTTTTAGTGCTTGGTTCATTCTCTTCCAGTACTTTTCCTGTTGGGTCAACTATCTTTATAATCATTAATGGCTTTGTACTAATCCCTTGGTTGGCTAATACTCCATAAGCTGAGGCCATTTCCAGGGGAGATACCTCAGAAGTACCTAAAGCAAGGGATAGGTATGGCCGCATAGGACTGGTGATACCCATTTTTTGGGCATATTCAACTGTAATTTTCGGGCCAATCTGCTCGTTTAAGCGCACTGCTACAATATTATCCGATACTGCCAGAGCCTCTTTAAGAGTAAAATCCCGGTAGTGATAGGGTTGTTCCCCGTAATCTTTTGGTTCATAGACCTGCCCTCCAGGCTGAGGATAATAAACAGGTTCGCAGCGAATCAATGACGCTGCCGTATAACCCTTGTCTATGGCCGCCGCATAAAGAAAAGGTTTGAAGGCCGAGCCGGGCTGACGCTTGGCCAAAGCCCTGTTAAACTTGGATTTTTCAAAATTCCTCCCCCCCACCATGGCTTTTATATACCCATTGGTTGGATCTATGGCAACCAGCGCCCCTTCTAAGGCCGCATTTTTATCTTTCAACCCTTGTTGAAAAGCTTTTTCGGCTGCTTTTTGGGTTTTAATATCTAAAGTGGTGTAGATGCTCAGACCACCTTTTAAAAGTAATTCGGAACCATTATCATATTTTTCTGAAATATATTGCCTTATTTCGTCAATAAAATAGGGTGCGTTTCCTTCTTTGAGCCCCTTCGAGGACGAAAGGGTGATTTTTTCATTCTTTGCTTTATCTGCTTCCTCCTGGGTAATCATCCCCACTTCAACCATTCTGTTTAATACCACGGCCTGACGTTTTTGGGCCGCTGCAAAGTTGCGAAAAGGGGAATAAGCGCTGGGCCGGGCAGGAATTCCTATCAGCATGGCGCTTTCGGCCAGGGTCAAGTCCTTGGCGGGTTTATTGAAAAAGGTTCGGGAGGCCACTTCTATCCCGTAAGCGCCATGGCCGAAGTAGATTTGGTTAAGGTACATTTCCAAAATCTCATCTTTGGTATATTTTCGTTCTAACTGGATGGTAAGAATAGCTTCTTTAATTTTTCTTGTAAAAGTCCTTTCGTGGGTTAGGTATAAGTTTTTGGCTGTCTGCTGGGTTATGGTGCTGCCCCCTTGTTTGATCTCCCCTGCTTGCAGATTGCGAAAAGCGGCCCCTGCTATACGCACGGGGTCAAACCCGTAGTGACGGTAGAACCTGGCATCTTCGGTTGCAACCACTGCTTTAATAGCGTAAGAGGAAATCTGGTCAATACCAACCTTAATTCGGTTTTCTTCGAACAGAGTGGTTATTAATTTTCCGTTAACATCATACACTTTAGAGGCCAGGGCAATTTCCGGCTCGGGAAGTTTTTGTACCGACATACATCCGGATATATTAATCAACACCAGGGACAATAAGAGTATAATCAATAAGACTTGCTTTCTACCTTTAACCACCGGGACAACCCCTTTCTTTATTACTAATTATAATTATACCAGATATCAGGTGTGATAATTTGTTCCAATAGTACCATGTTTTACAATTGTAACCTAATTTGATTGCCACATATACATATAATGTGGGTCTGTTATTGGGTAAAACAAAATTTTTTAAAGTAACAGGAGGTGATTTGCGTAATGAGTCAATGCCGGGTTTGTGATGCCCCTTTAACAAATAATGAGTTAGTCAGGGGTATCTGTGATATATGCGAAACTTCCATTGCATCTGCTATTAAGAAAAAGATTATCCGCTTATCTCAAACCACAAGTCAAACTGAATAAATAGTTGAAAGGGGATGTCCCAATTCTTGGGGCACCCCCTTTATAATTTCTACCATGAATACGGCTCCACCAAAAAACAAAATAAGTTATTCATTGGCAAAAACATGATTCCCTATAGGTTTAATGGTGGGAAGAGTTTTTATCCATTGATCAGTAGCTGTCTTGGGGTTATAAAAAAATATCGCTCCACCTGTGGGGTCAACTCCTTTAATGGCTTCAAAGGCTGCTTCCACTGATTCTTCATCCGGTTCCATATTTATACTGCCGTCTTGTACTGGGGAAAATTGATAGACCCAATCATTTTTTTGATAGATAATATCCCGAAGGTTCTTGGGATAATCCGGGTGGGCCAATCGGTTTAAGACTACCGCTCCAACTGCTATTTTACCTTCCAAGGTTTCTCCCCTGGCTTCGGCGTGAATTAAGCGGGCCAACAGGTTTACTTCTTCCTCGGAAAAACCCATTACTTCCTTATTTCCGGCAGCCAGTGTGCCGATAACCGGGTTATCTGAAGTGTTATTTGCAGACATGGGGATGAATAAAACTTGGCCGGTACGAATTAATGTTGAGTTTAAGTTATTAACCTGTTTTAAAAATTTTATTGACAAACCATAACGCTTGGCCACTTGATAAAGGTTGTCCCCCGGTTGAACCTGATAATCCAAAGCCTCGCTGGCGCCGATAGGAATTATTATTTTTTCACCGGCTATAATTTTGCTATCCTTTAAAGAGTTGGCGGCTTGAATAGTACTCACTGAAACCCCATAACGCAAGGCAATAGCAGATAAAGTATCCCCTGGACGAACCTGATAGGTTTTGTTATAGATTTTGGCTTGTACTTGTTCAGCCGGTATTGCTGACCATATTGACCCTACGAGGATTAATCCAAGGATGATAATTAGTTTTTTTCTTTTCCCCCATCGCTTGTCCAATTCCATTTGTTAGTTTACAGCCTCCTTGATTTATAGTGCAATCATTTATATAACAATATGCCGCTTTGTTATTTTTTATGCATTTAGAACAAAATAAAAAACTCAGGGTTATCTTACCCTGAGTTATAACAGATCGCTAATATCTAATTTACCATCGGCCAAGGCTCGTTCCATTCGTTGAATAATTCGGGCCATGGTGGCCACCGTCTCAACGGGGTACTGGCCGGCCGCTGATTCTCCGGAGAGCATCACCGCCCCTGTCCCGTCGATGACCGCATTAGCTACGTCGCTGATTTCGGCCCTGGTGGGCAGGGGGTTGGAGGTCATGGACTCCAGCATCTGAGTAGCTGTGATGGAGAATTTGCCATGTTCATGGCATAATTTTAGGGCCACCTTTTGGATAATAGGTACCATTTCCAGGGGAACCTCTACCGCCAGATCTCCTCTGGCCACCATAATTCCGTCAGATACCATGATGATGTCA
>JAJZSN010000083.1 GCA_021849745.1 Bacillota bacterium | reverse complement strand
CTTACCACCGGCATTGGGTTTAACAGAGGACCAAAGTCATCGTGCCTGATTCCGCCCATGGAACCAACCCGGCCACAGCCAATGTATGCGGGTATCAAGTGGTGCAGGTGAAATCCGATGACCGGGGCGGGGTGGATGTGGAAGCTTTACGTGCCGTCATGGATGAAGATGTGGCTGCTCTGATGCTTACCAATCCTAATACTTTAGGGTTGTTTGATGAGAATATCGTGGAGATAGCTAAAATAGTTCATGACAGAGGGGGCCTCCTCTACTATGACGGAGCCAACGCTAATGCTATAATGGGTATAACAAGATCCGGGGATATGGGTTTTGATGTGGTGCATTTCAACCTCCACAAGACCTTTTCCACTCCCCACGGCGGGGGCGGCCCGGGTTCAGGGCCGGTGGGAGTTAAGGATTTCTTAGCGCCCTTCCTGCCCAAACCGGTAGTGGCGGAAAAAGACGGGAATTACTTCCTGGATTATGACCGGCCTCTATCTATCGGAAAAGTCCACAGTTTTTATGGGAATTTCGGAGTTGTAGTGAAAGCCTATACTTATATGCGGGCCTTAGGCGGCCAAGGGCTTAAGGCAGTGAGTGAACATGCCGTCCTTAACGCCAACTACCTCATGGCACGGTTAAAAGGAAGATTTCATCTTCCCTTTGACAGGGTCTGCAAGCATGAATTTGTCCTGAATTCCAAAAAACAAAAGGCCCACGGAGTTCATACCGTGGATTTAGCCAAACGATTAATGGATTACGGCTATCATCCGCCCACCATCTATTTTCCCTTAATCGTCGAGGAAGCCCTGATGATAGAACCAACTGAAACGGAAAGCAAAGAGGTACTGGATGGGTTTGTAGACACCATGCTGAAGATAGCCGGGGAATCGGAAACAAACCCTGATTTGGTAAAAACCGCCCCTCATAATACTGTAGTCGGCCGGTTGGATGAAGCTCTGGCGGCTAGAAAGCCTGTTTTGAAATGGACTGGGGTCAGGAAATAGTAAAAAATTTAAAAGAAATCCACAGAGGACCACGGAGAACACAGAGAAAAATAAAAAATCAAAAATAAAATATTAATTAAATAAATCATCTAAAATACCGGTTAAACCATCTAAAACCCTCTGTGTCCTCTGTGCCCTCTGTGGATATCTTTTATTTTCTTTACCCCACAAGAGAGGTCTTAGACGAAAATGGAAGAAATAATCGCAAAGGCCTGGCAGGTTCGTCAGGCCAACTTCCCAAAGGAAATAGAATTTGCCTTCCCGGCCAAAACCAGGGCCGTCAGCGTCACCGGTACCCAGTGTGGTTTGAAATGCGCCCACTGCAGCGGGCGCTACCTGGAAAAGATGATCCCTATCGCCCAATGGCGCACTAAACTGAGCGAGGATACCACTAGTTGTCTTATTTCCGGCGGTTGTGATCTCGCAGGAAAAGTACCTGTTTTAGAACACCTTCCTGAGTTAAAAGAAATTAGACAAAGTGGTCGCAAAACCAACCTCCATGTGGGCCTTTTGGAGGACCACGAAATCGAGCAGTTAAGCCAGGTAGCAGACGTTGTTTCCTTCGATTTTGTCGGTGATGATGAAACCATCAAAGAAGTCTACGGACTGGATAAAAGGGTACAGGATTATACCCGGATTTTCAATAAATTAAAAGAAAAGGTCACCGTACTTCCACATATCTGCCTTGGCTTGCGGGGAGGCCAAATTAGCGGGGAGTATAAAGCCTTGGAGCTGTTGCGGAAGATGGGAGTTGACGGACTGGTTTTCATCGTTTTTGCCCCTACCGCCGGGACTCCTTATGCCGAAAAAGACCCGCCCCAAATGGAAGAGGTAGCCCAGATTCTCTGTAAGGCACGGGAGGATTTCCCTACCGTCCCTATTCACCTAGGCTGCATGCGGCCCAAAGGCAAGTACCGGGCTCAATTAGATCAACTGGCCCTGCGCTGCGGGGTGAATAAAATAGTCCAGCCTACGCCGGGGGCGGTAGCCTTGGCCCAGGAACTGGGTCTGGTGATAAAAAGGGGGGAGGAGTGTTGTGTGCTATGATTAAACTGTCGGCAGGAACTGCCCATGTCCTGGGCTTTAAAAAGCTGACCACCGATGCTCCCCCGACCACCGCCTACCTGATGAAGGGAGAAAAGTGCCTTCAGGAATGCGGGTTTTGTCCCCAGGCCAGAAGTGCCTCATCCCGGGCCGACCTAATGTCCCGGATAACCTGGGCCGAAGTTAACGAAGAGAATATAGTAGAAGCGGTAGGGACAGCCTACAACCAGGGCCGCCTCAAACGGGCCTGCCTCCAGGTGGTGGCAGGGGACCGGATACTGGAAGAGGTAAAGGAAACTGTAAGCAAAATTAAAGGCCACTCCAATATCCCCGTCTGCGTCTCGGCCAAGGTGAAAACCACGGAGGAATTACTGGCCCTAGCCTCTACCGGGGTAGAACGGATTAGCCTGGCCCTGGACGCAGCCTGTGAACGGGTGTTTAAAGCAACCAAAACAGGCAGTTGGGAGGAGACTCTGGGGCAAATCCAGGAGGCGGCCCGGCTTTTACCAGGCCGGATATCCACCCACCTGATTGTGGGGCTGGGGGAAACCGAGGAAGAAATGGTGTTCATGCTGCAGATGATGCAGGATTTACAAGTTACAGTCGGCCTTTTCGCCTTTACACCGGTACCGGGAACGAGGATGGCTGAAGTTAAGCCACCGGCCCTTGAAAATTACCGGCGAATTCAGGCTGCCCATTATTTAATTGGCAATGGCTTGATAAAGGCCGCAGATTGCACCTTCTTTAGAGGACGCCTTATCAGCTATGGTTTACCTGTAGAGCAACTAAGGGCATACCTACAAGACGGAAAAGCTTTCCAAACCTCCGGCTGCCCTGACTGCAACCGGCCCTACTATAACGAAAAGCCCGGTGGAATCATCTATAATTACCCCAGACCCCTCAAGCCGGAAGAAACCCGGTCGGCGGTAGATCCGGTAATCCAATCCCTGACAGAAAACGGGGTTGCCCGCCATGGATAAGTGGCGTTTGGTTGTGAGCGAGCCGTTGCCGGGGGCCATGAACATGGCCCTGGATGAGGCTGTTATGTTGGCTGTCAGCCACGGTTTAGCCCCACCTACCATCAGGTTTTATCAATGGTGGCCGGCGGCGGTCACTTTAGGCTATTTTCAGAGCCTGAACAAAGAAATTGACCGGCAAGCCTGTCAAGATGCCGGAATAGACATAGTCAGGCGCTTAACCGGGGGCAGGGCCGTCCTTCATCACCAAGAGTTCACATATAGCCTGGTGACTCCGGAAGGCCACCCCAAAGTTGCCGGGTCGGTACTCCAGTCCTATTTATCTATCAGCCATGGGTTGCTGAACGGCCTGACCAGAATAGGGGTTAAGGCTGATTTATCTGCAGGAACCAGAGCCCAGGAACATAATTCCGCAGCATGCTTTGATGCGCCATCCTGGTATGAACTGGCGGTTGAAAGGAAAAAACTGTCGGGCAGCGCCCAAAGCAGACGCCACGGCTGTCTCCTGCAACACGGTTCAATACCTGTACAGAATAACACAGATTCGCTTTTCTCAATCTTACGCTTCCCCAATGAGGAAATAAGGGCCAAAGCGAAGGCATTCTTTACCGCCAAAGCAACTTCCCTGGAAGATATCCTGGGTTACAGGCCCGACTTTGCCAAGCTTAGCGAGGTTTTCACCCAAGGCTTTTCAGCAGGTCTGGGTATCACCCTGGATGAACAAAGGTTTCTCCCTGAAGAAATAGCCTGGGCCACTGACCTTTGCTATAATAAATACTATACAAATGAGTGGAATGCACGAAAATAGGAGAGCATGATTATGAGGTATCAAATTGCCATTATCGGCGGCGGCCCGGGAGGTTACGTAGCCGCCATCAGAGCAGCCCAATTAGGAGCGAAGGTTGCCGTTATCGAAAAAGCCCGTCTGGGGGGAACCTGCCTCCATTGGGGCTGTATCCCCACCAAAACCCTTGTGGCAGGGGTGGAAAACCTCCATGCCATCAAAAAAGCCGGTGAATTTGGCATTACCACAGCCAACCCGGTAGTGGATTTCCAACGTCTAATGGAACGGAAGAACCAAGTGGTTGACCGACTGTTAACAGGAATCAATTACCTCTTTAAAAAAAATAAAATTGATTTATACCAGGGTACAGGAAAACTTCTTTCCCCTCACAAAATTGAAGTAACCAAAGCTGACGGCGTCATTGAAGAAATAGCCGCTGAAAACATCATCATCGCTACAGGTTCGGAACCTGCTCTCATAGAAAGTTATGACGGGGAAAGGGTCATCACCAGTAATGAAGCCCTGGCCCTGTCGGAGATTCCAAAGCGGCTGCTGGTTGTAGGCGGCGGGGTTATCGGCAGCGAATTGGCCTGCATTTTTGCCGGGTTGGGGGCCGAGGTGACTATGGTAGAAATCATGCCCACCATATTACTCGGGGTGGATAAAGAAATCTCCAGACTCCTGCAAACTCTTTTCAAACGCCGGGGAATCACCGTCAAAACCAAGGCCAAGCTTCAGGAAATCCGGAAAAACCAGGATGGGGTAGCAGCAGTTTTGGATACCGGCGAAGAACTGGCTGCAGACAAAATCCTGATTTCCATTGGCCGTACCTTTAATTCCTGTGGCTTAGGCCTGGAGGCTTTAGGAGTAGAGCAGGGGCCTAGGGGAGAAATTATGGTTAATTCCAGATTGCAGACCAATGTTCCCAACATCTACGCCATCGGTGATATCACCAATAAAATTCAATTGGCCCACGTTGCCTCGGCCCAAGGCATTACGGCAGTGGAAAACATCATGGGCAACCCGAAAGAGATGGACTATGATGTGGTACCCAGTTGTATCTTCACCTTCCCCGAGGTAGCCGGGGTGGGAGTCACCAGCCAGCAAGCGGAAGAGCAAGGGATTAGCATTAAAACCGGTAAGTTCCCCTTTATGGCTCTTGGCAAGGCTCAAGCCACCGGTGAAACCGACGGTTTTGTCAAAATTCTAGCCGATCCGGTTAGTGACCGAATTCTGGGCGTCCATATTGTAGGCCCCCGGGCCACTGACTTAATAGCCGAAGCAACCCTGGCTGTCAAGCTGAGAGCCACGGCCCAGCAGTTGGCGGAAACCATCCATGCCCACCCAACCCTGGCCGAAGCCGTCATGGAGGCCGCCGAAGCGGTCCATGGGAGGAGTATTCATATTTAAGGTCTAATCACTACTCACCCCCATTTTTCGACCGTTCAGTTGAAATATAGTGAAAACTCATCCCGTAAGTTGTATAATAAAAATCTAGCTATAAGAAAATAATTTCTTAACGCCCAACCTAATGGTGGGGCGTTCTCCTTTAATTTTGTATTTAACTGCATTAAATTAAGAACTACGAAAATGAGGAATGTTTAGATGTATAAACATATGCTTAGTAGCTCTGACCAAGGGAATTATGCCCCAGCCTTTGCAGCAAGCCGGGAAAGGCTCATAAAATTAACTCCCCATCAGATAGTGGAGTCATCCCTGTGCCGGTTCAACCAAGAAAAAAGCTGTTTCCTTCTGGACAGTTTTGGCCAGACCTTTGAAATCATTTACCCCGAAGGTGACTTATCCTTCGCCGGTCAGCCTGAAAAAATCCCCCTTTTGGAGTGGCGCCTACCCCTGCTTAACTACCTCTCTGCAGCTAAACCGATACCTCTCACAGGTGAATGGGTCACTTACCGGGATCTCCCTCAGGGCAATGTTTTTTACCCTTCCATCCGCAATTTTGTCCTGGAACCTTTGGCCCGCTTTTACTCTGGCTGCAACCGCAAAGCATTGGTAAAAGGACTGAAGCAGTTGGAGTTTAACTTTATTGACACTAAAGCAGACCTGGCGGTCAAGGGACTATTCACCCCGCGGATACCGATGCTGGTGCAGTTCTGGGAAGGAGAAGATGAAATACCGGCCTCCAGCCAGATTCTCTTTGACTCATCGGCCGGAAGCCAAATGCACATAGAGGATGCCGCCGCCATATGCACCTTGGTCAAAACTTTAATAACCGGCCAACATGACCATGTCCTGCAGGAACTGGGTGATTAGAAGGAAGTCAAGAATACTAATCCAGACATTGGATACCTAGGGAGGGGAGAATGGTACATGATAAATAATATAGCCTGAATATTATAAATCAATTGGAGGGTCGACTGGACATTTGTAGACGGTCAATCCATTTCCTGCGGCAAGACCAAGTTTGAAATTATTCACACACCCGGCCACTCAGTGGGGCACAGCAGTTTTTTCTTTCCCAAAGAGGGCCTGTGCTTTGCGGCCGATTATAATATCATGAGCGAATTCGGCCCGTGGTATGGGGGCGCTGATAGTGATATTGACGACTTGATTTCTTCCGCAGATAAGTTGCTGGACCTTGACGCTAAGTACTACATGAATTCTCACATTCCGCAGGTTTTTAGTAAAGAGGAATTTCGCCAGGGATTAAAACACTTCCTGGACACTATCAACCACAGAGAAAAGAAGATTGCGGCTTTGGTCAAAAAGGGGTATTCCTTCACTGAATTGTGCAGTGAAGGGTTATTTTACAAGCAAAAATATCTGTCTTATGATTGGGTCAAAATTTGGGAAACAGTTATGATTATGAAACATCTACAGAGAATGAACATGGCTGATTTAATCGTAAAACCAGGGTTTACCGAAAAAAAGGCCATTATAAGTTCCTAAGCATACTAAAAAAACCCCCATCTAAGGGGGTTTTCTGTATAAACAACATTTAGCTATATAGCGGTACGAACCTTTAGTTTTTTAATTGCTTGCTCCAGACCGTCAACGGTTAATTCAAACATTGGGAAAACACTTTTGATCAATTGGATTGTATAATAACCTTCGGTAGTATTCCAGTGAGATTCGGGAATTGGATTTAGCCAAGCGTTATGGGAGAAGTGACGAGCCAATCTTTCCAACCAGGTAAGGCCTGGTTCACTATTAGTCATCCCCCAGTCAATAATACCGTTTACCTGGATCAGCTCACTAGGCGCCATACTGGCATCACCGACAAAAATCAGTTTATAGTCGGAATTATGGGTTCGGAGCAAGTCTTCAGTCTTGATGGAATTTTTGAGCCGGCAAGATGGGTCCAGATAGATATGGTCATAAACACAATTATGAAAGTAGAATACATCTAGGGCCTTAAAGTGAGCGGACTTATTTACTGCGGTGAAAAGTTGATTACAAAGCCTATAGTAGGGCCCCATAGAGCCACCGGAATCCATTAAAAGGATGATTTTCACAGCATTCTTGCTGGGTCTGGTCCAAACTAATTCAAGTCTACCTGCATTTTTACAGGTAGCGGAAATGGTTTTATCTAGGTCAAGCTGATCTTTCGGCCCTTCTAACCGAGTGGTAAACTGGCGGAGTTTCTTTAGGGCCACCTCAAACTGCCTAACCCCTAAGGTTTCATCCCCCCGAAACTCCTGGTACTTCCGTTCCCCGGCTACCTTTACCGCTGAGCGACGTAGGGAATTACCCCCCACTCGGATGCCTCCTGGGTGATAGCCGGAATGTCCAAAGGGAGAAGTGCCTCCGGTTCCAACCCATTTACTCCCACCGTGATGCTCGGATTTTTGTTCCTTTAGGCGTTCTTCGAACATCTTCTTTAATTCATCGAGGTCTAGGTTCTCCAATTGATACTTTAGCTTGGCCTCTAAATCTATCTCCATATCTTTGGGCGGCAGGGCATTTTCCAGCCATTTAATGATCTGTTCACTAATTTGGTTAGGGGTTTCGATACCCTCAAAGTATTTTTGAAAAGCTAAATCATATTTATCGAAATGGGTTTCACTTTTTACCAGGATAGATCTTGTCAAGTAATAAAAGCTGGTTAGACTGGAAGCAGCCATACCTTTACTTAAGGCATCCATCAGAGTCATCCATTCGGTAATACTGACGGGAACTCCTTCCTTTTTGAGCAGATAGAAAAAATTAATAAACATGGCAATCCCTTTCCTACCAGTTTCGGAAGCTGCGGGCACTAGACTGATTGTCACCGGTTCCCCGGTTATGGGCCCGCCTTAGTACTACATCAAAGTCCTGGTTCTTCTTTAATAAGGTACCAAGGAAAGGTAGTTCCTGATAAATCCGTTCAGGTTTGATACCACCGGCTGACAAGGCTTGAACCCAATCCAGCAACTCACTTGTGCTTGGTTTCTTTTGCAAGCCGTTGAGATTTCTGAGCCAGTAAAAAGATGCCATGGCCTCCTTCAGCAATTTACTTTCCAAATCGGGATAATGTACTTTAACAATCTGTTCCATCATTTCCGCTTCAGGGAAGGCAATATAATGAAAAATACAGCGCCTTAAAAAGGGGTCGGGGAGTTCCTTTTCCGCATTACTGGTGATTATTACAATTGGTCTATGAACAGCGCTGACGGTTTCACCGGTTTCCGGGATATGAAAGTTCATAACATCTAATTCCCACAGAAGGTCATTAGGGAACTCCAAATCAGCCTTATCAATTTCATCTATAAGCAATACCACCGGTTGATTCGCTACAAAAGCTTCACCAAGTTTACCCAGTTTAATGTATTGCTTAATGTCAGCAACGTTTTTATTGTCAAATTGGCTGTCGTATAGGCGTTGGACAGTATCGTAAACATAAAGTCCATCCTGAGCTTTGGTGGTGGACTTTATGTTCCAGATTAATAATTGCAAACCGAGACTTTTAGCGATACTTTGGGCCAAAACGGTTTTACCTGTACCAGGTTCACCTTTAATAAGCAGAGGCTTGGACAAAGCCACCGCAACATTGACACTGTTACGAAGATCTTCTGAAACTATATAGTCATCGGTACCTTCGAAGTTATTAAGTTTTTTTACCATTTCGCATCTCTCCTTGTGAATCAATATTCACTACAAGGGTAACAAAATAATCATCGAAAGTCAATTCTAACCTTTTAACTTTCCAAGAAATCAAATAACCAGTCCTTCCCTTTAATCGAAATAGCAACTGCCCAAGTTACGGTCATTTACTAACATCTATTGTAAGTTTAACCCTAAGCTTCTATAATTAAAGTATTGACAGTTACCGTCCCGACTTCGTAGGGCGATAGGAGGATTAATTATGTCCAGGCAACAACGAAAAAAAGATCATCTTGATTTCACATTAAAAACTGCACAATTTCCGGTTGAAAACGGTTTTTCAGATATTAATTTAGTTTATGAGGCTTTACCCGACGTAGACCTTGATGAGGTTGATATATCCCTTGATTTTCTGGGTAAAAAGTTAAAGGCCCCTCTATTAATTAACGCCATGACCGGGGGCCATCCAGATGTAAAGCAGATTAACCGAAGTCTGGCCCGAAGTGCCGCCAAGACAGGAATTGCCATGGCCGTTGGATCTCAGACTGCAGGCCTGGAAGACACTAAAGTCCGAGATACCTACACTATAGCACGGGATGAGAATCCAGACGGAGTTTTACTGGCTAACCTCAGCGCTCTCGCTTCACCTAGTATGGTAAAAGAGGCCATTGAAATGATTAGGGCTGATGGTATTCAGCTACATTTAAATGTGGCACAAGAACTCGCCATGGCCGAGGGGGACAGGAAGTTCAACGGTGTCTTAACAAATATAGAAAAAATTGTGAAAGAATCACCGGTTCCGGTGATTATCAAAGAGGTCGGCTTTGGTCTATCCCGCGAAACAGTCAGGAAAATCTATGATCTTGGGGTAAGATATATAGATGTTGGCGGTAAAGGCGGAACCGATTTTATTAAGATAGAATATATGCGCTCAGGCCGGGATTCCGACGGGAAATTTCAAAACATCGGCATTACTACAGCTGCTAGCCTGATAGAAGCACTAAGCTTGAAATTACCTTTTACAGTGATAGCCGCCGGTGGTTTTACCGGTAATAGCGATGTAGCGTGTGCCCTTGCTTTAGGGGCTAAATTGGTGGGCATGACAGGCCATTTCTTAAAGGTAATTTCTACAAGTTCTGAACAAGGCCTTATTAGCCGAATAGATAATATTGTAGATGATTTACGAAAGAACATGTTAATGATTGGTGCTAAAAATTTAAAAGAAATAACCGGAAAGCCCGTAGTAATTACCGGATTTACGGCTGAATGGCTTTTGCGAAGGGGAGTAGACATTACTGAATATGCAGTGAGGAGTTAATAAATATGAATGAAAAAGATCAAATCTTTCTTAATTATTTAGCAAACCATAATACCATGGTGCTTTCTACTTATGGCGAAGACGGCCCGTGGTCCACCCCCGTTTTTTTTGTTAATCGCGGATATCGCTTATACTTTTTGTCGGAACCTACCTCTAAACATAGTTGTAATTTGCACAAAAATCCCTTGGTTGCTGCGACAATAACCGAAGACTATAAAGATTGGAGTGAGATTCAAGGTATCCAGCTTAAAGGACAGGCCTACATAGTTAGTGGACTGAGTGAGACAGCGATAATTTTGGCTCTGTTTTTAAAGAAATTCCCCGCAGTTCGCCATATTTTACAGACCCCGGATTCTTTTAAGGGAGTCTCGAAAACACAATGGCATTGTATAGAAGCAAAATATTTAAAATTTACGGATAATACAAATAAATTCGGTGAGCGTTTTGAGCTGGAATTATAATATAGCCGGTTTATTCCTAATGCAGCCACCTCACTTTAATAAACCTTTACATGTTAAGCCCCTAATTCCTGGCTGATTAGTTTAGCAGCCTTCAGGGTGGAAGAAATGGCCTGCTCCAGCTTTTCATCGGCGAAAGAGTGGCTAAAGCCCACCATCCAGATAGCGCCAACCACTCGGCCCCAGGGGTCTTTGAGGGGAACGCTGATAGCATTAACCCCGCCCAGGTATTCCTCATAATCGGTAGCATAGCCTTTTTGGCGGACTTGCTGGAGCTCTTTTATATAATCAGTGGGATTGGTGATAGACTTTTCGGTAAATTGGGGCAGTTTATTATCTTTTAAAATTATTTCGAGGTCTGCTTCCTGTAAGCTGGACAAAAACACTTTGCTTGTTGCCCCGGCAAAGAGGGGAACCCTGGTACCAACCGGAGCGGTGATTTTCAAGTAGGCGGGGCTGTCGGCTTTATCAATAATTGTACTGGCCAACTGCTCGTCAAAAGTCCCCAGAAATACTGTCTCCTGGTATTTCTGGTTAAGTTCATTCATGAAGGGCTTGGCCACAACCCGCAGATTGACTCCTGAGAAGGCCTGGTTGCCCAGTTTGACCAAAGCCGGACCGAGATGAAACTTTCTAGTCTTCGAATCTTGGCGCAACGCCCCTAGCTCGGTCAGAGCCTGGGTAATACCGAATATGGTGCTTTTAGAAATATTTAAACTCCGAGATAAGTCACTAATGCCCATTTCATATTGGTTAGCGGCCACTGCATCCAAAAGGGAGAATGCCTTATAAATAAGGGGAGCATTGTACCCGCTATTACCTTCTTTTTTCTGGGTCATATGTTCACCACCATAAACTTTATTTTTTAACAAACAAGAGGGCCCGAAAACGCCCTCTTGTTTTTAGATTCTATTTGTTTTGCTTCTGTTCAAGTTCTCTCTTTTCCTTAAGCGCTTTCCATACCTTTTCATAAGTCAGGGGCAGACTGTTTATTCGAACACCCATGGCATCGTATATGGCATTGGCGAAGCAGCCCATGGTGGGGTTTGTGGAGCCTTCGCCAACTTCTTTAACTCCCCAAGGACCGGCAGGCTCATAGCTGTCAATGAGGCCGGAATGGACCCGTGGCATATCTAGGGCCGTGGGCAGCCGGTATTCGCCCAAGTTGCCGTTGACAAGTTTACCGTTCTTATCGAACAAGACCTGCTCCCAGATGGATTCCCCCAGACCCATGTAGAGGGCGCCGTGCACCTGGCCGTGAAGTAGGCCGGGGTTAATGACCATACCACAGTCATGGACATCCCAAACATCCAGAACGTCTATCACACCGGTTTCCTCATCAATTTGAACCTCACTGATCTGAGCACAGAAACTGTAAGCAGGTGAGGTGCCTACTGCTGCCCCCTTGAATTTACCACCCAGCTTGGGCGGAGCATAAGAACCTTTGCCTACCAGGGGACCTCTGCGGACAAAGAACTCCTTGGCCGCATCAGCGAAGGATAAAGTCACGGAGGAGTCAGTCCTGGAGTAAATCACCCCGGCTTTGACCTCCAGATCAGAGGGATCCCGCTGCAGTATAACGGCGGCCATATCCAGAAGCTGGGCTTTGATCTCTTCACCGGCCTGCTTAACGGCAGCCCCGGACATTAAAGTCTGCCGACTGGCGTAAGCGCCGAAATCATGGGGCGTGGTCTCTGTATCAGCGGCGACAATTTTCATCTGCTCATATACAAAGCCCATGGCTTCAGCGGCCATCTGGCTGAGCACAGTATCGGACCCCTGTCCGATATCCACTGCACCGGTGTAGAGGGTGGCCGCTGTGCCGTCCTCGGCCACTTTAATCATGGCAGCGGCATGGGGCAGGTTGGTGCGGTAAATGGGGTATCCGGCGCCGGAAACGAAGCTGCCGGTAGCCACCCCGATACCTCTGCCTTTAGGCAGTTTGCCCTTTTTCTCAACCCAACCGGACATATCCCGGGCCATTTCTAAGCAGGACTTGATTTCGCAGGAGTTGACGCCAAATTCATTGGGCGTAACCGTATTAGGGCGCCGGGCATTGCGGATGCGGATTTCAATAGGGTCAATACCCAGGTCCTTGGCAATCTCATCCAGGTGACACTCGAAGGCATATTTCGGCTGGGGCGCACCGTGACCGCGCTGAGCGCCGCAGGCCGGCAGGTTGGTATAGACCCGGAACATATCGAACTTATAGTTATCAAATTCATAGGTCAGAGGGAGTAGGGCTCCGGCGTAATAGGCGCTGGCAATACCGAGACTGGTATAGGCGCCGCCGTCCATCTTGAAATTAGCGTGACAGCCCAGAATCTTCCCGTCTTTATCCACTCCAGTGGTTATTTCCATGTACTGGGCGTGGCGGCCCCGGTTATGGGCAAACATCTCATGACGGTCATAGAACATCTTTACCGGCCGACCGGTGATTCTGGCCAGTACAGCTCCGGCAAACTCCAGGCCTGTGGGCTCCAGCTTGCCGCCAAAACCGCCGCCCACATAGGTCTTGAGAACCCGCACATCACCCATTTTCATGTCGAATTCCCGGGCGATATAATGCTGGAAATAATGGGGGGACTGGGTACTGGAGTAAATGGTGAGCTTACCATCCTGCCACATGGAGATAGCGGAATGAGGCTCAATGGGACTATGGTAAGTGCGCTGGCCAAGAAAACGGTCGGTGCGGACATAATGGGCATCTTTAAAAGCCTGTTCCACATCGCCGAATTCCTGGTGGATTTCGGTATTGATGTTGTTGGGATACTCGTCATGCACCTGGGGCTGGCCTTCATCCATAGCGGTGAGGAAATCCAGGGCGGCAGGTAGGACCTCGTATTCTACTTTAATCAACTTCATGGCCTCATAACAGGTTTTTTCATCAATACAGGCAACTGCTGCCACTTTGTCGCCAACGAAGCGGACCTTATCGATACAGAATATATTTTCATCCCAACGGGCCGGGCTAATCCCATATTTCAGGGTGGGTACATCCTTATGGGTAATAACCGCTTTTACGCCGGGCAGTTTCTCCGCCTCGACGGTATCAATACTGATAATTCTGGCATGGGCGTAGGGGCTGGTGAGGATTTTGCCATAAAGCATGTTGGGAAAGCTTAAATCCCCGGTATATTTGGCGGCCCCGGTTACCTTTTCCCGACCGTCTATTCTGGGCACACTTTTGCCGATTACGGCATAGTCCTTATTGGCATTAGTATTCTCGCTCATTTTATCACCCCTTTTTTAATGTTTACCCACCGGTTGGCCGGCGGCGTCTTTAATGGCTTTAACGATATTAACATAGCCAGTACAGCGGCAGAGGTTGCCGGCAATGGCTTCGCGAATTTCATGTTCGTTGGGGTTGGGATTGCGGGTCAGCAGGGCTTTGGCTGAGAGAATCATGCCGGGGGTACAGTAGCCGCACTGGACAGCGCTTTGATCCAAAAAGGATTCTTGTAATCTGTCCAACTGCCCGTGTTGGGCCACACCCTCTATAGTTGTAATCTCCCGACCATCTGCTTCTAATGCCAGAATTATACAAGAGTCTACCGGTTTGCCTTCTAACAAAATGGTGCAGGAACCACAGTCTCCCAATTCACAACCTTTTTTGGTTCCGGTAAGGTTTAGCTCATCTCTGAGCACGTTAACTAATAAAGTATTAGCTTTTACAACAGTGGTATATGTATCTCCGT
>JAJZSN010000082.1 GCA_021849745.1 Bacillota bacterium | reverse complement strand
CATGGAGTTACGCAAATCCCGCTCCACCGAATCTACCAGTTCCTCCATCTGGCTCATGGTAATAGGCCTCTTCTCGCAAGCCTTGATGACACCTCCCAGTAATTTGCTGCGATCAAAGACTTCTCTTTTTCCATCTTTCTTAACCACTACCAAAGGAATTTCATCGATTTTCTCATAAGTGGTAAACCGTCTGGTGCAAATCAAACACTCCCGGCGTCGCCGGATAGCTCGTCCATCCTCAGCCGAACGGGAGTCCAGCACTTTAGATTCTCCTTCATTACAGAAGGGACAGCGCAATTTTACCCACCTACCTGTCCGGTAAAAATTCAGAATAATCCTCTGGAGGATTTTAAATATTGATGAAGAATAATTTACTATAACAAGGCACTAGTCGAGGGTTTATCCTCAACATCTAGTGCTTATTATTATTGTACTATACTATATATAGTATGTCAACCAATTTTGGTAAGTTTTTCACAAGGGTATTTTCAACCGGTTAATGATACCCGTTGTGGAGTAATCGCCCTGGGCCTCAACTATTGCTATCCGGCCCCCACTGGCGGTAACTATAGGGCACTCCGGTAATTGGGCCGGTTGATATCCCCGGCCCTTGACATGAATATGGGGCTGTAGGGCCGCCAAAACCGCTGACGGCTCCCTTTGATGAAAGATAATTACGAAATCCACTGCTTCCAGGGCCGCCACTATTTCGGCCCGCTCCCCCTGGTTGTAAATAGGGCGGCCCTGTCCTTTAAGGTTTCGTACCGAACGGTCGCTGTTGAGAGCCACAATCAGGACATCTCCCATGGTGCGGGCCTTCTGCAGCAGGCGGATATGTCCGGGATGGAGTAGGTCGAAGCAGCCGTTGGTGGTAACTATTATTCGGCCTTGGGCTTTGAGTTGGGTGCAAATCGTGGTTAGTTGGGCCAGGGTTTTTATTTTGGGGTTTTGGGGGGGCATGGGGGTCTTCCTTTCTAGTTGGTGGCCAGTGGTTGGGGTGTGAATTCTAAGCTTATTTTGGCGGGAAGGTTATTCTAAGCTATTTGTGGCGGGAAGGTTGGGGGTATTTATTCGCCATATAAGTATGCACCTTGGGTATTGCGGCACAAGTAAGGCTAACTCAGCACTCTCGTGCTTCGGAGCCTTACTAGCGTAACTTTTCAAGGCTTAAAAAGAGCTACCATTAGTTTTACCCGCCGTCTTGAATGAGAGGTGACTGCACCTTTGACGCCCTTTCAGGGTAATGTCTCGGCATCCGACGGGCTGTTGAACGCACGCTGATGAAAAGTTACTCCATAAATACCCCCAACCTTATGCATGTATGCTTAGGGCATTCCCCTGGGGCGGCTATCAGCTGTCAGCTGTCAGCTATCAGTCATCGGCTTTCTAGAGGTTAGAAATTTGCGGTTAGAGGTTAGACTAAGGGTTATCTGACCATAAACCCCAAGACACATCCCTAAAAAACTATGAACTACGAACTATGAACTACGAACTATGAACTGCGACCTACATGAATACACCGAAGTCCCCCCTAACCCCTGAAACCTAACCCCTGACCGTAGAACAAATCATCCAAGCTCCCCCTGACCTATCAAGCCATCCACCAAAGCAGAAAGGTTGTCAAAAACCAGGAGGCCCGGAATTACTAATCCACCGGCCTTTAGCTTCTCTTCTGTGTCTTTGCCGTAACCTGTGCGTACTAGGATGGGGCGGCAGCCGGAGTTGAGGGCTGCTTGGAGGTCGGAGTGGCGGTCGCCTGCCATGAAGGAGTGGGCGAGGTCGACGGATAGTTGCTGGGCGGCTGTGAGGAGTAGGCCTGGTTGGGGTTTGCGGCAGGGGCAGTGGTGGGCGTATTTGGCCACAGTGCCCTGGGGGTGGTGGGGGCAGTAGAAAATAGCGTCCAGATGGGCGCCTTGGTGGGCCAGGATGGCCTTTAGGCGGTGGTTTATCCGGTTTACTTGGGTTTCGCTGAAGTAACCTCTGGCTACTCCCGATTGATTGGAGATGATGATAACTTTGTAACCGGCTTGGTTCATTTTTTTAATAGCCTGGGCCGCTCCTGGTTCCAGGGTGACCTGGCAGGGGTCGGATGGGTAATTTTTTTCTACCATTACGGTGCCGTCCCGGTCTAGAAAAAACCCTTATACAACTCTTTCCCCTGCCTTTCCGCCGAAGTGGTCATCCACCACCTGGCTGATGATGTGAATTACTTTTTGATGCATTTCCTGAATGACAGGGGTATCGTGAGATGGCATGAGCAAAGCCAGGTCACAGGCCTTAACCAGGGCCGCCCCGGCGGCCCCGGTTAAGGCCACGGTCAATGCCCCTTGGCGGCGGGCGGCGGCCATGGCCGCCAGAACGTTAGGAGATTGACCACCGGTGGAAAAGCCCATAACCACATCCCCCGACTCCACCAAAGCCGCCACCTGCCTAGCAAAAATTTGGTCATACCCGAAATCATTGGCCAGAGCCGTCAATAGGGAAGTATTAGTGGTTAAAGCAGTGGCCTTTAGACCTTCCCTTTGGTTCCTGAACCTCCCTACCAATTCGGTCACCAAATGTTCTGCCTCGGCAGCGCTTCCTCCGTTACCCAGAGCATATATCCTCCGCCCCCCCTCCAGGGCCTTGATAATTATCTCACAGACCCTGCTGATTTCCCCGGCGAGAATCATCATTTTCTGTTCTTGGTCAAGGCGCTGTCGGAGGAGCAGGTCTACCAACGGGTAAATATTCATATGCCCTCCTCTTCCCTTATAACCTATGCAATAAAGGATGTATGGCCTCCTGCCACCTTTGATAAAATCTCTCATTATCCCTTATTTCCAGTTTATACCAAGCAGGGTCCTTGTTTTCCGGAGTATTTCCCCTGGTTTTACCCTCATGGTGAATGGCCTCAGCCTCACCGCAATAATATACCCCCCACCCCCGCTGTTGGGCCCGCAGGCAATAATCGGTATCGCTGCAGGTGATGCGAAAACCCTCATCCATGTAGCCCATATCTTCCACCAACCCACGTTTAATCATCATCACCGCCCCGGTTACGGCGATGACCCGGTTATTGGCCTTGGCTGGCAGGAACTCTCTATCTTGGTTCACATACCTATGAGACAAGAGATAAGACCCTACCCCACAGTAATCCATACCTCCGTGCTGAATAAGCCCGTTAGGGTATAATAGACGGCATCCGGTAATACCGGCACGAGGACTCTCTTCACTTACCCTAACCATAAGTTCCAACCATTGGGGCTGAAAAAATTCTACGTCATCATTAACCAAAAATAGATATTTGCCCCTGGTCAAATACAACCCCTCATTAACGGCCCTAGTAAAACCGCCGGTAATACGTCGCAGATGAGCCCGACAGCCCATGGCCCGGCAGTCCTTCAGCAACTCCTCTTGATATTCCCGGGGGCTGCCGTCGTCAACAATAATTATTTCATAGGTTCTTTTCCCCGGTAACAAACAGGCACCTAGTAAAGTATGAACACATCTCCTGTAGTAACCCGTTTTCGCCAAAGTGGGAATCACAAAGCTTACCTCCACAGGACTTTTGGCCATGATATCCCCCCCTAAACGGCCCCTGTTTTCCTTAAAACCTTTTCCAATCCTTCGATTACTTGCTCCGGCTGTATTTTCTCCATACAGACGTAAGATTTTTGGGTACATTCTATGTAGACCGATGTTCCCCTCAAATGGCGGCAAAACCTACAAGGGCTGGGCGTAACCACCGGATAATTTAGCCCATCAGCCAACATAACTTTCTTGGGATCAGTAGGGCCAAAAAGTCCCACTGCAGGCAAGCAAACAGCGCTGGCCATATGCATTACCAGACTATCGATACATAAAAGGGCGGAACACCTTTTTAAAATTGCGGCAGTGGTTTTAAAATTACATTGCCCCGTTAAATCCAAACCCAAGCCTAGGTTGTAACCCGGTGTACCGCTTACCTCTATAATAGCGGCCCGGTATTTTTGTTTAAAATGCTTCAAAACTTTCTCATAACCCTCATCCCTCCACATCCGCATGGGCCAGGTCGGCCCCCGATGTAATGCAATCAGGGGCCTCCCTTCCGGATTGAAAGAACCAACCAATCTCCTGGCATAATTTTCAACTTTAGCATTCCATAGGATAACCGGCCTGGGTTGATAACCGACCACCCCTGCCTGACCCATAAAAGCCTCCAGGTAAGGCAAGTGAAGCTGCTTTTCATAAAGCAAGCTAACCACCAGATCATACCCAGGTTCATGAAAATCCAGCACCTCATAAAAATTATTACAGATATAAAGTTTGTCAATATAGGGCAGCCCCTTTACAATATCAACGCCACTAATGTCTGTAGCCATGCCCAGAAAACTTTGGGGGAATTTTGCCTTTAAGGCCCGGAGAACCGAAGTACTTAACAATACATCCCCACGGCCACCCCCCCGCTTCACCAATACTTTATACTTTTCCCCATCCTTCATCAAAGCCACCACAACTTTTCCGTATCTTTTTAATATTATGGTATGCTTAGTGAATAGTATTTGTTAGATTTGTGCATAAAATATAATACGGCCGTTCTTTTAACCTTATCATTCTATTATCTCAATAACACCTAGCCATAGACATAAATTACCAATTGTAGATATAGTAAATATTTTCATAATATGGTATAATAAAGGTTAAGGCATTGTCAATATTTTTATAAACTTTTTAAGGAGGAAATTCCATGAGCAGACTAGTTGTAACAGATTTAAAAGACTTTCATCATTCAGCCTATAAACTCAGGGACTATTTAAATGACCACAAGGATGAGCCCCTAGAATCAGTAATTCAGAATTTTTCCGAAAAACACAATATCCAACCTGATATAACCAAAAGTTATTATGACTTAATGCTAAAAGAACAGAATAACGAACCCGATATTAAACTTGCTTCCTTGGAAAAAGAGCCACAAGTGGGTGATATATTTGAAGTCATAATTGAAGAGGTCAGATCATATGGATTTATTGTAACTACAGAACATAATTATCGCGGATTGGTACATATAAAAGAGGTGGCCAATGGTTTTATTGAGTTTCTTGATGATTACGGTCGGATAGGAGATAAATATTTTGCCAAAGTAATTCATATAGATGAAAAAGGTTTATCAATGTCTTTCCGGGCCTTAGGTGGCTTGAAACCTGATTATCGTAAAGATAAATTCAAATCCCATCCGCAATTAGACAAGATAACTGAGAATGCCGGGAGAATCTCACTGAATAGATTACAAAAAGAAGAACAAAAGGTTCTTTCTCTGGTTTCCGAAGCCGCTGGAGAAATTAGCATCCGGGCCAAACATGAATTTCTGCGTTTAATCAGAAGTCATGGAATCGTAGAAGTCACTCTCAAACTTCAGGAAGTTCTACGGGACTTGGATGAAGGGGTTTTAATTGCTAAAATAGTAGAAAATAAAATCCTCGGTTCGGACACTGATTATATCGTGAGTTCTCATGCAATCACTAATTATATCGAAAGAACCGGTTTAAACATCTCCCGGGAAGAAGCGGAAACAGCTATCATTGACAAATGTAGAAACGGAGGGTTAATTTCGGATAGTGGTTATGTCAGGTTCATAAGGCACGGCGAACTGGTTTTCCCCTGTGTCAGTGTGGCCAACGGCTGGAAGGTCAAAACCACTCTATTATATGAAATGATTATCAATAAGACCATCGACCAGTTAACCAAAGAGTATTATTAAAAAACTAAACCCGCTGTCAGCGGGTTTTTTCATACTATACATAATCAATTACTTCATGCCTGGAATCACCGAAAGAATTGACTTCCACCAGGATAACATCCATACCAATCTTCTTGATGCGATTCCAGGGAATTACGAAATCATCATTACGCCCCATAAAACTGCCCAGAAATCCGGTGGAACCCGGTAATACAATAGCCTTAACGCATCCCTGTTCGGGATCTAAGTCAATGTCCTTAATTACACCCAGCCGTTTGCCGTCAACTACATTAACCACTTCCCGCATCCGTAAATCAGAAATCTTAACCAGCAACGCTGCCACCTCCTCCACTTTCTTACCTTAATATATGTAAGATAAGCCCAGGATGTGACGGTTGATTAGTAAAAATGCCCAAGCTAAATGTTCAATCCCTTACCTGGGAGCCTATGCTTAGTGTTTCTCTTGGTATAACACGAAATATTAAGGAGTACCCCCATCCCCAACAGTTTGAAAATTAAAGAAGAACCGCCGTAACTGATAAAGGGCAGAGTTATCCCTGTAACGGGCATAATGCCGGTTACAACCGCAATATTAATCAGAGCCTCTACCATGATGATACTGGTTATCCCGGCAGCCAGTAAACTACTAAAGGTATCGGGTGCCTTAAGGGCAATCCGATAACCCCGGAAAATAAGTATGGCAAAAAGAGTGATTAGCAACACCGCTCCGATAAATCCCAATTCCTCGGCAATGATACTGAATATAAAGTCATTGTGACGTTCAGGTAACCAACCAAACTTTTGTTTACTCTGACCAAGTCCCAATCCGGCCAAACCACCGGAACCGATGGCATATAAAGAGTTGGTAATCTGCCAGCCCACCCCCTGGGAATCTACCGCTGGATTCATAAAGGCTAAAAACCGGTCAATCCTGTATTCTTTTCCCTCCTCGAATATATAAAAAGTAGCAGCCCCAAGTCCCATTAGGCACAAGCCACCCAAGTAGATTAACCTAAATCCAGAGATAAAAAGCATTACTACCCCGACACCCATTAATACTGCGGTGGATCCAAAGTCCCCTTGCAGAAGAATCAGAAACCCGGTTACACCCAACACCCCTAAGGCAGGCCAAATCCCTTGTTTTAAGGCTTCTTGACGGTTATCCCTAAGAGTCAGAAACTTGGCCATCAACAGTACGACCCCTAGCTTGGCTAACTCCGAGGGCTGAAAATTGAATGAACCAAGCTGAATCCAACTCTGTGCCCCTTTTACTTCTTGGGTGAAAAGCACGGCAATAAGTAATATCAGACAAAGGGGAATGGCCAATCCGGCGTAGCGACGTAAATGAAAATAATCCACCCTATAGGCCACATACATGGCCAGTAGGCCCAGGGAGGCAGAAATTAGTTGTTTCTTCATGAAATAATAGGGGTCTTTCACGGAAGTCATGGCTTGGATGGAACTGGCGCTGAACACCATGAGAATCCCGAAGACTACCAAGGCCATGAGGGTGAATAGGAAATAATAGTCCAACCCATGTTTCAAGGGCCTCTTTTTGTTTAATGCCACCGCTATCCCTCTCCTGTTGACGATTATTTTGTAATGATTCGCCCCCGGATGACCTGATTCCTGCTGTTTTAGCATTAGCTTCAGCACAAATTCTGACGGAATTATCAAAACCTCAAGGGAGGGAAATATTCTCTCTTGAGGTTTTCTTTGTTAGTACTATCCAACTCAAATTATTTATTATTTTTTAGCCTACTTCAGACATTGGTTGCCACGTGTTTCTTCATATGATCCAGGGCCGCCTTTTCCAGCCTGGAAACCTGGGCCTGAGAGATGCCAATCTCCTCGGCTACCTCCATTTGGGTTTTCCCTTCGAAGAACCGCAGGGTCAATATCAATTTCTCCCGTTCGCTTAGCTTCCTAAGAGCTTCCCGGACAGCAATCCCTTCCAACCAGTTACCGTCCAAGTGTTTATCATCACTAATCTGATCCATAACAAAGATGGGATCTCCACCATCATGATAAATGGGTTCAAAAAGAGAGATGGGTTCCTGGATGGCATCAAGGGCGAAAACAATCTCTTCCCGGGGAATCTTTAACTCACTGGCAATCTCATTAATGGAGGGTTCGCGAGAATACCTGTTAACCAGGCTATCTCGGACCTGTAAGGCTTTGTAGGCCACATCCCGCAGGGACCGACTGACCCGGATAGGGTTATTATCCCGCAGGTAACGGCGGATTTCACCGATGATCATAGGTACGGCATAGGTGGAGAATTTAACGTTTTGGCTTAGGTCGAAATTATCGATGGCCTTCATCAGGCCAATGCAGCCGACCTGAAACAGGTCATCTACATACTCGCCCCGGTTGGTAAAACGTTGGATAACACTTAGCACCAGGCGTAGGTTACCGTTAATAAGCCTGTTTCTGGCCGTGTCATCCTGGCCACTTTGCATAGCGACAAAGAGTTTTTTCATCTGATCGCTGGTGAGGACAGGCAGTTTTGCTGTATTGACTCCGCAGATTTCTACTTTATTGACCAGCATAGAATCCTCCCTTTCCGGCAGGTTAGCTTTACGCTAAAATTATTGCCAAATAGGGACCGGTTTATTCCAGGCTGTTGAAAAACTTCCTTATTCCATTCGGTGGATCTCTTTGCGCAGTTTTTTGATTATCCTTTTCTCTAGCCTGGAGATATAGGATTGAGAAATCCCCAGCAGATCGGCCACTTCTTTTTGAGTTTTCTCCGTACCTCCGTGCAAACCGAAGCGGAGTTCCATAATCCTGCGTTCTCGACCGGTCAATCTCTGCATGGCCAGGTTAAGGAGTTTGCGGTCAACTTCTTCCTCGATGTACTTGTGTATGATATCATTCTCCGTGCCCAGGACATCGGAAAGAAGGAGTTCATTGCCATCCCAGTCGATGTTTAAAGGCTCGTCAAAGGATACTTCCGAACGGGTCTTATTATTGCGGCGCAGGTACATCAATATCTCATTCTCAATGCATCGAGAAGCATAGGTTGCTAGTTTTATCTTCTTATTGGGGTCAAAGGTATTAACAGCTTTAATTAGACCAATGGTTCCAATGGATACCAGGTCTTCTATTCCCACCCCGGTGTTTTCAAACTTTCTGGCAATATAAACCACCAGGCGCAGGTTCCGTTCAATGAGGACGCTTTTAACTGCGGTATCGCCTCGTTCCAGCCGTTCAATAAGGAAAATCTCTTCATCACTGGAAAGAGGAGGCGGTAAGGCTTCGCTGCTCCCTACATAATAAACTTCGGATTTTAGACCTAGAAATTGTAGAAAGCGCAAAAAGGCTAAATTAATGTTCCATTTTATTTGATGTAATTTGTTCAAAAGCCTCACATCCTCCTAGAATTTAAATACTATGGATTTTGGCCAGAATATCGGGATGGAGCAAACCCCGGTAAGAACCGTCGCCGCTTAGTTCCCCTGGAAATATACCTATCACCGTTTCAGAAGTCCTTATAGTTTCTAACCCGTGAATCACTTCTACCGCATCAGGCCGGAAGGCCAGCAACAACCCCCCTTTGGTTCCCAGGGCTGAAAAAGGTATTAACCGCAGCCGAGGCGCCCAATTACTCCCGGATAGGTTATCCATACCCTTTAGCCCCCCTGTTTCCACAAGGTCGGCCCCGACAGACTGGATTTCCGGGGGCAAAAGGTCCTCTAATACCCCGGCCTCAACAATAATTACCGGCTTTTGGGAGACCGGGTCCCGCAAGCTATTACCGGTATCTATCAAGGCGTCAATGGCCACAACATGGCCTTCCACCATAACCCTAAGAGGAACTTTGAATAGGGCTTGAATCAGTTTCTTCTTATGGAGGGCCGAACCCCATTTGGCCAAAACCAGTTGCCCTGTAGCGGCAACCACCAGGACAAGGGGCAAAAATTCGGCCAGGACGCCAAAGGAAGCCATTAGTTCCATGATATTGCGGTTTCCAGCCGCTAGGAAGATGAGACCGTAAACCGCCCCGCCCAAGGTGAAAGAAGACAGGTAAAAGTAACCAACACATAGGCCAAATCGGCGCCAGGGCAGGGGGGCAAAGACCATGGCCACCATGCCTAAGGAAAGGGTGATTTTGGCCGCCATTGTCCAGAGAAAGCTTAAATCAGGCATTAACAGGCTGAAAGAGTACAGGGCTCCTAGGGCCGCCCCTGCCGCTATGCGCCAGCCGCCGGTTTCAGCCCGGCTGAACTTGGCCGTCACCCAAAGGATTACCCAGTTTAATGCCAAATTAATTCCAAATACTTTTTCAAAATAAACATACTGCATACCCTCCATGAGGATACCTCCACCTAAAATTATACACCAGAGAGCGGGTAAAATTTGTCTAACGGTGGAAAGGACGGCCTTTGTTTATCCTCTAAATAATGGAAAAACCTCTACATTTCTGTAGAGGTTTTGATAATTCAGGGTTTTTGCCTTATTAATCTTTGCGCCTTCTTAAAAAGGCCGGTATATCAATCTCATTATTGCTGCCGAATGGCTTCAGATCCAAATCGGGCTTGAGTTCATTTTGCACAATGCGGTGGTCAAAGCCGGTGGCAATTACCGTTACCCTGACCTCTTCATTCATGGCTTCATCAATAACTGCCCCGAAGATGATGTTGGCCTCGGGATCGGCGGCCTGGGCGATAATCTCGGCAGCTTCGTTGACCTCAAAAAGGCCCAGACTGGCTCCACCGGTGATGTTAAGGAGGACACCCTTGGCACCCTCGATGGAAGTCTCCAGCAAGGGACTGGAGATGGCCAGACGGGCAGCCTCGGCGGCCCGGTTATCGCCGGCGGCGGTACCGATACCCATCAGGGCAGAACCGGTCTCGAACATGATGGTCTTAACATCGGCAAAATCCAGGTTAATCAAGCCAGGAACGGCAATCAAATCGGAAATCCCCTGGACACCCTGGCGCAGTACATCATCAGCAATCCGGAAGGCTTCCACGATAGGAGTATTTTTGTCGATAACCTGGAGCAAACGGTCATTAGGAATGGTGATTAGAGTATCCACTCGGGATTTTAAGTTACTGATACCCCTCTCGGCCTGACTTAGTCGTTTGCGGCCTTCAAAGGTAAAGGGCTTAGTAACTACCCCTACAGTAAGGGCGCCTATTTCCTTGGCCACTTCGGCTACTATGGGAGCGGCCCCTGTGCCGGTACCACCGCCCATACCGGCGGTAACAAAAACCATATCAGCTCCTTTAAGGGCTTGCATCAGTTCATCCCGGGATTCTTCAGCGGCCTTCTCCCCAATCTCAGGATTGGCCCCAGCTCCCAAACCCTTGGTAAGCTTACCCCCGATTTGTAATTTCTGACTGGCCTGGGATAAAAATAAAGCCTGGGCGTCAGTATTGACAGCGATGAACTCAACACCTTTTAACCCGGCAGCAACCATGCGGTTAACCGCATTACTGCCGCCGCCGCCCACACCGATAACTTTTATATTGGCAAACTGGTCTAAATCCATGTCGAAATCCAGCATGAGAACATCCTCCTTAAATAAATAACTCTTGTTAAAAATTCAACATGGATTTAATTTTCCCTCTTTTTCATAAGAAAAATTTAACGTTATTTTCTTAATAAATGACGCCTAATTATTGCCAAATTCTGGAACAACCGAACCCCGAAAGCAAATACGGCTGCGGTATATAGTTCAACCCCCAACCGTTCTCCTAAATAGGCCAGACCGGCCGCCAGCAAAGTATTGCTAAAAAAACCGGTAATAAACACCTTAGTATCAAAATGTTCTTCCATCCCGGCCCGGATACCCCCAAAAACCGAATCCAGGGCCGCCAAAACGGCCACCGACATATACTGCGCATATACCGTCGGCATGGAAATCGGCGAATAAATCCCAATCACTATCCCCAAAATAAACCCCACCAGAGGTAACCACATATCTCTAACACTTCCTTTTTATTAATGTATTTCCGATTCATCAACGGCTGGGCGGCGATTGACCTCAGGGTTTGGATTATATTCTTCTTTAAACTTGATGACAGGATACCCTTTAAAGCTTACATCAATGTATTCCACTTCAACCGGGTATTTCTGCTTCAAGCGGCCTTCAACCAAAGAGAGTTTTTCCTTGACCCTGGTTTCATCCCCTAATTTAATCATCACTTTGTCGAGGGAATACATGATTATGTTAACCGGATCGGCACCGTTTATTTCTGAAATCTTGGAGATGAATTCGGGACTCATAGCCGCAAGGTAACTCAAAGGCCCGGATAAACGAGGGTTATCCACCCGCTTGCCTAACCTTGCTTGTTCCACTTTAACTCCATTGATTATGGGCAAACTCCCCTGGTGCCCTACCGGAGCCTGGGCCAGGTAATAACCCTCCCCATCAACCTCAAGCAGACCTCCCCGAAAAGGCAGAAGTCCCACCGGCTGCCGCTCAGTTATCTGAACCACCACGCCGGAGGGCAAATCCCTGAAAACCTCTACTTGTTTGACCAAAGGGTTTAAAGATACTTTGGCCCCAGCAGCTTTCAAATCCGCTTTAAAAATATTAACCCCTAAGGATAATCCCGTTAACTTGCGCACCTCTTCAGGGTTTAAAAATTTCGTTCCCTTAACTTCTATGTTATCAACAGCAAAAATAGACGATTGAAGAAAAACAAAACCGGCAGCCAAAATCAGTAGAATAAAGAAAAGACTCTGCAATAAATTAGTTTTCTTCTGGCGCTGAACTTTTCGCCCTATTTTTCTAACCCTGCGTGGGGATGATTGCATGGTTGAGCCTCCCATTGGGTAAGGTTTAAGGTTTTAGGGGTAAGGGGTTAGGGTTGGGGTATTCTTTGAAGCTTGGTTCATAGTTCGTAAGTTGCCAGGGTGATTTTTGGGGGTTCCTTTACGAATACCGGAATCTACCTTGAACCTCTTAAAGCTGACGACTGACGACTGAAGACTGACGACTTCCCCCTATATTATACCCCAAACACCCCCTTCTTGTCCAAAATAGGCCCAAAAAAAGCAGCCTTCAGATGCTGCACTTGCAAACTACTTAATTATTTACCCTGATTATCCTGGCGCCCAGGGAACTGTACTTTACTTCCAACCTTTCGTAACCTCTGTCAATGTGGTGCACGTTTTCTATCACCGTGGCATCTTCGGCCACCAAACCGGCTAGCACAAGGGCGGCTCCGGCCCGAAGGTCAGGGGCTTCCACAAAGGCTCCGCTTAGTTTTTCCGTTCCTTTAACGATGGCGGCCCGGCCCTCTAACTTAATGTTGGCCCCCATGCGCCGCAATTCATCTACTTGTTTGAACCTGTTCTCAAAGATACTCTCTGAGATAACGCTGGTACCTTTAGCCACTGTCAGTAAAGTCATCATAGGTGACTGCATATCGGTAGGGAGCCCTGGATAGGGCATTGTTTTCAAATCAACCGCCTTAATACATCCGGTGCCTTGAACCCGGATCTGATTATCCATATCGGTAACTTTAACTCCTGCCTCTTTGAGTTTGGCAACAATGGGTTCCACATGTTCGGGAATAACGTTGCTAATGGTCACATCCCCCTGGGTAATGGCGGCAGCAATCATGTGGGTGCCTGTTTCAATTCGGTCCGGGATAACAGCATGGGTGGTGGAGCCAAGTTCGCTGACCCCTTCAACCTTGATGGTATCGGTCCCCGCTCCTTTTATTCTAGCTCCCATTCCATTAAGATAGTTCTGCAAATCCACAATCTCCGGTTCCTTGGCGGCGTTGCGGATTACCGTTTTGCCCCTGGCTAGGGCAGCGGCCATCATAATGTTTTCTGTAGCCCCAACACTGGGGAAATCCAGGTGGATTTCACTTCCGGTCAATTCTTTTGCTTCAGCCTTGATATAGCCGTATTTTTCGGTAATCTTAGCTCCCAAGGCGATAAAACCTTTGAGATGCAAATCCATGGGCCTACTGCCGATAGCACACCCGCCGGGGTAACTAACTCTGACCTGCCCAAACCGAGCCAGCAGCGGTCCCATTACCAGATTGGAGGCCCGCATTTTACGCATAATCTCTTCATTAACTTCCAGACTGGCGGCCCTTTGGGCATCAACCTTAATCCCCTGTTGGTCAGAAGTTATTTTAACCCCTAAATATTCCAGGAGATTCTTCATCACTGCCACATCTTTCAGGTTTGGCACATCCTGAATTAAATTGGTTCCCGGACTCAAAAGGCTGGCCGCCAAAATAGGTAACGCGGCATTTTTGGCCCCGCTGACCCTGATCTTGCCTTCCAGGCGATTCCCCCCCATGATAATAAATTTCTCCATCTCGGTCACCTCCAGTTTTATTCTCCCATGACCTTCACTTCAAGCTCTAACTGGATACCTAGTTGGTTTAAAACGAGGGTTCGGATTTTTTCAATCAGGGCGAGGACTTCTTGGGCTTTAGCCTTACCAAGGTTGACAATAAAATTAGCATGCAAATAGGAAACTTGGGCGTCACCGACCCGCATCCCTTTACCCCCAACCTCTTCAATTAACCGCCCGGCCGAATGACCGGGAGGGTTCTTGAATACACTGCCTGCGTTAGGAAGGTTCAAAGGCTGGGTCTCCTTACGCCTGGTAAGGTTTTTCCAAATTATCCCTTCACTTTCTTCTTTGCCGCCTGGGGGG
>JAJZSN010000081.1 GCA_021849745.1 Bacillota bacterium | reverse complement strand
TCAACTCCGGAACCGAGGCTACCATGAGCGCTCTGCGACTGGCCCGGGGCTATACCAAGCGGAATAAAATCGTCAAATTCGAAGGGTGCTATCACGGTCATGCCGATTCCCTTTTAATCAAAGCGGTTTCGGGGGCTTTGACCCTAGGTGTGCCCACCAGCCCCGGCGTACCTGAGAACATTGCTAATAACACCATTACCGCTCAGTATAACGATCTGGAAAACTTGGAGAAAATCTTTGAACTTGAAGGCAATGATATTGCTGCTGTTATAATCGAGCCGGTACCAGGCAACATGGGGGTTGTCCCACCCAAGGCCGGTTACCTGGAAGGATTACGGGATTTAACCAGGAAATACGGCGCTCTCTTAATTTTTGACGAGGTCATGACCGGTTTCCGGGTTGCCTATGGATGTGCCCAATCCCTTTATAACATCGACCCCGATCTTACCTGTTTCGGCAAGATTATAGGCGGCGGTCTCCCTGTAGGCGCTTACGGCGGTAAAAAACATATCATGGAGAACATTGCCCCTGCCGGGCCTATCTACCAAGCAGGAACCTTGTCAGGAAACCCTCTGGCCATGACGGCAGGGATTGAGACATTGAAGTTACTGGGAGAACCGGGAACCTATGAAGCCCTGGAAGCCAAGTCGGCCAAGCTGGCCGAAGGTTTGGCCCGGACGGCCCGGGAGGCTGAGGTTACTGTTACCTTCAACCGGGTAGGCTCTATGGTTTGTACCTTCTTTACCGACCGGCAGGTTGTGGACTTTAAAACTGCTTGTACTTCAGATACCGGTAAATTCGCCGTCTTCTTTCAAAAAATGCTGGAACAGGGGGTCTACCTGGCGCCTTCCCAGTTCGAAGCTGCCTTCGTTTCCTTAGCTCATACCGAGGAGGATATAAATAAAACCATTGAAGCCAGTTATCATGCTTTTAAAGCTACAAAATAATGCACTCATATAACCAGTCCGCAAGGGCTGGTTATATGGTTGGCTAGCAGATAATTAAACATCTTTAGACTTTTTCCTTGATTCTGGCAGGAAAATATATTCCAACAACGAATAGATAAAATATACCGGGTGGAGGAATAAGAATGAAAAAAGGAACCGTGATTTCAGCACTGATTGCTTTGGGTTTTGTGCTGGTGATATATTTTGCGGTAACTGAAAACGTGGCCGGTAATCCTCATGGAGCAGACAGAGAAGCCTGGTTAAAAGAACATAAGTTAACCATTGAAAGAAATAAAAATCCCAAGGAGTTTTGTTTAGATTGCCACAGTAAAAGGGGGCAAACCAAAGAAAACTTCTGTAACAGCTGTCATGAGAAAAGCGGTCTCGGAAAAGTGGACATTAATAAATAGCACATTAAATTAGATCATAATTAGATCAAAAGAGGGGATAGAATGGTTGACGCTTATCTGGACTTTATTGAGAAAATCAATCGCAAAATAGGTCTTGATTTATCACAATACAAACGCCCACAGATGGAACGGCGGATTACCAGTTTAATGAAATCTTGTGATTGTCATAATTTTAATGAATATTTTGTCCTACTGGAAAAAGACAAGAACCAGCTCAACAGATTTATTAATCACTTAACCATTAACGTTTCTGAATTTTACCGCAACCCAGCTCAATGGCAAGTACTACAGGAAAAAATTCTACCCGAATTGTTAAGCAAAAGTCCAAACTTAAAAATCTGGAGCGCAGGATGTTCCACCGGCGATGAACCTTATACCGTGGCCATGATTCTATCCGAAATAGCGCCCCGAGGTAACCACCAGATTATCGCCGCCGATTTAGACCAGGAGGTTCTGAGAAAGGCCCAGGAAGGAATATATCATATTAAATCAGTAGCCGGTCTACCGCCACAGTATGTTAATAAATATTTCACCAGAGACGGTGACGCCGTTCAAATTGTTGATACCCTCAAAAAAATGATTAAATTTAAGGCCCATAACCTTCTAAAAGATCCTTTTGAGAGTAATGTAGATTTATTAATCTGTCGAAACGTGGTCATCTACTTTACCGAGGAAGCCAAAACGGCTCTTTACCGCAAGTTTCATCAAGCTCTAAAACCTCATGGAATCCTTTTCATTGGCAGCACGGAGCAAATTTTTCAGCCCCAGGAGATTGGTTTCAAATCTGCCGCTATGTTTTTTTATCAAAAGATTTAACACAACCCCCGTTTACCGACGGGGGTTAACTTTTAGCAGGAATTTCTGTTCCTCTAGTCGAATAATGCTATAATTTAGGGAGCATACGGAGGTATGGATATGGATACCAAACAAATATTTGCCTTGGATATCGGAACCAGGAGTGTCGTAGGGTTAATTGTCGAAGAAACCCCTGGAGGATTAAAGGTAATAGCCTGTGAAGGTGAAGAACACCGAAACCGGGCCATGGTTGACGGCCAGATCCATGATGTGGATCAGGTTGCAGAAGTGATTAGAAATATCAAAGGGCGCCTGGAAGCCAAAATCGGGCGGCCCTTAAGAGAAGTTGCGGTGGCAGCGGCCGGTAGAGCTCTAAAGACTATTGAATGTGAAGCCTCAAGGGATATCAGCGACCTTGCTGAGGTTACCAAGGAAGATGTTTTGGCCTTGGAACTTCAGGCGGTACAAAGCGCCCAAGCCATCTTATTGGAGGGCGAACCCGCTGACCAGGTTTACCACTGTGTTGGCTACAGTATAGTTCATAGTTACTTAAATGGTGAACGTATCGGTAATTTGGTGGGACAGCAGGGGGAATATATGGCCCTGGAAGTTTTGGCCACTTTCCTACCAAGGGTGGTTGTGGATTCCATGTTTTCGGCTTTAAGTAGGGTTAATCTGGAGATTCTTAGCCTGACCCTGGAGCCAATTGCTGCCAGCCAGGTGGTTATCCCTCCCAACATGAGGCAGCTAAACATTGCCCTAGTTGATGTAGGAGCAGGAACTTCAGACATTGCCATATCCTCAGAAGGTACTATCGTAGCTTATGGTATGGTTCCTGAAGCCGGTGATGAGCTTACGGAAACTCTTTGCCAAGAGTATTTACTTGATTTTCAGGAAGGGGAACGAATAAAAAGACTGGTTCACAAAGAAGAAAGCATAACCTTTAAAGATATTCTAGGAGTTGAACAAAGTTTAAACAAGGATGAGATTATCAACATAACTAGTCCCAAAGTGCAAAACCTGGCTCTGAAAATTGGTGAAAAAATTCTGGCTTTGAGTCATAAGCCTCCCCAAGCAGTAATCCTTATCGGCGGCGGGAGTCTAACTCCTTTACTGCCTGAGAAACTGGCGGATTATCTTGGCCTTAGTTATCAAAGGGTAGCGGTGAGGGGTACTGAAGCAATTACCGGGTTTGAAGGGTTGGAGTTCTATATGAGCGGCCCGGAATATATCACACCATTGGGGATTGCCTTAGTTGCCAAGAATGGTAATAATCTAGGCTTTGGCAGAGTTACCGTCAATGGGCGGCAGGTAAGAATTTTTGAACTTAATCAGGGAAAAGTGGCCGATGCATTAATAGGAGCCGGGATTAATATCAAGAAAATTTATGGCAGGCCGGGCATGGCCTTGACTGTTACAGTAAACGGCCAGTTAAAGATTATCAAGGGTGAATCCGGTACCCCGGCCAAGATAAAGGTCAATGGTGTAGAAGCTCATTTGGATACCCCTATCAAGAGTAATGATGCCATCACTGTGGAACAGGCAGTAAACGGCCGGGACGCCAATGGGAGAATAGCAGACGTTATTCCTAATGAAGGTTTGGAGGTACTCATTAATGGTCGTCTGCTAAAAATTAACGGTGAGATAATTATGAATGGAAAACAGGTCGAAAAAGACTACTACCTGGAAGACAGGGCTGATATCCAATATACTTTGCCTGGAACTTTAACAGAAATCCTGCACAAGGCAGGACTGAACCATTACCTTGATACCTCCATAATTAAGGTTAACGGCACCGAAGCCCAGGGCGATTACCAGATAAATGATGGTGATTCCATTAATATCGATATTAAGAATAAGCAAAGTGATGAAATAATAACAATAGATTTAGAAGAGAGCCAAGAACCTGCCTCAAATACAGAAGTCTTGCAAGAAATAAAGGCACCTGACGAAACCGTCAAAGTCCAGAGCCACCTTTATGTAAATAACGAAGAAGTGATAATTCCCGGTGGAATGGATAACTTATTGTTTCTTGATATCTTCAATCATGTTAATTTTTCAACCAATCCACCCCAAAAGGGAGCTATACTGGTCATGGAAGTAAATGGAGATAAGGCAGAATTCACAACCCCCATTGGACAAGGAGATAGGTTGGTACTTCAATGGAAAGTAAATGAAGAATGAGCTTCTGAGGAGATGAAGTTTTGAAAAATCAAAATAACATTAGTTATAAATTATTGGAAAGAAGACAGATTTGTGATTATCTTGACAATCTTAAAGGAAAAACTTTTAATACTAAAGAGTTTGAAAAAATAATTGTCAAACTTGCAGCTATGGGAGAACAGGTTGTTCCTGTTTGTATTAATAAACTTAAAACAGCTGAACAGGAATTATTAGGTATTCTTAACCTCACCCTTGAAATGTTAGGGGATGAAGATATAATAGACCCTTTATTAAAGTTGTTAACCGAGCCTAATCTTCCTGATATTAATAAAACATGCATATTAAACATCTTATGTTACTTTGATTATGACCCGTCAGAATTACCACTGGAAGAAATGTTTAAGGATTTCAAGGGTATTACAGAGTCTTCTTTGGACAATCTGCTTAATGATATAACTAAAGATAATAATACACTCCCATTGATTCTAGAGGAATTTGGAAGTTTTCCGGTGGATTTTCAGATTAATCTAATTGACGAACTGGTGGAAAAACAGGACAAGCGGTCGATACCCTTAATTAGCGTTTTTGCTCGTTCAGGAGATAAGAAGGTTGCAACAGTTGCGATTAAAGGGTTAGGCAAAATGTTATTGCCGGACTCGGCGACAGCTTTAGAAAGTTTAAAAAATCAGGGGGACGAGGCCATTCGGAATTTAGCGGCCCGCGAATCACTAAGGTTACAAATGAATGGGGTGCGTTCCAACAACAGGAAGCTTAAAAAAATAACCAATCAGATGTATAAAATATACTTATCATCTATAGATGGCCGGGGTAATAGAGTTGTTTGGTTTACCTGGCGAGTTCCTAATAGAAAAACCTTATTAATCAGTGTTAATTTGGTAATTAATACCGAACTTGGGATAAAGGATTGTTGGGGTAATAATAGGTTAACTGTTAAGGAGTTTGATGCTGTATATAATGATTTGGCTAAAGAATGTGTACTTTTGGAGACATCGCCCAGCTATATTTTAACCCTTATTAAGGATGCCTTGTGGAAGAACAGAGTGAACAATGAAAGTTTACCTGCTGAATTCGCCTATTGGCGACAGTTTTTACCGGAAGAAGATTTATATCCTCAAGAATATAAACCAGTGCCAATTATATTTAATGAAGAAGAAATGTTTGGCGATGGGTTAATCCTGGAAAAAATAGCTTCCCTTCATGATGAAACAGAATTTTCCGACTGGTATGAACTAAACCCGCAGGTATATAGATTAGCAGAAGAATTTTTGACTTTTTCTTCGGGATGTACTGATTCCATTATTTTTTCTGAAAAGCTGAGTCGGTTTAACAGGCATTTTTATAAGGCCGTTATTAAAGATAAAATTCCTGAGATAATGCACAGACTTAGTTTAGTAATTGAATTTTTAGAACTGGCAGGTAAAGAACAACTAGCCATGACAGCCAAAGGTTGTCTATTCTATTTGGAACAATTACTCCCTGAGGATCACCCCTTTATCAAAAGGATGATCTATGAAAGCATAAGAATTGCTATTAACAATATGCAGGGTGATAATGGTGAAGGTACGAATAAGTCCCTTTTTTAATCATCAAGAATTTTTAGCACTTTAGATTTTAAATAAAACATAACATATAGTAACCTAAGGAGTGAGGTGAGGTTACTATGAAAATTATTAATAGGATTTTAGCTTTTTTCGCAAAAGAAAATAATCTCAGCAAAGAACTTGATAAAGTTTATTTATCCTTATATGGGTTGGAGTTAAAATTAATTCGTTCTTCAAAGGATTCGGTGCCCCATGAAGTAAGTATTATTGTACCTCGGGCCGAGATAAGGGAGATATATAACAAAAAAGGAAATAAAATATTAGGAAGAGAAATCATTCTGAATAGTATAACGGTGGTTCATGCACCAAGACACCCTTTGGCCGGCGAACAACAACAAACCCCACAATTACCAAAAAAGGGCGACATTATTTAGTTGCATTATTTAAATAGTATATTGAAAATGGGTGTAATATTTTGTAAAATATTGATAGGGTTTTTTTTTATATTGAATGCTCAAATGTAATTAAAAGCGGAGGATGAAATGCAGCGGATACCTATTGAAATGGCTAGCCCAGGAATGGTGCTAGGGAAATCGATATATTCTTCTTCCGGGAACATCTTATTATCCGCTGGGGTTCCTCTTACTTCCTTATATATTGATCGTTTGCGTAACTTAGGAGTACCATCGATTTACGTTAAAGACGGAAAGACTGATGACATTCAAGTAGCTGATGTTGTTTCCGATGAGGTAAGGGTTGCAACCCAAAAGTTAGTCAAACAATCTTTTGCCGATATTCAGAAAACAAAGATGATAAGTATGGCTGGTGCCAAAGAAGCAATCAATGATATCATTGATGAATTATTGACTAATCCGGATGTAATAGTTAATTTGACTGATATTAGAACTTATGATGACTATTTATTCGGTCATAGTGTTAATGTATGTGTATTATCCTTATTAATAGGTATAGTTCTGGAATATAACCAAATTCAGTTGCGGGAACTGGGTATAGGAGCTGTATTCCATGATATTGGTAAAATTCAGATCGAGAAATCTATCCTTACTAAGGACAAGCCTCTAACCCAAGAAGAATTTGAAGCTATTCAGCAGCATTGTGAAATTGGTTTCGAATTCTTGCGTAATCAGGAGGATGCCAATCTAATGGTGGCTCATGTGGCTTTCCAGCATCATGAACGATTTGACGGCAAAGGTTATCCCAGAGGCTTACGGGGCCAGGAAATAATAGAATTTGCCCGAATTACTGCTGTTTGTGATGTTTATGATTCCCTCACTGCGGACCGATTTTATGCCAGGGCTTATCATCCCAGTCGGGCTTTATTAATTATCTCGGAAATGATCGGGAACCAATTGGATCCTAACATTGTCAGGGCTTTTATGAGAATTATTGCTTTTTATCCTTTGGGCAGTATCGTTGAATTAAACTCCGGTGAAATTGCCGTAGTTGTGGATAACCGTAAAGATTATCCAAGACAACCCATCGTTCGCTTATTATTAAACAAGAATCATAAACCGGTAGGGGAAATGGTTGAAATTGACTTAGTTAAAAAAGAAGGATTAAGTATAATACGGGTACTTAATGCTAATGATCCTTTACTGCCTTCGATTCAAATTATCGGCAGCCGGTTAAACCAGGCTTAAAGGCTAATAATATAATAAATAGAAAATAATTGGTCATACTATATATCGTGTTCTATACTAACTAGCAGAACATGTTTTAAATAACTGATTTTACAACAAAAAAATTCTTTAACACCCTTGACTAGATGAAATAGTTTAGTTATAATAACACTTGTGACTTTGGATGATAACTAAATGGCCCCTTGGTCAAGTGGTCTAAGACACCGCCCTTTCACGGCGGTAACACGGGTTCGAATCCCGTAGGGGTCACCAAGCCGGTGTAGCTCAATTGGCAGAGCAACTGACTTGTAATCAGTAGGTTGCGGGTTCGAGTCCCATCACCGGCTCCATTTTTTTCGGAGGGGTTCCCGAGTGGCCAAAGGGAGCAGACTGTAAATCTGCCGCTTCTAGCTTCGAAGGTTCGAATCCTTCTCCCTCCACCATCTTCTTGGGGCGTAGCCAAGTTGGTAAGGCACGGGACTTTGACTCCCGCATGCGTTGGTTCGAGTCCAGCCGCCCCAGCCATTCTAGAAGTTCTAGGTTAGAATTATGAATTTCGAATGGTAAGTGAGATTTATGGGATGGAATTTTTTAAGTGAAATAAACTTCCACTTTACATTTGGTAAGTTATGAGTTATACTAATCAATGTTATAAGCCAAAGAAATGCGGTCATGGCGGAATTGGCAGACGCGCTAGATTCAGGTTCTAGTGGGTGCAAGCCCGTGGAGGTTCAAGTCCTCTTGACCGCACCATAATGTATATTAACCAAAGCAATTATATGCTTTGGTTTTTTATTTCTAAACATAAAAAAAGCGTCCAGCACGAAGGCTGGACAGGGAGAGATAGAAACTCACCAAAGCGGAGTACTCATAGTATTGCTCAGAGAAATTTTTTTATACATAAATGTTTACAGGAATATGTTTCTTTTTACCATTTAATTATGGTATGATAATTTTATACCCAGTTACATTATTTAAACTGAAAAAGTCTATACTGTATAAAGGGATGTAAAGACAGGAGGGTTAAATTTATGCTGGATTTGTTTAAGAAAACCTTCTTTATGGGGATGGGTGTATTATCCTTAACCAAAGAAAAGGCTGAAAAGTTAGTAGAAGAATTGGTGGAAAAAGGAGAAGTGGGAACAGAAGAAGCCAAGCAGTTTGCTAAAGAAATGGTGGAAAGAGGAGAACAGGAAAAGGCGGTTTTAAAAGAAACCGTTAAGAATGAATTAATCAAAATCAAACGGGAAATAGGATTAATAACCAAAGAAGAATTTACCACTTTGGAACAACGAATTGAGCAATTGGAAGCTAAACTAATGGAGCGACAAGAAGGTATTTAAAAAGGGGGAGCAACCCCCCTTTTGTAATTTAGACTAAAGGGGGTTGGGATATGGTTCTTAGAACCCGGTACCGTCACCTGGCTAGATTGAAGGAGGTTATAAATACCTTAGCCAAGCATGGTTTAGCTCATCTGGTTGACTATACCGGCTGGGGACAAGGAATATGGCGACCCATGAAAAGGGAAACAGAAGAGGGGTTTCAATCAACCCCCGCTCAGCGTCTACGGATTGCCTTGGAAGAATTGGGGCCCACCTTTGTCAAACTGGGTCAGTTATTAAGTACTCGTCCTGATTTGTTGCCATCGGAATATATTGAACAATTTGAGCGTTTGCAAGATCAGGTTCAACCCGTACCCTTTGAAGAGATAATTAAGGTTCTTGAGGCCGAAGTGGGCTTGTCATACGACCAGTTCTTTTTTCATCTTGATCATCAACCCCTAGCTTCCGCATCCATTGGTCAGGTCCACAGGGGTACGTTGCAAAGCGGCGAGGATGTGGTGGTCAAGATCCAACGTCCGGGCATAGAACAGATAATCAAAACCGATTTGGAAATACTTTTCGATTTGGCTAGATTGGTTGAGGCTAGGACCAAATGGGGAAAGTTTTATAAAGTTATGGATATGGCGGAAGAGTTTGCCAGGGCCATCAGGGAAGAAACCGATTATACCATTGAAGGCCGCAATGCCGACCGACTGGCTGCTAATTTTGCTCATGATAAGCTGGTGGTTATTCCCAAGGTAATTTGGGAACACTCCGGTTCCAAAGTTTTGGTAATGGAATATGTTGAGTCAGTTAAAATTAATGATTTTGCGGCCCTGGAAAAGGCTGATTATAATAAGGAACAAATAGCTAGAAACTTAGCCAATGGTCTCTTTAAACAAATTTATATCCATGGTTTTTTTCACGCCGACCCTCATCCTGGTAATTTGGGGGTTTTGCCTAGGGAACGGATTCTCTTTATGGATTTCGGTATGATGGGGAGGATTGACGAAGATCTCAAGGATAAATTTGTTTTGATGGTGTTGGCAGTGGTTAGGCAGGATGTTAATTCCATCGTGGAATTACTTCTTGCAATAGGAAAGGCCCATGGCAAGGTAAATAGGGGGCAACTCAAAAAAGATATTGGTAATCTAATGCATCGATATTACAACCTACCTCTTAGTGAGCTGAGAATTGGCGATATTCTCAATGAAATGTTTTCCATGGCCTTCAAATACCAAATCAGAGTTCCGGTGGAAGTCACTTTGGTGGCCAAGACCTTGGTAACATTAGAAGGGATACTGCCACAACTGGATCCTAAGATTAGTATCTTGGAATTAGCTGAACCCTTCGGTAAAGTATTGGTTAAGAATAGATATTCTCCGACGAAGCTTAAAAAGCTCTTTATCAGTAATATAGCCGAGTTGCTAGGGTTTTTTAACCACTTACCCAGGCGATGGGATAACATTATGACTATCATTGAAGAAGGTGAACTAAAGATTGAACTGGAGCACCGCAACTTGAATAAATTTCTTTTGCGGATGAATATCATCAGTAACCGCCTTGCATTTAGTATCATTATCGGGTCCTTGGTAATCGGCTCGGCTTTGATTGCCAAAGATAACGCCAACTCATTACTCTGGAAGTTTCCGGTAGCTGAATTAGGTTTCATGGTAGCTGTTGTAATGGGGTTGTGGCTGTTAATTTCTATTTTAAGGTCGGGGAGAATCTGAAAAAACTTGTCATATCCGCTACTTGGACTAACTATACTTTAATATATCTTTCCATAGTATGGTAGTCGGAGGTGCGGTCTAATGTTATTAGCTAGAAGGATAGTGGTCTGGATACTTATCTTTCTTTTCTGGGGATTCTTAGCTACGCCGGTAATGGCTGAGAAAGTAGATGGTTCGTCTTCGGAAGTCCAATCACAGCCTAAATATGTAAAACATATTTTTTTGTTTTTAGTTCCCGGTTTAACAGATGAGGTTTTGGGTAACCATTACTTGCCCAATATCAAGGGTTTAAAAGGGGAAGGAGTTACGGCCCAAGGCGTGATTAAAGGTTATCCTTCTAATAGGAAAATAGAGTTATCCTCCATACTATTAGGTAATGCCAGGGAGGATTATAATCAGGCAGAATCTGCCAAAACGCTAGCCAAGCTTATGGGAAAGCGAATAAATGATGCTTTTATCCTGGATGGGCAGAAGGAAACCCGGAGATGGGGTTTTAATTCAGTATTTGATAATTTTAAAGAGAATAAACCATATGTAAATGTAATTATCTTTCCCGAATCCCAAAATGGTCAAAAAAGTTACCAGGAAATTGACCGACAGATTGGCAAAGGGGTTATCGCTTTAAGAGAAGAGGGATTATTAGATTATACTATGATTGTAATTGCGGGGTTGAGCAAAGAGATTTACGATAAAAAATCTCCACCAGCGGAATTAATGGGTCTAGTGATGCGGGGGCCTAATATCAAGGTAGGACAGAAAATCCCGGTCATACAGCAAACAGATATTATGCCCACCATTCTTTATGCCAGCCAATTTAAACAAATGCCTAAAACTGATGGTAATGTCATTTGGAATGCCCTTAAGGTTGAAAGTATCCCACGGGAAAATAATTTGCTCTATAAAAGAATTGAAGATTTGAGTAGTATACAATATAGGCAGTATAAAGATATTACCAGCCTCATAATGGAAAGAGAAAGTTACCGGCACGAAAAAGCTGAATACAACCGCGATAAAGAAAAAATTCAGAAAATAAATGAGCAAAAAGATAAACATATCAAGCAACAGCAAGTAAGACTTCAATTATATGAATGGGGATTTATGGTTTTCTTCCTACTGGTGGTAATTGGATATATAGCCGAATACTTTTACCTGCGTAAACGGTTCCTGATGTTTTGAACTCCCTTTGAGGGAGTTTTTTCTTATGATTAAAGGGTTTTTTCAAATTAAAAATATTTTCAGAATTTTTTGCAGAATAGGAGGAGTTTTTGACTAAATGTAGAATTATTAAAGAACAGAAATTTCAGAAAAATTTTTAAGCGAGGCAGGATTTAAAGAAGTTCCGTAGAAAAACTTAACTTGGAGATTATTAAGAATTTTTTGATTTCCAGGATAATATCATTGAATAAATGGCTTGTCTATTGTATGCTCAAGATATAGAATAATTATTGCAACTAACTATCTAATGGACGAGGTGATTAGGGTGAAGTTAGCCATTTCAGGTAAAGGAGGCGTGGGTAAAACCACCATTGCGGCCACCTTGACCAAACTGCTGGCTAGAGATCGCAAAATAGTATATGCCATTGATGCAGACCCTGATGCTTGTTTAGCTGCAGGAGTAGGGATTCCTGAAGAAGTCATTAACCAACACAAGCCCATAGTTGAACTTAGAGAGGTTATTAATCAGAAGAGTGCAGGCGGGGGTGCTTTTTTTACCCTAAATCCTGATGTTGATGATGTTTTAGAAGATTACTGTTTAAGTGTTGATAATATTAGATTTTTACGCATGGGTGGAATCAAAAAAGGAGGTGAAGCTTGTTACTGCCGGGAGAATACTTTTTTGAGCGCAGTAGTGACATCTTTGCTTTTGGATAAAGATGATGCGGTGATTATGGATATGGGAGCCGGGATTGAACATCTTTCCCGGGGAACCGCCAGGGGCGTAGAAATGATGCTGGTGGTAGTTGAACCCAGTAAGAACAGTGTTAATACAGCTAAATTGGTCCAACAAATGGCTTCGGAACTAGGAATAAAAAAGGTTAAAATTATTGGGAACAAGATAAGAAATGATAAAGAGAGAGAATTCATTGTATCCCAATTTTCTGCTGAAGACCTTCTGGGGTTTGTTGCCTTTGATGAAGTGGTATGGGAGAGTGCCATGGATCAAGGACCTGCCGCTCAACTGGGAGGACAGCTATTGGATAGTATGGAAAAGGTTTATCAAAATATTTTACGAGAGGTAGGTGAGGTGAAATAAGGTAATGAGAACACGGTACTTTTCTGCACATTTGTTAAGGCAAGGAGAAAAGGCTTTGTTCTTTTTTTGTGGAAATGTGTAGGGAAAGAGTGAGTGGGGAGTAAGTTTAATACATTTATTCAAGGAGGTTTTAGAATGCCCAGAATTAGAGACTTTAATAATTTTTACAAACCCTCTGAAACAAGAGTCGTCGACCCTAAAAACATTAAGCGGACAATTGATCCTGCGGCCCTGCAAATGTTTGAAAAGGCTGCTAATGATGGTGTAATTACTGCTTTTGATCGTTTTGTGGCTCAGCAGCCCCAATGTCAATTTGGTTACAAAGGTGTTTGCTGTCGCTTCTGTCTGATGGGACCCTGCCGGATTACCGCTGAAGAAGGTCCTAAGAGTAAAGGTATTTGTGGCGCCGATGCCTGGACCATTGCGGCCCGGAGTACCGGAACCATGCTGTTGACCGGTTCTGCTTCCCACTGTGAGCATTCCCGTCACATTGCGGAAACCGTTTTGGAAGTTGCTGAAGGAAAAGCCACTGATTATAAGATTACCGATCCTGCCAAACTGCGCAAAGTAGCTCTGCGGGTTGGTGTTTCCGTAGAAGGTAAATCCGACTTAGAAATCGCCAAAGAAGTTGCCGAACTGGCCCTAGAAGATTTCAGACGTCTGATCGGTGCTGGCGAAGCTCTGTGGACAACTTCTACTATTACTGAAGGCCGGAAGAAGAAGTTCCGTGACACCAACATCATGTTGGATGGTATCAATTCAGCCATTTCTGATTTGTTGGCCATGGCCCACATGGGTAATGACAATGACCCTGTTAATATCACTTTTAATGCACTAAAAGCCGCTCTGGCTGACTATAACGGTATGTATATCGCTACCGACCTGTCTGATTCCCTATTTGGTACTCCTGAGCCTATCGTAACCGAGTCCAACATGGGTGTTCTTGATGAAAAGAAAGTTAACATCATTTTGCACGGTCATAATCCTTTGTTAAGTGAAATGATCGTAGGTGCTGCAAGGGAATTGGAAGGCGAAGCCAAAGCTGTTGGCGCTGCCGGTATCCAGTTGTCCGGTATCTGTTGTACAGGTAATGAAGTGTTGATGCGTCAAGGTGTCCCTCTGGCTACCTCTTTCGCTTCCCAGGAACTAGCCATCACCACTGGTGCTGTTGATGCCATGGTAGTGGACGTACAGTGTATTTTCCCTAGTCTGGCCCAAGTTGCCAAGTGTTACCACACTAGGTTGATCACCACTGCGTCTATTGCTAAGATTCCCGGTTCTTACCACGTTGCTTTTGACGTTGATACAGCCATGGAGGATGCTAAAGAAGTTATCCGTCTGGCTATCGAGGCTTATAAGGAAAGAGATGCTAAAAAGGTACAGATTCCTCAAATTAAATCTACCGTTGTGGCCGGGTTCAGTTTAGAAGCTCTCTACGAGATCTTTGGTGCTGTTAATCCTGAAAACCCTGTTAAAGTACTGACTGATGCTATTGCAGACGGCACCATCAAAGGCGTGGTTCAATTCGCCGGTTGTAACAACTTTAAAGGTATACAGGATGAAAACCACATCGGTATCGTTAAGGAAATGCTGAAGAATGATGTCTTCGTAATTTCTACCGGATGTGCCGCTCAGGCCTTTGCCAAGCATGGCATTATGGATCCTGCGAAAGTTGATGAACTCTGTGGCGAAGGTCTCAAGAAGTTCCTTAACACTCTTAATGAGAAGGCTAACCTCAAGGTTAAGTTACCTTCGGTTTTCCATATGGGATCCTGTGTTGATAACACACGGGCCACAAACCTGTTAACAGATATGGCTAATGAACTGGGCGTAGATACT
>JAJZSN010000080.1 GCA_021849745.1 Bacillota bacterium | reverse complement strand
GGTTTGACTACCAAGGGCAACGACATCACATTAGTGAAATTACTACGAAGCAACAACGTATCTATAAGTGTTTCGGTGTTAATCCGCCCAACATGTTATAATTCAACGGGAATTTAGGATATAATATTCTTTGGAGAACCATTTAAAATAAGTAAAATACTTTTGATTTTAATTTTGCTAGTTGGTGTAATTGGCTTGAAACTGGTAACAAAAGAAAAGGCTGAGGAAGGGGGCCAATCTTAATGGCGTGGGTTTCTTTAATTTTAGCAGGGTTTTTTGAGATGTTAGGTGTTGCGATGATAAATAAATTCCATAAAGATCGCAACTTGCAATCTGTAATTCTTTTAATTATCGGATTTGGAGCAAGCTTTATATTGCTAGCTTATGCGATGGAAACATTGCCTTTGGGGACTGCATATGCAATTTGGACAGGTATTGGCGCTTCCGGCGGGGCAATATTAGGAATGGTTTTATATAATGAACCAAAAGACTGGAAGAGAGTTGTTTTTATAGCAATGATTTTAGGAGCCGCTATCGGTTTAAAGCTAATCTCGTGAAGAAGGATTTTCGTCATATAAGTTCTCCGATTGTTAAGAATATCTCTTGTATCTGTTATTAAAAGCAGGAAAAGCTAAAAGAATGTTGAACTATATCCTAGTGTCAAGCTGGGGAATATAATATCGTAGCAGAAGGTACAGTAAAGGTTAAAGGTTGGGATATTATGAGCAAACACCTAATCAGAGCAATAAAATACTGTGTTATTTCCTTTATTTCTACCCATCACGCCCTGGCTGCCGAAAAGATTTTAAAGGATACGGAGCTGGCTTTTATTCTCATTCCCACACCCAAGGAAATTTCCACCAGTTGTGGGCTTTCGGTGAAATTATCCTGCAGTGATACCAAGACAGCTTTGGATATCTTGGCCAAGCAACAGATAACCCAGGTGATGGCCTACCAGGTGAACAAAGAAACGGGCCAACAAGTGGTTACAAAACTATAAGTGGGTAAAGGGGTTATCCTGTGGTTAAGGAAACTTATGTTATACTGGATCTCGAAACCACCGGTCCCAGTCCCCAGGACGAGATTCTGGAGATTGGGGCTGTTAAACTTAAAAATGGACAAGTAATTGACACCTTCACCACCTTGGTGAGGCCTAAAGGTAAGATCCCTTTGAGGATTAAATTACTCACGGGTATCAATGATCAGATGGTTGTTGAGGCTCCGGAATTAAATGATGTGTTGCCGGATTTGCTTAAATTTATTGACCGGTATCCTCTGGTTGGCCATAATATAGCCTTTGATTATGGTTTTTTGACCAGAGCATTAGGAAATGAATTGTCTAACCGGCGACTTGATACCGTGGACTTAGCCAGAATAGCCTGGCCCTTGAGTGTCAACCATAGGTTGAGCACCTTGACCGCGATGTTGAAGATTGAGCACTTGGAACATCATCGGGCTTTAGATGATGCCCGGGCCACGGGATTTTTACTGGAAAGAACCTTGGAAACTATCCGGGGTTTTGATTTAAATCTGTTGATGGCTATCAACAGAGGCACTGAAGGGAGTAATTGGCCTTACGGGGATTTATTCAAGAGTCTGGAAGCGGTCAGGGCCAAAGTTTTTCCGTCTGGTAAAATTTTCTTTGACCCGGCGGATAACAGTGAAGTAGAAGGACTCTTTAACCAAAGTAACGATCAGGAGGAACCAAAAAGAAAGCAATCCAGGTTGGATTTACAACAACTACATGAATTTTTTGGTCCTCAAGGGCCTTTGGTATCAAAGTTTGCTCATTATGAATATCGGGAACCCCAGGTTGCAATGGTGGAAGAGGTGGGTCACGCTTTTAACCAAAGCAATTTGCTCCTCATGGAGGCTGGAACGGGTACCGGCAAATCCTTGGCTTATCTGGTACCATCCCTGCTGTGGGCTTTGGGCAATGAGCAAAAAGTAGTGATTTCTACCCATACCATCAACTTGCAGGAACAACTTTGGACAAAGGATATACCTTTACTTAAGGAAACCATGAATGAGAATTTTCAAGCTTGCTTGGTTAAAGGAAGAAACAATTATATTTGTCTGCGCAAGTGGCAGGGACTTCAACCTGCCGACTTTAAAGGGGGCAGTCCCGGCAGCGGTACGGTATTCTGGGTCAGGATTTTAAGCTGGCTGGAACAAACAACCACCGGGGATCGCAACCAACTCAACTTAAGCTGGCTGGAACAGGATTGGTGGGCCATGATAGCGGGGGACAGCGAGAATTGCCTCGGCCATCGGTGCTCCTATTGCCAAAAAAACTGTTTTATTATGAAGGCTCGCCAAATGGCGGATAAAGCCCATGTTCTCATTGTCAATCACTCTTTATTGCTTTCAGATATTAAGACAGAAAACAAGGTTTTACCTCCATACCGTTATTTGATTATTGACGAGGCTCATCACCTGGAAGATGAAGCTACTCAACATCTTGGCTACAGCATCAGCCTTAATGGAATTCTAAAGTATTTTAATTCCCTGGCCAGAAGTCAGGATTTTGGGTTGAATCCCGGACTGCTGGGCAATTGGCGGCTTCGGTTGAGCAAATTCGCAGAAATACTGGATGAACAGGATTTTGCCCGTTTTGAAGATAGGCTGTTTAAGGCCCTAGAAACGGTAAGGGATGCCAGGGAGAGTGCGGAAATCCTTTTTGCGGCTCTGGGCCGCCGGGCCAAAATGGCCGGACAAAAAGGTGAACAAGGAGGCCGGGTTGTCTGCAGGATTTACCGGGAAGAGGCCGAAAAGGATTTCTGGCAGGCTATCATTAGCGAAAAGGAGAACTTAGTGTACCGTATCAAAAGTCTGATAGAATACCTGAAAGATTTGGTGCGGGTACTGGAAGGCCAAAGAACAAGAGAACATGATTATTCCATCGAGATCAAAGACCTGCAAACTCATTGCAATGGAGCAGGAGAATTGATGGAGGTTCTGAATTTTGTCTGCCACCCGTTGGATGACAATTATGTCTACTGGCTGGAGTCCGACCGTCGGGAGGAATCTAATAATGTCAACATCAAAGCGGCCCCGGTGGTGGTTGGTGATATTCTTCACCACCGCCTGCTGAAGGAAAAAGAAACCATCATTTTTGTTTCAGCCACCCTTACGGTGGACGGTAATTTTGAATACTTCAAAGAGCGGGTGGGTCTTAATCTAGTGGCTGAGGAAAGGGTTAAATCTCATCAGGTAAGTTCACCTTTTGCCTATGATGAACAAGCCTTATTGTGTTTTGTAAAAGACCTACCCAATCCCGCCAAGGTTTCAGATATAGAATACGGTGAGGCTATTGCGCCGGTGATTGCCGATCTGGTCACTGCTACCAATGGTCGTACTCTGGTTTTATTTACCTCCCATAAAATGCTCAAAGATACATATTTCCGGCTGGCCGGTCCCCTGGAAGAGAGGGGTTTATGCTTACTGGGGCATAACTTGGACGGTTCCCGGAGTCAGTTGCTGGCAGAGTTTCAAGAGCGACCTAACTCAGTACTTTTTGGTGCTAATAGCTTCTGGGAAGGGGTAGATTTGCCAGGGGATGTTCTTACCAGTGTTATCATAGTCAAAATCCCCTTCGCTGTGCCTACTGTACCAACAGTTCAAGCACGTTTAGAAAACCTCCGCCGGATGGAAAAAGATAGTTTTAAACATTTCAGTATACCCCATGCTGTAATCCGTATGAAGCAGGGTTTTGGTCGGCTGATCCGTACCAGAAGGGACCAAGGGGTCATAGTTATCTTGGATCGGCGGGTTATTGATAAAACCTATGGTAAGTATTTTCTCCGTTCTTTGCCCGTTTTGCGTCATTTTAGAGGTGAGAAGGAGATGGTGGTAGAAAAGGTGATTAACTGGCTAAAAGGAGAAGGTAGGGAACAACCAGGCAGGTAATTGATAACCATAAGTAAAGACGAAGTTAGGTTGTTAAAAGTAAATGAATGGGGTATAAATAGACTAAACTCTTTTAATCCATCGTAATAAGTGGTAAAATATCTGTTGTTGATATGTCGCTAGGAGGGTCAGTCAGAATGAAACAACAACAATACGTGATTGCCAAAGAAGGATTTCCTTATATAGTTTTATTGGCTGTTATAACCGCTCTTGTTTTCATATTTTCCCCTTGGATTGCCATCGCCCCCGGTCTTTTGACGATTTTTGTAACATATTTTTTCCGTAACCCCCATAGGGTTATACCCCAGGATACAAGTTTGCTGGTTTCACCTGCTGACGGAGTAGTTATGGAAGTTACGGAAATTGATGAAGACCGCTTTATTAAAGATAAGGCCAAAAGAGTAACTATTTTTCTTTCTGTTTTTAATGTTCACCTAAACCGTACCCCTATCGAGGGAAGGGTAGCTTACCGGGAGTACCGGCCCGGCAGGATGGTGCCAGCCTATAAGAGCCATGCGGCAGATGTTAATGAAACCAATTATGTGGGAATCGAGAATGATAAGCTTAAAGTTCTGGTTTCCCAGATTACCGGACTCATTGCCAGACGCATCGTTTGCTGGGTTGAAACCGGGGAAAAAGTTAAGCGGGGAGATCTGTTCGGATTGATTAAGTTTGGTTCCTGTACGGAAATTATGGTACCCCTTAATGTTGAGATTCTAGTTAAAAAAGGTGATAAAGTTAAAGGTGGGGAGACCATTATAGGGAGGTTATCTGATGAACTCTAAGGTCATACCCAGCGCCTTTACCTTGGCCAACCTGCTGCTGGGGGTTTTATCCCTGGTTTATACCCTTGAGGGGGAATGGCTAATGGCCGCTGTAATGATACTAGGCTCCATGGTTCTTGATGCCATGGACGGCCGCCTGGCCCGTCGCCTGGATGCCACTTCTGCCTTTGGTAAGGAACTGGATTCCCTGGCTGATCTGGTCTCCTTCGGGGTGGCCCCGGCTATCCTGGTCTATGCTATGAACCTTAAAACCTATGGTGTATTTGGTTTATTAATTGCCCTGGCTTTCGCCCTTTGCGGAGCCATCCGCCTGGCCAGGTTTAATGTGCTGAACATCACGGAATATTTTGTGGGGATACCCATCACTGCTGCGGGCGCTATAATGGCTCTACTGGTGCTGGCCAATCAAAAACTTCATCCCATCGTTTTCCCGGTTATGATGGTCTTGCTGGCCTATTTGATGGTAAGCAATATTAGGGTTAAGAAGTATTAAAGGCAGCTATCAGCTATCAGCTAAAAGAAAAAAAGACTATGAACTACGAGCTAATAAGATTGGGTTGATGAGATGTCGAAAGAGATTACACTGCCTGTGGTTGAGAGAAAGATTCTTGAAAACCTCTTGCATGTGCAGGGGGAGTTGGGGGCGGCCCGGGAGGCGGGGAATGATTTTTTGGTCAGGATTCAGCAGATGGAAGCCATCAGATTGCTTGACAAGTTGGGGGTTACCCCTTGTGATATCTGTTATCACAGCAGGAACTATGAAAAAGGGAAATGCCCTTTGGAGTCCCGGTGTCAGAGTTATGTGAAGTTGGAGGAATTCAAGGAAGAAAATGAGGAGATTAAAGCCAGTTTTAGCCTGGTGTTTGAAGTATTATAGAGGATGTCCCCAAAAGTCATTTTGGGGCATTTTTTTTTAGCATTTTTTCAATGCCGGTCTCATATATTTCCTTAGGAATATTTTATTCAGGGAATGGACAGGGATTGGTGATTATTATGATATTAGAATTACTTACCTGGTGTGTTGCCTACTTAATGGGTTCTTTGCCGATGGGGTTGTATGCGGGGTATCTGTGGACGGGGCAGGATATTCGAAATTTTGGTACGGGGGATTGTGGGATAGGAAATGTCCTTCGGGTAATTGGCCTGGAAGCTGCTTTGTTGACCATAGCTCTAGGGGGGCTTAAAGGTATGATCCCTCTTTGGGTCGCCAAACTCATGGGAGTTGAGGACTGGGGCTTGGCTCTAGGAGGACTGCTGATATTGGTGGGTTCGTTATGGACTTGTTATCCGGGGGTTAAGGGCAAATTTTCTATTAGTACTACCTTGGGAATATTGGCGGTTTTAGCACCGGCTACTGCAGGGGCCGCCTTAGCCTTGGTAATCTCCGGCTTAGTACTTTTCAGGAAAATATCATGGGCCGCCTGGGCCTTAGTTATCAGCTTACCTCTAATTGGGTTAATGACTACCCGTAACTGGATGTTGTTAACGGTAATTTTTGCCTTGGCGTCTTTAGTGGTGGCCAAAGAACTTCAGGGGGTTGTAAAATGGCCCATACTGTCCAAGGACGGGGTGACTTACAAGATATGGGATTAAAGGGGAAAAGGAGGGTCTAATGGAGCGTAGGGAGTTAATTCGTTTGCTTCGCCGTATCAATGAAACCGTTGATGAAAATAAAGAGTTTTTGGATGAGTTGGACAACCGAGGGGGGAAGAAAAATTTGGGTACCTTACTGGCCTGGAACCTCCAAAGAATTCTCCACTCCGGAATAAACAGTAATAATATCAATATGATGTTGTATATATGGGGAGATATTATGGCTGCAAGCCAGGAGCCGGTAACCAGGTATTATGGTAATACCATAAAAAAAGTCCTGAAAAATCAACAAGAGACCGAAACTTTAAATGGAGCTTTACTAATTACCTTTGCTAAGGGCATAATGAACGAGGTGAACCAGGAAAAAAAACTAAGCCGGGTTAATACTCATCTTCCTATGTGGGAGAGGTTGTTAACTGTTTTAGAAGATGGTGCAGCGAAAGAATTATCCACCAAGGAAATGTTAAGATTGGCACTGACAGATTTCCAATGGAAATTACCTAAAACTGCCAACCGTTCTATAACTTTAGCCAGACTTTTGATAATAAGGACAATTGTGTTGGAATTGGGTGAAAATAATGGACATTCACACATCTAACCCCATAACGAATATTATGTTGCTAGAGAGTGACATGGGTTAAAAGGGGTGATTTTTGTGCGGGTTTACTTCATTAAACTACCGGGCTTTTTACGTAATTTATTATTAAAAGTACTTAAATAACCAAGCGAAGAGTGGGCAGAAGTCCACTCTTTGTTTATGTATGCAATTGGACTAGATTACTAAATTTACTGCAATTTTCGAAAAATTTTTTTAGCACTAAAAAAGGATTTATTCGGGTTTTATCGAATATAGATATGTTATATGGTGAATTCATTTAAAACGCAAGTACTAGTTTTCACAAGTATTAATCTACATTTATAGGAGGTGGCTGCCAGGGGGATTAGTGAGGTAGTTATAGACAATCTTTGTTAAAGGGGATTTGGGTATGAGTATTGTAAATTTATCTGAAATTGCAGAACGGAATGCAGGTTTTGCTGCACAGGTACTGGAGGAGAGCGGAGAAGATGTTCGCCGCTGTTACCAGTGTGGCAAATGTTCCGCCGGTTGCCCGGTGGCTTTTGCCATGGACTATCGCCCAAACCGGATAATCAGGATGATTCAGTTGGGCATGAGGGAAGATTTGCTTAATTCCAGGTCTATCTGGTTATGTGGCACCTGTTCCACCTGCACCGCCCGCTGTCCTAGGGATGTGGATCTTTGCCGCATCAATGATACTTTGCGGGTGATGGCCTATAGGGAGGGTATCAAGTCCAAGGTCAAAAACGAAGTACTGATGCATGATTTATTTATGAAGTTTATTCTCAAATACGGCAGAATTTATGAATTGGGCCTCGCGTTGGGAATGTATATGGCCTTACCGATGAACGGCATCAAAGACGCCGGCATGGGTATCGAACTGATGGCCAAAGGTAAACTTAATCTCCTTCCTCATAAGATAAAAGGCGCCAAGGAACTGCAGCAAATAGCCGAGGCGGTCAAAAGATTGGAGGCGGAGGAATAGATGAAATACGCATACTTCCCGGGTTGCTCTCTTCATTCCATGGCAGCGGAATATGACCATTCCGTACTGGAGATGTGTGGACGCCTAGGTATCGAAATGAATGAAATTCCAGATTGGAACTGTTGCGGAGCCAGTTCGGCCCATAGTACCAATCACTTGTTGAGCTTGGCTATTCCGGCCAGAAACTTATCCATTGCCGAAGAACAGGGCTTGGATGTAGTGGCCCCATGTGCCGCTTGCTACCAGCGTCTGGTCACCGTTCAGCACGAAACCAGGCATGATGTCAAGATTAAGGAAAAAGTCAATAAAGTTTTAGGCGATAGAAGCTACGAAGCCAAAAACGATGTAAAATCAATTCTGGATGTGCTGGTGGATTACGGTATTGATAACCTGGCGGCTAAGGTAGAGAAACCCCTTCAAGGGTTGAAAGTGGCCAGTTATTATGGATGTTACTTGGTCAAGCCACCTAAGATTTGCCACGTTGACGATGCTGAGAACCCCATGATTATGGACAAGATCATGACCGCCCTGGGGGCTGAAGCAGTACAGTGGCCTTATAAGACTGAATGCTGCGGCGGTTCCCTGTTACTATCCAATCCTGATATTGTCCTCAAGTTAGGCCGGGACATCCTACAGGTGGCTACCGATGCCGGGGCCAACTGTATTGTAACACCATGTCCCCTGTGCCAGCCTAACCTGGACACCAGACAAGGTCAAATCAACAGCAAATACGGCACTGATTACAAAATGCCGATATTCTATATCAGCCAATTAGTTGCCATAGCCCTTGGGTCTCATAAGAACAATATGAAGCTGCATAAACACTTAATCGACCCGACAGAATTACTGAAAGTCATCTGAGAAATCACAGGCTGATGCCTAAATGAGGAGCGATGCACATGAAGCGTATAGGCGTCTTTTTATGTCATTGCGGAACCAACATCGCTGCCGTGGTGGATATACCAAAGGTAGCGGAAGAAATCCGCAAACTCCCTAATGTTGTTCTGGTTGCGGAGAACAAATACTGCTGCTCAGAACCCGGTCAGGTGGATATCGTTAAAGCCATCAAGGAAAATAACCTGGATCGGGTAGTAGTATCTTCATGTTCTCCCAGGATGCACGAAGGGACTTTCCAGAACGCCATTGCCCAAGCAGGGTTGAACCCTTATATGATGGAAATGGCCAATATCCGGGAGCACTGTTCCTGGGTTCATGCCAAGGAACCTGAAAAGGCTACAGCTAAAGCCATTGACCTGGTGAAAAAAGCTGTATTTAAAGTGGCCAAGGTACAACCTTTGTTTGAGGATTACATCCCCGTAACCAAGAAGGCTTTGGTTATCGGCGGAGGTATCGCCGGTATTCAGACCGCCATCGATATTGCTGACTGCGGTTTTCCGGTAATCTTAGTGGAAAAGGAGTCCACCATCGGCGGAAGGATGGCCCAGCTTGACAAAACCTTCCCCACTTTGGACTGCTCTGCTTGAATAAGCACCCCCAAGATGGTTGTTGCGGCGCAACATCCGAACATTACTCTTCTCACCTATGCCGAGGTAGAAGAAGTAAGTGGTTATATCGGCAATTTTGAGGTCAAGATTAAGCAAAAAGCTCGTTACGTGGATATGAAAAAATGTACCGGCTGCGGTCTTTGTGAGACTAAGTGTCCTACCAAGGTGGCAAGCGAGTACGATTTAGGTCTGGGTAAGCGGCCCTGTATCTATAAGCCATTCCCTCAAGCTGTCCCCAACAAACCCATTATTGATGCCGTTAATTGTAAGAAGCTGGTAGAAGGGAAATGCGGCGTCTGTGCCAAGGTTTGTCCTACCGGAGCAGTTAACTTCGAGGATAAGGATGAGTATATCACCGAGAAGGTAGGAGCCATCGTCATGGCCACCGGTTTTGATCTCTTCGATTACAGCAAAACTTATGGTGAATATGGCTACGGCGAACTGCCCGATGTTATCAGCGGCCTGCACTTCGAGCGCTTAGCCAATGCTTCCGGCCCTACCGGCGGTAAGATTAAGCGTCCTTCCGACCATAAGATTCCTGAAACTGTAGTTTTTATCAAGTGCGTCGGTTCACGGGATGATGTTAAAGGAAAGACATACTGTTCAAAGGCATGTTGTATGTACACAGCCAAGCATGCCATGCAGGTTCTGGAGAAGATACCCAACTCTCAGGCTTATGTCTTCTATATGGATGTACGGACTCCCGGTAAGATGTACGATGAATTCTATAACCGGGCTCTCAACCAGGGCGCCCAGTATCTCCGGGGCCGAGTATCGAAAATCTTCCAACAAGGCGATAAACTTATCGTTCGGGGTGAAGATACCATCATCGGCCAGCAGATAGAAGTTGCCGCTGATATGGTGGTACTGGCTACAGCCATGATCCCCACACACGGTTCAGACAAGATAGCCCAGGTGGTAGGTTTCTCCACCGATAAGGATGGCTGGTTCACCGAGGCCCATCCCAAGCTGCGTCCTGTAGAAACCAATACCGGCGGTGTGTACCTGTCAGGTTCTTGTCAAGGACCCAAGGACGTTCCTGACACAGTGGCCCAGGCCAGTGCTGCGGCCATTAAGGTGGTGGCCCTGTTATCCAAAGATCAAATGGCCACCAATCCCAGGATTTCTGTGGTCGATGAAGCCAAATGTCACGGCTGTCTGGTTTGTAAAGGTGTTTGCCCATACAAGGCCATTGACGGAAAAGTGGTTTCCGAAAGGGCTCACGGCCATACCATTGAACGTACCGTTGCTTCTGTTAATACAGGTCTTTGCCAGGGTTGCGGCGCTTGTACCGTTGCTTGCCGTTCCGGCGCTCTGAACCTCAAAGGCTTTACCGATGAACAAATACTGGCGGAGGTGGATGCTGCATGTCTGTAGTAGAAAAAGAACTGACTGGCTGGGAACCTAAAATAGTCGGTTTTGCCTGCAACTGGTGTAGTTATGCCGGCGCCGACTCCGCCGGTGTGAGTCGCTTTCAATACCCCCCTACCATGCGGGTAGTACGGGTTCCTTGTTCCGGCCGGGTTAATCCTAATTACATCCTGCGGGCTTTCCAGAAAGGCGCAGACGGTGTACTGGTGGCCGGCTGACACCCTGGTGACTGCCACTATGCTAGTGGCAATTACTTCACCCGTCGCCGCTTCTTGGTTATGAAGCGCTTGATGGAATATGTGGGTTTCGAACCGGGCAGGTTCCACGCCCGTTGGATATCCGGTTCTGAAGGCCAAAAATGGGCCGACACAGCTACGAAAATCTCCGAGGAGGTCTCTAATCTGGGCCCTAACAAAAAACTTCGGGAATAGAAACGAGGTATGACGATGAAGAGCATAAATGAAAATCTTCAAAAGCAGGCCTTGAAAATGTTGGAGGGCAAAGAAGTTGACCTCATTATAGGCTGGGAAAAAGGTACAGACCTGGTTAAAACCACTCCGGTTTTCGTGGATACACCGGAGAAGGTTAACCGGCTGACCTACAGCCCTTTTGCCGTTACCAACCTGGTCAAGTACCTGCTGGATTATCAGAACTTAGGCGATAAAATCGGCGTCCTGGTAAAAGGATGCGATTCCAGAGCCGTTAACCGCCTGATCCAGGACAATCAGATCACCAAAGACCGGGTAGTGGTCTTGGGCATCCCATGCTCCGGCCAGTTAGACCCCGTCAAGGTTCTTCCCAAGGTAGATCCTACCGCTGACTTAACCGGGGTGGAAGATAAAGGGGACAGCTTCGTGCTGAAAACCAGCAAGGGTGATGTCACCTTAAGCAAAAAGGAATTCCTGCGGGAAAAATGTTTTGCCTGTGAAAACCCCAATCCGGTAGTGGCTGATGTCTTGCTGGATAAAGAAGTTGCCAAAACTTCCAAAAACAACGACTATGCCGATGTAAAAGCTCTGGAAGCTATGTCGGTAGAAGAGAAGAACAATTACTGGAACCAGCAGTTCAACCGTTGTATCCGCTGTTACGCCTGCCGTAACGCCTGTACAGCCTGCAGCTGCCGGGAATGTGTATTTGATATGCATGAGCCATACTGGGTGAGTAAGAAGACTACTCTTAATGATAACACCGTGTTCCATCTGACCAGGGCCATGCACGTAGCCGGCCGCTGTGTAGACTGCGGCGAGTGTGACCGCGTCTGCCCAGTGGACATCCCACTGCGCAAGCTGAACCAGAAGGTACTCAAAGACATCAAGGAACTCTTCGGTACACCCACACCTGGTTCCGCTGCTGAAACCGAATCCGCTCTAGGACGTTTCAATCCGGACGATCCTGAAGAATTCATGTAGGGGAGGTGGCAATGATGAATAAAGTTATTAAAAGAGATCAATTGGTTGCTGCATTAGACAGTATTGCCGCCAAGTACCAGCTCATTGCCCCTGTGCAGGATGAGTCCAGCGTCCTTTTTAAACCGGGTGTAGCCGGTAAGGACGTGGTTCTTGATGCGGTTAACTCTACAGTTTCCCCCAAGGGAACCTTCTTCCCCCAATGGGAAACCATGTACACCTATAATATGGCGGAAGCTGATTTTGCCGTTAAACACCCTGACCAAGGCCCAGACCGAGTTCTCTTCGGCGTCCGTCCCTGTGATATCATGGCCATTCTTCATATTGACCCAGTATTCATTGGGGAAAAATTCGGCGATTTCTATTATGAAGCCAAGCGTAACAAGACCACCATTATTGGGGTCAGTTGCCCTTCGGTGGCCCACACCTGTTTCTGCTCCACCTTCGGTGGTTCACCCACCGCTAACAAAGGTGCGGATATCATGTTCTATGATCTGGGTGATAAATTCGCCGTTGAAGTTCTCACTGATAAAGGTAAAGCCGTAGCTGAACTTATCAGTAAGTTCCTAACCGATGATGCCGCTGCTCCTGCCGCTGTAGAGGCCAAGGCCAAGGAATTGGCGGCCCAGTGCAAGCCAGTGGATGTCACCGGTGTCAAAGAATTCTTGGATGGCGCCTTCGAACACCCTTACTGGGTTGAATTGTCCAAGAAATGCCTCAACTGTGGTGTATGCACTTATGTATGTCCTACCTGTCACTGCTTCGATGTAGTGGATGAGGGCTATAAAAGTGAAGGCCAGCGTATCCGCTGCTGGGATTCCTGTATGGCCAAGGACTTCAACCTGGCCGCCGGTGGTCACAACACCAGACCATCCAAGCTGGAAAAGGTACGCAACCGCTTCATGCACAAGCTGAAGTACCACTTAGACCGCTATAACCTGGCCGGTTGTATCGGCTGCGGTCGCTGCAGCCAGAAGTGCCCGGTTAACCTGGATATTACCCAAGTCATTTCCGATGTAAAGGCGGTGAAGTAGGATGTGCAAATGTGCTTCAGAAAACCCCATGTATGCCTACCCCGCAACCATTACCAAGATTATCGAAGAAACCCCTGATGTCAAAACCTTTCAGATGGTTTTCGATGATCCCCAGGTTCAAGAAAACTTCGGCAACCAGCCGGGGCAGGTAACCATGATTTCATTACTGGGCCATGGAGAGATTACCATCTCCATCACCAGTTCACCCACCCGTAAAGGGATGCTGGAATTCAGTATCAAGAAGGTTGGGCGGGTCACTGAAATCGTCCACCAACTGGAAGTAGGCATGAAGGTCGGTATCCGCGGCCCATATGGCAATAACTTCCCTTTCGAAGATATGAAGGGCAAGGATCTGGTGATTATAGGCGGAGGTATCGGTCTGGCTCCTGTGCGGTCATTGATTGACTACGTACTGGCTGATGAGAACCGTGCCGACTACGGCCATGTGGATATCGTCTACGGCGCCCGGTCCAAAGCTGATCTGTGCTTCAAGTACGACCTCTTTGACACCTGGCCCCAGAAGAAGGACACCAGTGTCTATGTAACCATCGACCGATCTGAAGAAGGCTGGGATGGCAAAGTAGCCTTCGTACCCGCTTATCTGGAGGAGTTGAATCCTTCTCCTGAGAATAAGATTGCGGTTACTTGCGGTCCCCCCATTATGATTAAGTTCGTACTGCAGACCCTGGCTAAGCTGGGCTGGAAGGATGAGCAGATCATCACAACCCTGGAGGGCCGGATGAAGTGCTGTATCGGCAAGTGCGGCCGTTGTAATGTGGGAGATAAGTTTATTTGCTTGGATGGGCCTGTGTTCAATCTGGCCCAGATTAAACAGATGCCTGAAGAGTTTTAGAGAACCCCTTGCGGGGTTCTTTTTTTTAAGATTTTTTATTTGGGTTAGTAGGATATGGAAGAAATGTGTCGAATCTGTTAAGGGGAATGTTTTTTGGTCTGCGTCTAAAGTGAAGTAAACGAACAAGGGGTCGTATGTGGTTAGATTTTCTGATTAGGTTACCATGAAGCATGATGAAAAGATACAGCCAGCCATACGAAGCATCAGGAATGTAGTGAAAATTACTTAAACGATCCAAACTTTTTTCGGAAATTATTAAGATAATCTCATTATATTATTGATTGTGTGAAGTTGAAGTAAGTTTAGTAACTAGAGCGATAGCGTGTTTAGGATGTGATTAAATGTATATAATTTTAGCTATATTTTCAATAATAGTATTATTCTGGATATTTAGTGAGTCATCAAACCAAGTTGTTACCATCAATTTATGTAAAAAGTGTAGGAAATAGTGGTAGCCTCGAGAATGTACATATTGAGCTTATTAACGATAGAATTATTATTGGTGGCCTAGAAATAATCAGATTAGAGAACGTAATTAAAACTGAAGTTCGAACTGTAGCAAGAACTAGACAAACATATATTTATGGTGCGCCAATGGGAGCAATTGAAACAAAGTCACATTTATTAGAAATTCAATTTAACAGCAAAGAGGGCTGTGAAAAATCACTAACATTTTGAACTAATGCTAATTGGAATAAAGCATTGATGGAGAGCTTTTCAAGAGAAGTAAACAATAGAATTGGTTACATTCCACCAACTCTACCAACCGAACCATACGAATTATAGAGCATACAGGGCTGGCGTAACTACTATAGTGTTTTCATTCCTGATATTTGTCGTTAGAACAAGGCAACTTCGTCACAAACGATGGCGTCAACAATCCCAAACATTTACCGACAATAGCCTAATCACGTCTGTACAATGACGGCTGATTAGG
>JAJZSN010000079.1 GCA_021849745.1 Bacillota bacterium | reverse complement strand
TCCGATTTATTGCTGCCTCCATTAATGCCGCTTTTGGCTTGCTGGTGGCCTGGGTGCTGGTGCGTTATTCCTTTCCCGGTAAACGGATTATCGACGGTCTGGTTGACCTGCCTTTTGCCTTGCCCACCGCTGTGGCGGGGATTTCTCTAACCACCCTTTATGCCGAAAATGGCTGGTTGGGCCAATACTTGGCCCAACTGGGGGTTAAAGTATCCTTTACACCCTTGGGAGTGGTGGTGGCCCTGACCTTTATCGGATTACCTTTTGTGGTCCGGATGGTTCAGCCGGTATTACAATCCCTGGATAAAGAAGTGGAAGAAGCTGCCGCCAGTTTGGGGGCAGGCCGGTTGCAGACTTTTAGCAAAGTGATTTTTCCTGAACTATTGCCCGCCCTTCTTACCGGTTTTGCCCTGGCCTTCGCCCGGGCCTTGGGGGAGTATGGTTCAGTGGTCTTTATCTCAGGCAATATGCCCATGAAGACGGAAATCACCCCCCTCCTAATCATGACCAAACTGGAACAGTTCGATTATCTAGGGGCCACCGCCATTGCAACGGTGATGCTGGTTATCTCTTTCGTGCTGTTGCTTTTGATTAATATCCTCCAATGGTGGAGCAGCAACCGGCATAACTTCAATTAAGGAGGCGAAGGATTTTGGCTGGGAATGTTCCTCTTCAACATGGTACTGCTCAGGCAGCCCATTCTTTGGGTACAACTGAGCCGCCGGTGGTTCGCTGGGTTTTGACCGGTTTGGCCTTGTTGTACCTTGTGATAATGCTCTTTATCCCCCTGATCTATGTTTTTTTCAAAGCCTTCGAGGAGGGTATAGCCCTCTACCTGGCTGCCATCAGTGAACCTGATGCTTTGGCTGCTATTTGGCTGACTTTGTTGGTGGTGGCCATCTCCGTACCCTTGAATACCCTTTTTGGTATAGCTGCTGCTTGGGCCATTGCCAAATTTGATTTTAAGGGGAAAAACCTTCTGATTACCTTAATTGATCTGCCCTTTGCGGTTTCGCCGGTGATTGCGGGTCTAATCTTTGTACTTCTTTTTGGGGCGCCCGGTATCCTGGGACCCTGGTTGGAGGCCAAAGACATCAAAATTATCTTTGCCGTGCCGGGGATAGTCTTGGCAACCATTTTTGTTACCCTGCCCTTTGTGGCCCGGGAACTAATCCCCCTGATGCAGTCCCAGGGGACGGCGGAGGAAGAAGCGGCTTTAACCCTGGGGGCTAACGGCTGGAAGACCTTCTGGTTGATAACCTTGCCCAATATTAAATGGGGGTTATTGTACGGCGTCATTCTCACCAGCGCTAGGGCCGTAGGCGAATTCGGGGCGGTCTCGGTGGTTTCCGGCCATATCCGGGGCCTCACCAACACCATGCCTCTCCATGTGGAGATTTTGTACAACGAGTACCAGTTTGGGGCATCTTTCGCCGTGGCCTCCCTGATGTCCTTGATGGCTGTCATAACCCTGGTTATCAAGAATCTTGCGGAATGGAAAGTACAGCAACAGGTTAAAGAAGCCGGTAGCTAGCAAGGGGGTTTTACCAATGAGTATTGATATAATTAATGTAACCAAACACTTTGGCTCCTTTACGGCGCTGAATAATGTCAACCTAACCATTCCCACGGGGGAACTGGTGGCCCTGCTGGGTCCGTCGGGTTCGGGGAAAACCACCCTCCTGCGCATCATCGCCGGTCTGGAAAAAACTGACCAGGGAACCATTCTTTTTGATGGGAAGGACACCACCGCAAGAGATGCCCAGGAACGACAGGTGGGATTTGTCTTTCAACACTATGCCTTGTTCCGCCACATGAATGTTTTCGAGAATATAGCTTTTGGCTTGAAGGTTCGACCCCGAAAACTTCGTCCTTCTAAACAGGAGATTCATGATAAGGTCCATCAACTGTTAGAGTTGGTGAAACTGGAGGGATTGGCCAACCGATATCCATCCCAACTCTCCGGGGGTCAGCGCCAAAGGGTGGCTTTGGCTAGGGCCTTGGCGGTGGAACCACGGGTTTTGCTGCTGGATGAACCCTTTGGGGCCTTGGATGCCAAAGTCCGGAAAGAACTGCGGCGCTGGCTGCGGCGACTTCATGATGAGCTTCATATCACCAGTGTTTTCGTGACCCATGACCAGGAAGAGGCCCTGGATGTGGCCGATCGGATTGTTATCCTCAATGAAGGGAGGATTGAACAACTGGGCAGCCCCGAGGAGGTTTACGAGCGCCCCCAGACTCCCTTTGTCTATAATTTTTTGGGTAATGTCAATCTTTTTCACGGCCGGATTCACCAAGGCAAGGTTCGTATCGGTTCAATTGAAGTTGATGTGCCACAATATGCCCATACATTAGATACTGAAGCCATTAGTTATGTCCGTCCCCATGATTTTGAAATTGAGAGGGAGGCCAGGGGGAATGAATTGATTCCGGCGCACATTCTTTTCATCCGGGCGGTAGGACCGGTGGTTCATCTTGAATTGAAAAGGGAAGATACCGGGGAACTGGTGGAAGCGGAATTGAGCAAGGAACGGTACCGGGAACTGGCCCTGAAAACGGGAGAGACCGTATATGTAAAGCCGAAAGATTTGAAAATTTTTATTCCTGAAGATTATGTTATCTAGTTGTGGGGAAATAATATACAGATTCTAGCTGCCTAACCAGGGTATATTTTGGTTGGGCTTTTTTCCTATTGACAGGTTATAGTACAAGTATTAACATAGACTTGGTAATAACTTTTAAGTTTTGAAAACGGAGGGATATAGATGGCTAAAAAGTATAAAAATGCAAAATATAATGAAGCTAGAGAGGCACGGATTAAGTCCGGTTTAAATTTCAAAAAAATTGCCGTTATCACTCTCGTGACTTTACTATCACTGAGTTTGATCGGCTCAACCTTAATCAGTTTCTTTTCCGCCGGTTATTAACAGGATTTAACGAAAAGGCTTTTCCAGAAGTAATTTTACTTTTGGGAAAGCTTTTTTTTATAAAATATATCCGGTTTTTTCACGATTTTTCGAAGGAATTTTCTTATATTGGTCGAAGTATAAGTTTTATGATTACTACTGGAAAAACTTAGTTTTCTATACCGGTGGTTTTAACTTCCTTTTTAGTATATACATTAGCATTAGGTAAAAAATATTGATTAGAGCCCACAGGTTCGATAAGATTAAGGAGTTGACCTTTTTGGTAAAGAGTATGACCGGTTATGGCCGGGGGGAAGCCCGGGGATTGGGCAAGGAAATTACAGTGGAACTACGTTCGGTAAATCACCGCTTCAGTGAAGTGGTGGTACGGATGCCCAGGCAGTATTCAGCTTTGGAAGAAAGAGTGCGCAAAACTGTTTTGGAACAGGTGGCCCGGGGACGGGTGGATGTCTTCGTTTCGGTGGGAGAGACGGGGGAACGGCCCAAGCAAGTAAAGGTAGACCTTGCTTTAGCCAGGGCCTATTATAACGCCTTGAAAGAACTGGAGGACTCCCTAAGCCTTCCGGGCATAGTTGACCCGGCTAGGATAGTCAACTTTCCCGATGTGCTTAAAACCGAGGAAGAGGAAGACGACCTTGAACAGTTTTGGTCGATTTTGGAGCAGGCAGTAAGGCAGGCTGCGGGCCAACTGGTGGCTATGCGCCAGGTGGAAGGGACTAAACTTAAAACCGATCTGTTACATAGATTGAAGTTGATTAGGGAGTTAGTCAAGGATATCGGGGACCGGGCCCCCCAGGTGGTGGAAGAATACCGTCAGAAACTCCAGTCCAGGGTACAGGGTATGGTTCCCGGGGTGGAGATAGATGAGGGTCGTTTAGCTGCGGAAGTGGTTTTTTTTGCGGACCGCAGCGCCATTACGGAGGAAATTGTCCGCCTGAACAGCCATCTGGAACAGGCCGGTAATAGCTTGGAATTAAATGAGCCTGTTGGACGCAAGCTGGATTTCTTAGTGCAGGAAATGAACCGGGAGGTTAATACCATCGGATCTAAGTCCAGTGACCTGAAGATATCCGCTGCCGTAGTCGAGATTAAGAGCGAAATTGAAAAAATCAGGGAACAGGTGCAGAATATTGAATAGGGGGTGAGGCCATGGGAGTGCCTGAACTTTCCCATGAACAGAAACAGGAAGCTTTGCGCAAAGCCCAGTTGATGCGAACCCAACGGAGCCAGTTGCGTCAGCAGTTAAAAGCAGGTTTGGTGGATTTGCGGGAGATCTTTTCCCTTGTCGACGACGAAGTGGTGGGTAAGATGCGTATTCGCTACCTCCTGGAATCCTTGCCCAATGTGGGCAAGATTACTGCCGAGCGGATTATGGAGGAGATAGGCATCAATGCCGCCAGACGCCTGCAAGGCCTGGGACCAAGGCAGAGGGAAGCGCTGCTGGAGAAGCTGGGCTAAAATGAAAGAGGTTCGTAGTTCGTAGTTCATAGTTGAAAGAAAAAAATTTACCCAAAAAACTACGAACTATGAACTATGAACCTAAAAAAATGGGAGGAATATAATAATGGATATCAAACTTATTAATATCGGTTTTGGAAATATCGTTTCAGCTAATCGGATTATCGCCATTGTCAGTCCGGAATCTGCACCCATAAAGAGAATCATTCAGGAAGCCAGGGACCGGGGGATGTTAATTGATGCTACTTACGGTCGACGGACCAGGGCCGTCATCATCACCGATAGCGATCATGTCATCCTCTCCGCTGTTCAGCCGGAGACGGTGGCCCATCGTTTGGCCACCAAGGAGTCCAGTCATCATGATGATTCTGCCGAGTAAGCGGAGGTTATCATGATACGTCAAGGTATGCTGCTGGTGGTGTCCGGGCCTTCCGGAGCCGGCAAAGGTACTTTATGCAAGGCTCTCATGGGGAAGTATCAGGAAGTCCGGTATTCCATATCGGCAACCACCAGGCCGCCCCGTACTGGGGAAAGGGATGGTGAAGATTATTTTTTCAAATCCAGGGAAGAATTTGAGGTAATGATAGCCCAAGAAGAACTCTTGGAATGGGCTCCGGTTCATGATAATTATTACGGCACCCCTAGGCTACCGGTAATGGAGGCCCTAGCCGGTGGTAATGATATCATTCTGGAAATCGATGTTCAGGGCGCCCTGCAGGTTAAAGAGAAGTTTCCCGATGCCGTTTTCATCTATATCCTGCCACCTTCCATGAAGGAGTTGGAGCAGCGGCTGATTAACCGCGGGACTGATTCCCCTGAGATTATTGCCAAACGGATGAAAAACGCCGTGGGTGAGTTGGCTTATGTTAATCGGTATGATTATGTTATTATTAACGATTCTATGGATGCAGCCGCAGTTAAACTGGAGGCTGTAATATTGGCTGAACGGTGTCGTCCTAAAAGGGTTGATTACCGGGTGGATTAAATAACCGGTTTCGATAGAAGATTATGACAGAATAGTGGAGGGGTTCAAAGATGAATAAACCATCACTGGATGAACTAATGAACAAGATGGATAGCAAATATACCCTCGTAGTGGCTGCGGCCAAACGGGCCAGAAACATTACCGAAGGGGAAAACACCTTGGTGCAGGTAAAATCCACAAAACCTGTTACCCTGGCCCTGAAGGAGATTGCCCAGAATAAAGTCACTTACGAGCGGACTAAGATGGGAATTAAGTAGCTGTCAGCTATCAGCTATCAGCTGTCAGCTTAAAGATTAAAGGCTGGGGGGCGGAGGTGAGTGGCTTGTTAGCAAACAAATGTATAGTGGTGGGGGTTAGTGGGGGGATTGCGGCTTATAAGGCGGCGGAGGTGGTGAGTCGGTTGGTTAAGCTGGGAGCGGAGGTTCATGTGATTATGACTGAATCGGCTCAGAAATTTATTGCCCCGTTAACTTTTCAGACCTTGTCCCGCCAGCGGGTGGTTACCTGTATGTGGGACGAGCCTAAGGAGTGGGAAGTTCAGCATGTGGCTTTGGCGGATAAGGCAGATGCCTTTCTCATCGCTCCGGCGACAGCCAATATCATTGGCAAGATTGCTAACGGGATAGCTGATGATATGCTGTCCACCACCGTCATGGCTACCAGTGCTCCGGTGATTATGGCCCCGGCCATGAATGTTCACATGTATGCAAACCCGGTAGTTCAGGATAACATCGGGAAATTAGCTCGCCTCGGAGTTCATTTCGTGGAACCAGGGGTAGGATTGTTGGCTTGCGGTTATTCCGGCAAGGGTCGCTTGGCTGAGGTGGAGGAGATTATCAACAAGGTTGTGGCTGTGGTCAACTCCTGTCAGGACTTAGCGGGGAAAAAGGTTTTGGTTACCGCTGGGCCAACCAGGGAAGTCATTGATCCGGTGCGGTTTATTTCCAACCGCAGCACCGGCAAGATGGGCTACGCCATTGCCCGGGCCGCTCGGGAGCGGGGTGCTGAGGTGGTCCTGGTTTCAGGACCCACCAATCTGGATGCTCCGGCCGGGGTACAGGTTATCCAAGTGGGGGCGGCCCTGGAGATGTACCAACAGGTGCAGGAACACTATCCTGATGCCCATGTGGTAATCAAATCTGCAGCTGTGGCAGATTACCGGCCCAAAGAGGTCAGTGATCGCAAGGTTAAGAAAAAAGAAGGCGACCTGACCATAGAATTGGAACGCAACCCTGATATCCTTCTGGAATTGGGACAGAATAAAGGGGATAAAATCCTGGTTGGCTTTGCCGCCGAAACTAATGACCTGGTGGCTTACGCCAGGGATAAGATTACCCGGAAGAACCTTGACTTTATCGTAGCCAATGATGTAACCCAACCGGGAGCCGGTTTCGGGGCGGATACCAACATCGTCAAGCTATTGTTTCCCGGCGGGCAAATTGAGGAACTACCTCAGCTTACTAAGGATCAGGTAGCTAACGTTATATTGGATAAAGTTGTGGGGTTAATCAACAAAGTCTGAAAGTGTTACATAATATATAACTAACAGTAAAAGGAGCTGATGGCTTTGGCTAAGAGACTTTTTACCTCTGAATCGGTGACCGAGGGTCATCCTGATAAGATCGCCGACCAGATTTCCGATGCGGTGCTGGATGCTATATTTGCCCAGGATCCCAACGCCCGGGTGGCTTGTGAAACTTCGGTAACCACGGGTCTGGTGCTGGTAATGGGTGAAATAACCACCGGTTGCTATGTAGATATTCCAAAAATCGTCCGGGGAACCATCCGGGAAATCGGCTATACCCGGGCCAAATACGGTTTTGACAGTGAAACCTGTGCTGTGCTGACTTCTATTGATGAACAGTCCCCTGACATTGCCATGGGCGTTGATAAGGCTCTGGAAGCCAAAACCGGGGAGATGTCCGATGCTGAGATTGAGGCCATCGGGGCCGGTGACCAGGGGATGATGTTCGGGTATGCAACCAATGAAACTCCTGAATTCATGCCTGTACCCATCTCCCTGGCCCACAAGCTGGCTTGCCGATTATCCGAGGTGCGCAAAAAGCGGGAACTGTCCTATCTGCGTCCTGACGGTAAGACCCAGGTAACCGTTGAGTACGTTGACGACAAACCTATCCGGGTAGATACCATCGTTATTTCCACCCAGCATAAACCTGACATATCCTTGGAAAACATCCGGGAGGACATGATTGAGAAGGTTATCAAGCCTATTGTTCCTGCTGAATTGCTGGATAACAAAACAAAATACTTCGTTAACCCCACCGGCCGTTTCGTTATCGGCGGCCCTCAGGGGGATGCAGGTCTGACCGGACGGAAGATTATCGTGGACACTTATGGTGGGATGGCCCGCCACGGCGGCGGTGCTTTTTCCGGGAAGGACCCCACCAAGGTTGACCGTTCTGCTGCCTATGCGGCCCGCTATGTGGCCAAGAACATTGTGGCCGCTGGACTGGCTGACCGTTGCGAGGTTCAGTTGGCTTACGCTATCGGGGTGGCCCGTCCTGTTTCGATCCTGGTCGAGACCTTCGGCACCGGCAAACTTCCCGAGGAGAAGCTGGTGGAACTGGTGCAGAAGCACTTTGACCTGCGGCCCGCCGGGATTATTAAAGAGCTGAACTTGCGGCGGCCTATTTATAAACAGACCGCTGCTTACGGGCATTTTGGCCGAACCGATATCGACCTCCCCTGGGAGCGGCTGGATAAAGTTGACGCTTTGAAAAAGGACGCCGGGATTTAAGTAGGGCGTGGGATTTCCATAAAAATAAAGGATATGTGGTTTCTGCAAAAGGCAGCAACCCATATCCTTTATTTTTTCTACGATATCATCGTACAGCTTTTACAATATTTCGGGCTATTTGTTGCATTAACCTTTTCAAAATAATTTTTTCCTCAGTGGACATATTATCCAGCAATATTTCCTGAACCTCTTGGACTATTGCCTCCAACTGGGGTCTGACGGTTCGCCCCTTTTCGGTCAGGAAAATCCGGTAGGAGCGCTTATCTATACAATCTGGCCTTCTCTCTACATAACCCGCCTCCTCCAGCTTGTTGATGGACCGCACCGTAGCCGCTTTATCCACCAGCATCCGGTCGGTGAGGCTTTGCTGGGACTGGCCGTCTTCTAAATAAAGGGTAAAAAGATAGGGGTATTGTCCGGCTCCAATCTGTAAAGCCTCCATTTTTCTGGCCATATAGGAGATTGTATGCCGATATGTCATGGATACGTACCTGCCTACGTTGTCTCGCAAATCAATCATGATGCTCATCCTTTAACAATAACATTTTGGCCTTATAGTCTTTGGCCACATACAGGAAAAAGTATAGCATGGGTATAATAATAATTATAGCGCTAATCAAATACATGGTTTTCATAGAGGTGAAGTTGGCAAGCCAGCCCAATAGGACTGAGCCTCCGGCAATGCCTAGATCCAGGGCCGAGAAAAGGGTGGAATTGGCTACTCCCCGGCGGTGGGGTTCAACCATGTTGATAACCATGGTCTGTAGGGTGGGCCAGACCGCACCGTAACCAAAACCCATGAATATGGCAGCTGCCATAAAGCTATATAAACCTTGGCTGGCCGATAAGAGCACAAATCCGGTAATCATGCTGATGAACCCAAGGGTTACCACCAATCCGGGCCCACGGCGATCCAGCAGCTTCCCGGCCAGGGGTCGGACTAAAGCTAAAGCAATGGAATAGGATAGAAAGAAAAGGCCTCCGTTCTTAATACCTATTGCCTGGCTGTAAAGGGTAATGAAGGTTATCACACCACCATAAACCAGGGTGGTAAAGAACATAACGATAGAAGCAGGTGCGACCTTTTTCTCAAAGAAAGCTTCCCAGGAAAGGGATTTTTTAGTTAAAGGGACCTTGGGATAGGTGATGAGGTTAGCCAGCAAAAATGCCATGGCCACCATAATCATGGAACCAAAAAATAACATAGCATACCGGTTGTCGTTCATCAGCCACAAACCAATCCCTGGTCCGATGGCCATAGCCAGATTCATGGATAAGCCGAAGTAACCCACCCCTTCTCCCCGGCGCTGGGGCGGCAGGATGTCAGCAACTATAGTTCCTCCACCTGTGGTTGTTACTCCCCAACTAAACCCGTGAATCAGCCGTAACACCAGGAGGATAATCAAACTGGTGGCAAAGTAATATGTGCCAATCAGTAAGCCAAAAACCGCCATGGCCCAAAGGTAAATCTTCCTTCGTCCCATTGAATCCAGAGCATAGCCGGCCAGAGGTCTGATGGCCAGGGCCGATAGGGTATAGATTCCGATGATATAACCCACCTGACTTTCATCTGCCCCAAGTACTTTGACGGCATAAAAAGGTATGGTGGGAAGAAGGAAATAGAAACCTACTGCCATGAGGAAATTAGTAAGCCAGAAAAGGGTAAAATCCTTTGACCATAACGAGTTTTGTTGTGGCTGCATATATTAGCTCCTTTCAAGATGGTTGATTGGTCAACTAAATTTAATAATATAATATATTAGGTTGCCTGACAAGATATTGTTTTATTAAGGCTAAATAATAAATATAACATGTCAACCGTATTTGGCAGGATGTAACGGGATTGGAAGTTCTGCAGGAAAATGAGAAGATGTGTAGAAACAATATGGAAACAGATATACCTTCAGAAATTTACCCTTGTGTTAATTGTGGTAGGGGTTAGGATTATTTGTCTTCATAAGACTATGGAATGTTTAGTGTAAGGAGAGAGAGAATGAGGATACTTATCACAGGCGGGTCGGGTTTTGTGGGCCGCCGTTTATGTCGGGAACTGCTCACCTCGGGGTATCAGGTAGTGGTATTGGTACGCAATCTGGTCCGAGCCAGGAGGTTCCTTGATAACCGGGTGCGAATTGTGGAATGGCAAGGTCCCGATAAAGATATACCGGCGGGAGCCTTTGACGGAGTAGATGGTGTTATCAATTTGGCCGGGGAGTCCATTGGCAGCGGTCGCTGGACAAAGGCCAAGAAAAATCGGATTCTGGAAAGTAGGGTTCAGACCACACGGGCCATCGTCAAGGCCCTGGCTAAGTTAGAGGTTAAGCCCGGAGTTTTGGTAAGCGCATCCGCTGTGGGCTATTATGGCCCCCGTCAGGATGAGGAAATAACTGAAAACGCTTCTCCCGGACAGGATTTTCTGGCCGGGGTTTGCCGGGCTTGGGAGGCGGAGGCTTACAAGGCTGAAGAAATAGGGGTTAGGGTAGCAACTGTCAGGATTGGGGTGGTCTTGGGTGAAGGGGGAGCCCTTGAGCGGATGATTCCAGCTTTTGAGTTATATTTGGGCGGTCCCCTGGGTACTGGTCAGCAATGGTTTTCCTGGATTCATGTTGATGATTTGGCGAGGATGATTAGGTTTATCATTGAAAATCCGGGCCTTCAGGGTCCGGTTAATGGGACAGCGCCAGAGCCTTTGACTATGGGGAATTTTTGTACTGTATTGGGCAGGGTGATGGATAAGCCGTCATGGTTGCCGGTACCGGCATTTGTTCTGCGTCTGGCTCTGGGTGAGATGGCCGAGATGGTGTTGTACGGGCAGCGGGTTCTGCCCCGGAAGGCCCTGGAGGCAGGTTTTGAATTCCGGTATCCTTCGGCTGAAGAAGCTTTAACCGCAGTGTTGAAAAGATAGGGCGATATTTCACAAAAAGAAATGGGGCAACCTCAAGGGTTAGCCCCGTTTTTAATGCTGTTTTATCTGAAACATTAGAAAATTTTGCTTTTTCTAAAGGTTAGTCATATAATATAAGTGTACTAATGTTATAATACACCGAAACACGGAAGGGGGGTATTGGGTTGTGGTTTAAAATTGATCCCAGCAATGGTTTGCCCATCTATATGCAAATTCTCAATCAGGTTAAAAGAGCCGTAGCCGGTGGGATGTTAAATCCGGGAGACCAACTACCATCCGTTCGTGAACTGGCAGTTCAACTTACGGTAGATCCCAATACTATTGCCAAGGCCTATCAGGAACTGGAACGGGAGGGGGTCATTAAGACCTTACGGGGCCGCGGGACCTTTGTTGCCGAGGGTAATTCAGTGCTAAAAAAAGAGGCTCGGTTACAGGTGCTTACTGAGACCATTGAGAGGGTACTGGTAGAAGCCCATCACCTTCGGATAAATCACAGTGAATTACAGAAGATTTTTCTAGAAAAATTACGTAGTTGGTCTCCGGAAACTAATGAAGAATGGGGGGAGAAGGATGATTAACGATTTGGCCATAGAAACTTATGGGTTGACTAAGACATTTGGGCTGATGACGGCGGTGGAGAGTTTGGATTTGGCGGTGCCTAGGGGGAGTATTTATGGTTTTCTGGGCCCAAACGGGGCAGGAAAAACCACCACTATTAAGCTGCTCCTGGGTTTGAATCGGCCCACTGCTGGTGAGGCCAGAGTGTTGGGTTATGATGTGACCCGGCAAACTGTAGATATTTTGGTTCGGGTTGGTTATGTGCCGGAAACATCTGCTCTTTATGATTATTATAAGGTCCAGGATATTTTAAGGTTTTGCCGAGACTGTTATCCTTCATGGGATCAGCCTCTGGTGGACCGCTATCTGGAATTGTTCCAGTTGCCCCGGAAGCAAAAAGTGGGTAATTTATCCAAGGGGATGAAGAATCAATTGGCTTTGGGTGGCGGCCCTGGGGGCCAGGCCGGAGCTGTTGATTCTGGATGAACCCACCGATGGCTTGGATCCCATCAACAAGAACCAGTTTTTATCAAGTGGAAGGGGTTTTGAGGGTCAGCCGGGAGCAGGGGTGGTCTATTTTCGAGGGAGTCGGTTTTCCCTGGCTGACCGCTGTAATTATGGTTTTACTTTCATCGGGGTTATACCTGCTGGCTGACCGTTGGCTTTACCGCAAGGATTTCTAGGGGGTGTTAAATTATGATGGCATTTAAACCTCAATCGAGTAATGGTTTCAAATGGGGCCTAGTTCTGTTGGCTTTCGTCCTGGGCATTATACTGTTGCCGATCGTCATCAGCGATGAAACTCCCCCCTTATACCTTTTGCCCTATGGCTTAATAATGGCTATAGTTTCAGGATTGATTGGTTATCTAGTCTATGCGGTTAAAAACATGGAGTATCGTTTTGAGAAGGATACTTTGGTGATTAAATATGGTTTCAGCAAAAAAGTAATTCCATTGGAAAAAATCAATGGCGTAGAGGAGCATATCGGTACCTGGAAGGCCATGAAAAACCTAGGCAGCAGTTGGCCGGGGTTTCATTTGGGCGGTTTCACCATTCCCGGCTTGGGTGATGCCACTCTTTACTGTACCGCTTTACGGGGGAGACTGATTCTGTTACGAACCGGGTATGAACCGGTGGGCCTTTCGCCGGCCGATGTGGACGGGTTTATTCAGGCTCTAAAATCAGCCAGGCCTGACCTGACGGTGAAGCAGGTTGAATTCAGGGGCGAGGATTATCTGGCTAAATCAGGGGAATTATGGCGAGACCGGGTTTTCCAGGGCTGGCTGGGTGTGAACTTGGTGGTGATTGGGGTTATGTTCTTGTGGGTATATACTATTATCCCTGATTTGCCGGAGCGAATACCCCTCCACTGGGGGCCCCAAGGGGTTGACCGTTATGGTTCACCTACCGATCTTTATGCAACGCCGCTGATCAGTTTAGGGCTCTTTCTATTTATGACGGTGGTGGCCCATTTCGCAGGGCGTGGGGATAAGATTTGGGCCTATTTTGCTTTAGGGCTTAATGCTTTTTGGACCGGAATTTTGGCTCTTTTGCTGTGGTCGACATATAGTAACATCGGTTAGGTTTTCTATTGGGTGTTGATTAATTAACGGCATCTTTTGCAGTGCAGTTAATTAGTTAACACCCTTCTTTATTCGCCCTTCTTTTTTTGGTATAATTATAATTATATTTATATGAAAATATACCAACCTGGCAGGAGGTAATCCATGGCGCCCTTCCGGTTCGCTGAAGTAGTGGTGGATTTGAAAACCAAAAAACTTGATAAAGGATTCCACTACTCCATTCCTGACCATTTACAGGACAAGGTTAAACCGGGAGTAAGGGTGATGGTGCCTTTTCAGAATCGCAGTCTGGAAGGTTACGTCATGGAGTTAGTGGAAAAGCCGGAGGTTGATAAAACCAGAGATATCCTGGGTGTGGTTGATGACCAACCGGTTTTCAACCCGGTTTTTCTCCGATTAGCCCGCTGGTTGGCCAAGAAGTATGCCTGTACCCTGGTGGAGGCTCTTCATTGCGTGATGCCCACCGGGATTAAGATGGAGGGTAAGAAGCTGGCTACCCTTACTGGGGCAGGCGTGGAACTTTTGAATAGTGACTTTGTCGGGGAGGCTCCGGAAGGCCTCACTTCAGCACAATTAAGGGTGTTGGAGCTGCTGGACGACCATGGCGGTGAAGCGGAGGTAGGGGCCTTGGTTAAGGAACTGGGTCCCCGGAAGGCTAATGCTCTGGTCAAGAGTTTGAAGGATAAAGGCCTGGTGGAGACGGGAACCGCCTTCAAGGCCAAGGTTGGGAAAAAGACCAAGACGGTGGTGGATATAACCTTTAACCCCGCTGAGGTCAATGAGAAGCTGGCCCAGTTAGGGCCACGGGCCGCTAAGCAGGCCAAGGCCCTGGCCCTGGCTGCCGCTTCTCCGGGCTTCACCATTACCGAACTGGCTGCCGCAGCCGAAACTACTGGGGCCACGGTGCAGGCCCTGGTACAAAAAGGTTTGCTGTCCCTTAAGGACATAGAAATTCACCGGGATCCCTATGCCGAGCGTTCCTTCATGCCTACGGTGCCTATGGCGCCTACGGCGGAGCAGGCGGCAGCCCTGGGGGAGATCTACCGGGCCCTGGAGGAGGGGCGGCCCCGGACTTATCTGATCCACGGGGTTACCGGCAGCGGGAAAACCGAGATCTATCTCCAGTCTATCGCTAAGGTCTTGTCCATGGGCCGCCAGGCCATCGTACTGGTTCCGGAGATTTCCCTTACCCCCCAGATGGTGAGCCGTTTCAAGGGCCGCTTTGGCGGCAAGGTAGCCGTATTACATAGCCGGTTGAGCCTGGGGGAAAGATATGATGAGTGGCGGCGGATTAAAGAAAACCAGGTCCAGGTGGCGGTGGGGGCCCGTTCAGCCATCTTTGCCCCTTTTGACCGCTTGGGTTTGATTATAATTGATGAAGAACATGAAGGAACCTATAAACAGGAGGACAACCCCAAGTATCATGCCCGAGAGGTGGCCCTTACCCGGGCCAGACTGGAAGGCGGGGTAGTGCTGCTGGGCAGCGCCACCCCTGCGGTGGAAAGTTATTACCGGGCTGAACAAGGGGAATTCGGCCTGATCACCCTCAAGGACCGGGTGGATTCCCGGCCTCTGCCTCCGGTGGAAATTGTGGATTTGCGGCTGGAGCTGCAAGAAGGTCATAAAAGTATATTTAGCCGGGTTTTGCTGGATAAAATGGGTGACCGGTTGGCCCGGGGGGAGCAGATGATTCTCTTCCTCAATCGCCGGGGATTTTCCACTTTCGTGGTGTGCCGCCAGTGTGGTCTGGTGATGAAGTGTCACCAGTGTGCTGTTCCATTGACCTATCACACCACCGATGGATCACTTAAGTGTCACTACTGTGACCACCGGGATCG
>JAJZSN010000158.1 GCA_021849745.1 Bacillota bacterium | reverse complement strand
TGCCAAGGAGGCCACTTATTATATGAAAAAAAGCGGGGTAATTTTTGGGGATATTCTAGAATCAGTGATTATAGCCGTCATCCTGGCGGTAATTATAAGGTTTTTTATCTTTCAACCCTTTTATATCCCATCAGGTTCCATGGAACCTACCTTGACAGAAGGGGATCGGATTATTGTTAACAAATTTCTTTATCGTTTCAAGGAACCTCAAAGGGCGGACGTTATCGTATTTAAATATCCTTTGGATGAAAAAAGGGATTTTATCAAGCGGATTATTGGGGTCCCCGGTGATACTGTAGAGATTAAGAATAATGAGTTGATTATTAATGGGAAGCCGGTGCCTGAACCGTACTTAGCCCAGAACCTTGAACAGAATGGAAATTATGGACCGGTAACCGTTCCCCAGGATAGGTACCTTATGTTGGGTGATAATCGCAATAACAGCGAAGATAGCAGGATTTGGGGTATGCTCCCAAAGGAGAATATTAGGGGTAAAGCCGTTGTTCTCTATTGGCCGATAAACAGGATTGGTTTTATTGGGGATTTAAGTACATATACTGCTTCTAAGTAGGTGCTGCTATGAACGAAGAACATCATCCTCGGCCCGAGTCAGAGGGGGCTAAGTTGAATATTCAGTGGTATCCAGGCCACATGGTCAAGGCCAAACGATTGGTTCAGGAGCATTTGAAATTGGTGGATGTGGTAATTGAACTGGTTGATGCCCGTTTGCCCATGAGCAGCAGGAATCCTGACATTGACCCAATTATCGGTAATAAGCCCCGGTTGTTGGTGCTGAATAAGGCTGATTTGGCTGATAGCCAAGTCTGCCGTGAATGGATTAAGCAATTTAAGACTATGACCCTAGAGGCTGTTTTGGTGAATTCCATTAACGGCCAGGGCCTCGCCCAGGTAACCGCTACCGCCCGCAGACTGGCTGCGGACAAACTGGCGGCTATGCAAGCCAAGGGTATGCGGCCAAGGGCGGTAAGGGCCATGATTGTGGGTATCCCCAATGTGGGCAAGTCCTCTTTTATCAACAAACTGGCCGGTAAGGCCACGGCCAAGACAGGAGATAAACCGGGGGTTACCAAGGGTAAACAATGGATCAAAGTAGGCAAGGATTTTGAACTTTTGGATACACCAGGGATTCTCTGGCCCAAATTTGAAGACCCTGAGGTGGGATTGAAGCTGGCTTTCACCGGGGCCATCAGCGACATTACCATGGATATTGAAGAATTGGTTGTCCGGTTATTGGAACGGTTAGCGGCCATAGCCCCTCAAAAGGTTCAGGAACGCTACAAGCTACCGGATTTACCCGATGATGCCAACCAATTGCTTGAGGCCATCGGGGCCAAACGCGGCTGTCTACGCCAAGGAGCTGTGGTGGACAGACTAAAAGCCGCCCAAATCGTCCTTGATGAGTTCCGCAGCGGCAAACTGGGACTGTTTACTTTAGATGAGCCGGCTCAGTAGCTGGCCTCAACGGTCAAGGGTCAGGTGTTAGGAGTCCTCCGTATTCGTTTTTTTATTCTCTTGTGGGATTTCCCTCTGGATTTTTATTTTCCGGCAGGGTTTTCGACTTTTTCCCCGAAAATATATCTTAATGCTAATAAGAATACAAACAGCTGATAGCTGACAGCTGAACTAACCGGAGGCTCCTATGGATTTTAGTACCATGACTGTTAGCCAGATTAAAGATTACGTCAATAATGAGCCGAACCCTAGTGATCAATTGCTGAAATTATTATCCATAGACTCACGGGCAGGGGTGCGCCAGCTGCATCAACAGATTATGCAGCGGCGGGAACTGCTGGCCAAAGAATATCAGCGGCTGGACCAGCTTGCCTTGCTGGAAGAGGAGTTACATAATCAGGGCTATCGGTATATAGCCGGGGTGGATGAAGTGGGGCGGGGTCCCGTCGCCGGCCCGGTAGTGGCAGCTGCTGTCATCTTACCTCCCGGATGTCGCATTATCGGACTCAATGATTCCAAAAAGGTGCCTGCGGCCAAGCGTGAACAACTGGCCGCAGAGATTAAGGGTCTGGCCTTAGCCTGGTCGGTACAGGAAGTAGGGGTGGAGGTTATTGAAGAAATCAACATCCTCCAGGCTTCCCTGCGGGCCATGAACCTGGCTGTAAACAACCTGTCCCAGGTACCTGAATTCATCCTGGTGGATGCTGTAACCATACCTGGGGTGACATCTCCCCAACGCCCCATCATCGGCGGGGATGCCTTAAGTATGTCCATTGCGGCGGCTTCCATTCTGGCAAAAGTAACCCGGGATCGGATGATGGAGGAATTGGACAGCCAATTTCCCCATTATGGATTTGCCAAGCATAAAGGCTATTGCAGCGCCGAACATGTAGAGGCTCTGAAAGTTCATGGATTAAGTCCTGTTCACCGGCGCAGCTTTTGTGGTTTTTTAGATAGGGGTTAGGGGGGATACGATGAGGGTTAATCAAGATTTTACCGGTTTTTTTAATATCTTGGTCAATAACTCGGATTCCTTAACCAGGGTTCAAGTGGGTCAAGTCCTGGCCGCCAGAGTGCTGGAAATCCTGGCGGGGGGGCAGGCTCTAATTATGTTAAACGGGGAAAAGATTCTGGCCGAAACCCAGGTTCCAATGCAAAAAGGACAGGGGGTATTGCTTGAAGTTACCGGCCTGCAGCAGGGGCAGCTTCATCTGAAGGTTCTCCCTGATTCCGGCGGTGAAGGTCGGCCTGTAGCCCCGGAACAGGTA
>JAJZSN010000157.1 GCA_021849745.1 Bacillota bacterium | reverse complement strand
ATAACTCTTCACTAATTACCAGTTCTAGGACAGAATCCCCCAGAAACTCCAATCGTTGATTGTGTTCTATCCTGCGTATCGCTTTATTTTCATTGGCATGGGAAGTATGAGTAAGGGCTGTCTGCAACAGCCCTTCATCCCGCCACTGAAACCCCAGGTATTGTTTAAGTTGTTCTATTACGCTCATTCTTACAGGCATGTTTGTCACCTTTTTTAGCTGTCAGCTATCAGCTGTCAGCTTAAAGTCATTCTTCCGGGTCTTTTTTTAGCTGATAGCTGGCAGCTGACGGCTGACCCCTAAATCTTTCTTAAAAGCACAGTAGCATTATGTCCGCCAAAACCAAAGGAGTTGGATATGGTTACATTAACTTCCCCTTTTCTAGCCTGGTTGGGTACATAATCAAGGTCGCAATCAGGATCGATATTCTCCAAGTTAATGGTGGGAGGTAACACCCCATCCTTAATAGCCAGGGCACAAATAATTGCTTCCAGGCCTCCGGCCCCGCCCAGTAAATGACCGGTCATGGATTTGGTGGAACTTACCGCCAATTTATAGGCATGTTCCCCAAAGACCTTTTTAATGGCAAGGGTTTCGCACTTATCTCCTAGAGGAGTGGAAGTACCATGGGCATTGATATAATCAACATCCTCGGGCTTTAGACCGGCATCTTTGATGGCAAGCTCCATAGCCTTGGCCGCCCCGATTCCTTCCGGATGGGGAGCAGAGATATGGCTGGCATCACAAGTAGCGCCATAACCGACCACCTCAGCATAAATCTTAGCACCCCTGGCTAAAGCTCCTTCTAGGGTTTCGAGAACTAAGATTCCCGCTCCTTCACCCATTATGAAACCATCTCGTTCTGTATCAAAGGGGCGACTGGCCCTGGTTGGTTCTTCATTGCGCACCGACATGGCCCGCATGGAACAAAACCCAGCCATAGATAAGGCAGTTATAGGGGCCTCCGAACCGCCGGTAATCACCACATCAGCATCTCCCCGCTGTAACGCCCGCAGGGCATCACCAATAGAGTTAGTACTGGAAGCACAAGCGGTCACGGTGGTAACATTAGGTCCGCGAAAACCAAAAGTAATAGCAATCTGGGCCGCCGACATATTGGCAATCATCATGGGTACGAAAAAAGGACTAATGCGGTCAGGACCTTTATTGTTCATTACCGCAGCTTGCTCGTCCAAGGTATGCATACCACCTATACCTGTTCCATAGATGACCCCTACCCGGTCAAGATCCATTTCCGCAGGATTTAACCCGGCATCATCTAACGCCATCTTGGTACCCGCAACGGCAAACTGAATACAGCGGTCAAGTCTCCGTGCCTCTTTTTTATCAAAATAATCGGTAGGCTCAAAATCAGTTACTTCACCAGCTATTCTTGTAGGCAGTTTGGCTGCGTCAAAACCGGTAATAGGCTTGATACCCGAAGTTCCGGCCTGTAAAGCCGACCAAAATTTTTCTACTCCTGTGCCAACAGGTGAAATAACACCAACCCCGGTAATAACCACTCTTCTGGACAAAGCTTAAAACACCTCGCTTTAAGTGGATGTTCGAAAAGCAGTCACTTTTCGAACTATCCTTATGCCTTTTCTACATAGCTAATTAGTTGTTTAAAAATATCCTTGACAGATAATATCTCTTTAATTTTATGGATAAACTCGCCGGAGAAAACCAGGCCTTTTTCCATATCACCTTGCTGGGCTTTTTCCAAAGCATCCAGAATACAGAATCTTCGTGAGCAATGCTTAAGACAATTATGGCAATTGACGACCTTAACGCCTTCCCCGTAGGTAACTTTATCATAAAAGGAGTTCCGCAACCCCCGGCCTTTAAGACCTACCGGACTGTCTACCAAAACCACGTCTTCACTGTCAGACTCCAGGTAAAGCTGCTTAAATTCGTCGGATGCGTTGGATTCCTTGCTGGCGGCAAAACGGGTGCCCATCTGCACCCCGTCAGCCCCCAGACGCAGTACCTCAACTATATCTTCACCGTCCACAATACCACCGGCAGCAATCACCGGGATCTTGACGGCAGCTTTAACTTCAGGCAAGATTTCCCGCATGGATCGGTCGGTTCCCAGGTGTCCACCTGCTTCTCTTCCTTCCACTACTACGGCCGCTGCTCCCATTTTCTCGGCCAGTTTGGCCAAACGGGCACTGGAAACCATAGGTACAATAGGCACCCCTGCTTCTTTTCCCCAGGTAAACATATCCCTGGAATAGCCGGCTCCCGATACCACCAAATCAATACCTTCGGCAATGGCGGTTTTAACCAAATTGGCAAATTCAGTAACAGCAAACATGACATTGATTCCAATAATTCCTTTGGTTAACTCCCTGGCTTTTCTAATCTCTTCTTTCAATTCTTCTACTGTCATACCGGTTCCGGCTATCAGGCCGATACCACCTTCTTCAGCTACTGCTGCAGCCAGATTGGCTGTGGATATACGCACCGCCATGCCACCCTGAATTATGGGGAACTTGGGGGTTAGATCGCCAATTTTCAGCATTGGAAGATTCAAGGCAAACTCCTCCGTTTCATGTCAAAACACAACAATTTTGTTATCTATCTAGAGAGGGTTATGGCAACCCCCGAACTTTCGGAAAAAGTCCCGCAGTTCCCCACGGGACATAGGGCAAAAAAGGACTATTTGTTTTCCTGAATGTAGTTTACTACATCACCTACAGTACGGATCTTTTCTGCATCTTCGTCAGGAATTTCCATTTCGAACTCCTCTTCGAAGGCCATTACCAGTTCAACAATATCTAGAGAATCAGCCCCT
>JAJZSN010000078.1 GCA_021849745.1 Bacillota bacterium | reverse complement strand
GAACTTTTAAATGCCATTACCCTTCTCGCCAAAAGATACCCGCAAGTACGACTTGATGTGGTGGGAACAGGTTCAGAAAAACGCCGTTCTCAGTTAAGGTCTTTAGTACGGGATCTGGGCATCACCGGCAAAATACGGTGGCAAGGATATAAAACCCCTAAACAGGTACGAAACATGTATCATTCTTATGGAGGGGTTGTTGTCACCAGTCGCCAGGAGTCCTTTGGCCTAGTAGCTCTGGAAGCCATGGCTACCGGTATTCCCTTAATATCTACCCGCTCCGGCGGATTAGCCGAACATGTTGATAGCAGTGTAGCACAAATCATCCTCAATGTTAATAGTACCACCATTGCCAAGGCCATCGAAAATACTTGGAAAAATACTTCCCGTACCAGAGCCAGGGTTGAAGCCGGTCGCCAAAGAGCCACCGGTTACCGTTGGCCTCAGGTTGCTAACCGCTACAAAGAAGTGTTTCTTCGTTTGTTAAGATAGGGGAAGCTAGATGGTAAAAAATCAATGGGTGTTTAAGAAACTTTATAAAAATAAGCTCCAGGGCCAAGTCTGGATAGTGGAAAATCAATTTGGCCAACGTGGTTATTTTAAGTTTACTACCCCTAGACAATGGTACTATTCCGGACCCATGATTGCTGACGAGTTAATTGCAGCGGCCCTAGCTAAAGAACTAGGGCTGCCTGTTGCTAACCTGGACCTGGCGGTTGTAAGGGGCCCCACCGGAGCGCCGCAAAAAGGATTAGTATCCGTGGGTGTATCAGCCAAAGAAGTAATTACTTGGGAAGAAGCAAAAAAAATCCATCATAATCCCAACGAACATGTTAACAATGCTAACTTATTATGTTCAATAGTAGTTTTTGATGCCTGGATCGTCAATATCGACCGAGCTTTAGGAAGGAACCTCGTTCTTTACCGGAATAACCCTGCCGATAAATTCGATTGGTATCTTATCGATCATGGTCATACCCTCCACGATTCACCCCACAAATGGAAGCGGGGAGAATGGAAATCCCGGCATTGGGAAAGACTATGGCGATTTCATTCTGTTCCCAAAGGATTCCTTAACTTAGGTTTTTCCAGGGAAAAATTGGAGCCAATGATTAATAAAATCGAAAATCTTCCCCCATCAGCAATTGACCAAGCAATTAAGAAAGCCCCCCGAAAGTATCTCAACCCCAGGGGACGGTTATTTATAAAAGGGTTATTATTGTACCGGCAAAAAAAGATAAGAACTATCATCACCCGCTGGCTAAATTATAAAGGTAAGAAGGAATTCGGTAGGAGCTAACTTTATTTGGCATATGACCCTTCCCTCCCCATGGCCAACAGCTGACGACTAAAGACTGACGACTCCCTTACCCCTTCTTGGCAAAACCCCAAAGGCAACCAACGGCAGTCCTGACAGATCTCCGCAAGGTGGCTAGGTTTAATATTCTCCTTAATCCTTTCCCTAATCTCCCTCAGGGTTACCCTTTGTCCAGGTTTTAGCCCCAGCCGGACCAAAACTTCCCTATCAATAGCCGCCAATCGCTCATCTGAACCATCCGATTGTCGGCAAAATTTTTCCTGCAAATGGGGACAAGCCCGACAGATGTCATCATGATGGTCTGCCACCGTAATCTCAAGGCCGGAATCCCCCTTGTATTGTTTCACTACCTTACCCATATTGGCCACAAAAGCTTCATTGTAGCCCTCACCCCGGAAACCTAACATACACAAGAGATGATGACCTCTGATAATTAACTCCCTGCTCATAGCTGCCAGTATTTCTTTAGTATTTCTATGGCATCATCGATGCGAAGCCTGGTAGGGGGTCTTACCAAGTTGGGTGGAGTAGGGATTGGGTCAACCACTTCCTGGCCTGCGCCGGTAAAGGAGTTTAGCAGGGTCAATACCGAATAACCCAGGGTTTCCAGGTCATAGCCCCCTTCCAGTATAGCTACGAGGCGGCCCTGGCAGACCTCATCAGCTAAATTTGCCAGTATTTCCGCTAACCGCCCGTAACCGGAAGCAGTCAGTTCCAAAGTTGACAAAGGGTCGTTAAAATGGGCATCAAACCCTGCGGATAAGAGGATTAATTCCGGGTTATATCGCTTTACGACCGGCTCCAGAATCCTGGTGAAAATGTAATAATAACCGGCATCGCCGGTCTGTTTGGGTACAGGAACATTGATGTTATAGCCAAGCCCGGGGCCGCACCCCGTCCGTCCCTTCCATCACCCCATCCACGGCGGCCAGGGCTCCTCCTGCCGCCAACCGGGCCACCTCAAAACTGGTCGGACCGACAGAAGTATCCTCATCCCAAGGGCCGCCGCCCTTTTGGGCCAGACCCCGGAGCTCCTCCAGGTACTCCTTGCTGTGACAGGCAGCAATAGCTTCCAGGGGTGCTTGGTAGGGGTCGATGTGCTGGATTTGTGTCCATAACTGAGAGGATTTAAGAACACTCATTATGGCCTTCAGCCGGGCCGGGCTTTCTACATCGCCTGAAGTCACGTGGTCGAGGTACTGGTTAGAGTATATCAGTCCAGTTCTGGGCATGGGCTAACCTCCTCTACTATTGGAACAATTACTCGCTAACTGCAGGCTTCCCGGATAGCTCTGACAGCGGCTTCTATATCCGAGGCGCCAAAAATGGCCGAACCGGCCACAAGAATGTTGGCTCCTGCCCGGTAGATTTCACCGGCGTTAACCGGGTTGACCCCACCGTCTACCTGGATATCTATCTGGAGATTTCTTTCATTAATGGTCCGGCGTAAACGTCTAATCTTGTCCAATACCTGGGGAATGAATTTCTGGCCTCCGAAACCAGGGTTAACGCTCATCAAGAGTACCAGATCCGCCTCTTCCAGTACATAGTCCAATACATCTAAAGGTGTGGCGGGATTCAAGGATACCCCGGCTTTAACTCCCTTCTCCCTGATGCTTTGCAGAGTGCGGTGGAGGTGAGTTGCGGCCTCAGCATGGACTGTTACCAGGTCGGCCCCGGCCTTGACAAAATCATCTATGTATTTATCCGGGTCGGCAATCATCAAATGGACATCGAAAAACATTTTGCTCCTGGGCCGCAAAGCCTGTACCACCAAGGGCCCGATGGTAATATTGGGCACGAAATGCCCGTCCATTACGTCAATATGCAGATACTCCGCACCTGCTGCTTCTACCTTGGCCACATCTGCTCCCAAATTGGCAAAATCCGCTGACAGTATCGAAGGTGCCAATTTAACCATTTAGTATTTCCTCCCCTTTGCCTTTACCTCAGCCAATAGCTCAAGGTAGTGTTGGTAACGTCGATTATCAATTTCCCCGGCTTCCAGGGCATCTTTAACCCCGCATTGAGGCTCATTATGGTGAAGGCAGCCTTTAAACCTGCAGCCACCTTGATATTCTTGAATTTCAGGAAAAAATGTCCCTAACTCTTCAGGGGTTATTTCAGGTAAGTATAAGGTGCTGAAGCCCGGCGTATCAGCCACCAAACCGCCGATCTCCAAGGGCAAAAGTTCCACGTGACGGGTGGTATGTTTACCCCGGCCAATCTTGTCGCTGACCTGGCCGGTTTTCAAGGCCAGCCCCGGTTGCAGGGCATTAAGAAGAGAAGATTTGCCCACCCCCGACGGGCCGGCAAAGACGGACACTTTGTCCAAGAGTAACCTTCGCAAGTCATCCAGGCCCCAGCCTTCCAAGGCACTGGTAATTACTACAGGATAACCCAGGCTTAGGTAGATATGGGCCATTTCCTCCACCTGGCTTCTTTCCACCAATTCCGCCTTGTTAAAACAAAGGGCCGGGCTGATCTCGGCAGCCTGGGCCAGGATTAACAAGCGATCCAGCAACTTCAGATCCGGGTTGGGGTCCCTTACCGCCATGATGATGATAACTTGCTCCACGTTGGCAATGGGCGGCCTGATAAGTTGGCTATCCCTGGGCAGGATTTCCTCAATTACCCCTTTGTCATCCTTAAGGATATTGATTTTCACCCTGTCACCGGTTATTACATTTTGTTTTTCTTTCCGAAACCTCCCCCGCAGGGAGCATTCAAACAGGGTATCGCCCACCCGGACGTAGTAAAAGCCGCTGTAGGCCTTAATCACCGTACCCTGGCGCAATATATCACCACCTTGTCAGCTATCAGCTATCAGCTATCAGCTGTCAGTCGTCAGCAATTATCTTTTTGCTGAGAGCTGATAGCTGACAGCTGACGGCTGATAGCTAATCTTACTGCAAGACCACCTTTTCCCCATTAGGCTTACCGTCTATCAGAACTTCTACATAACCGGTTCCATAATACGTTATCGGAATAGCTACCGTTCGACCGCCCGATTCTTGGGCTTCATATTCTTTCCGGCCACCGGGGTCCTTACTGTCATAAACTATAGCAGTCAAGTTAAAAATCTGACCTTCGGGAGTTAATGGCACGGGGATAGATGTCTGTTTTTCTCCCGGGCCGGGGCCCTGGGATACGGTTAGCTTAACGGTGGAGCCTTCTTGGACTTCGGTATTGGCATCCGGGTCTTGGTCTATGACGGTACCCTCATATTCCGTATCACTGGGCTGGTAAGTAAAGTTCTCATCCACTTTAAGACCTGCGGCTTTGAGCTTATTAATAGCATCCTCGGTGGAGTTTTTAACCACCTCGGGAACTATAACCTTCTTGGGTTCCGGCCCTTTGCTCAGCCAGATATTGACCTTTGAGCCTTTGGCTACCTCCGCATTGGCTTCCGGTTCCTGGCGGGCAACATAACCTTCAGATACTATGTCACTGTATTCATCGCCAACACTACCCACATCCAGCCCCTTATTTTTCAACATTACCTCCGCCTGATCCCTGTCCTGTCCTTTAAGGGCCGGTACCGGTATCTTTTCCTCGCCTTTACTGATGACAACCCTGATCTCCCGGCCAGCCTTAATGGTCTTGCGGGGGCTCTCCGACTGCCAGGTAACAATGCCCGCATCGTATTCGGAACTATATTCCTCCCTATCCACCACCATGGTAAGATCTTTCTCATCCAGGGTGCGCTCGGCATCTTCCTTGGACATGCCCACCACATTGGGCATGGATACCTCGGTGCCCTGCATAAAGGCGACAAAACCTCCGCCCAGCAAGCCTAAAAGCAGTACCGCTACCATGGCCCAAACCCATCTGCGGTCCTTCTTCATTCCTTCCCTGGGTTCATCCTTATCGGCTCGGATAACCCGGGGTTTTTGATCCAAAGTGCTAATGGGCAGCACTCTGGTGGCGAATTCATCGTCAATGTTCCTGGTGGCCTCCCCGATTTTGCCGAACAGGACGGTCTTTAAATCCTGGGCCATTTCCCCCGCTGTTTGATAGCGGTAATCGGGGTTCTTGGCCATGGCCCGCAGCACCACCTTCTCCAGTTCCGGAGTCACCGCCGGGTTTAACTTGGAGGGGTGTTCAGGATCGGCCTGAACCTGTTTCAGGATAACGGAAATGGGGGTGTCTCCTTCAAAGGCGAGCTTACCCGTCAGCATTTCGTAGAGGACTACTCCCACCGAGTAGATGTCGGACCGGTGTCCGGTACCCTCGCCCTTGGCTTGCTCGGGGGAGAAGTAGTGGACAGAGCCTACGATGGTCCCTGTCTGGGTAACGGTGGCAGCGGTGGCGGCCCGAGCAATCCCGAAGTCAGTTACTTTAACCCGGCCGGTTTTGGTGATTAATATATTATGGGGCTTGATATCCCGGTGAATTATGTTGTGTTCATGGGCATGATCCAGACCCTCACAAATCTGGTGGGCAATGTCCACCGCTTCCTCAATAGGTAAAGGTCCCCTTTCCCTGATAACTTCTTTTAGATTTTTCCCTTCCACATACTCCATGACGATATAGTGGATATTATCTTCCTGACCCACATCATAAACATTCACAATATTAGGATGAGACAAACTGGCTACCGCCTGAGCCTCCCTGCGGAACCGTTCCACAAAATCCTCATCGCCGTAATACTCCGGCCGAAGCACTTTGATGGTGACATCCCGTTGGAGAAAACAACACCTGGCCCGGTAAACCACGGCCATTCCGCCGCCGCCCAGCTTCTCCATAATCTGATAACGATTACCTAAATTTTTGCCAATTAAATCCAATTTATCTCACCTCGTTATCTCTAAAGCTTTGCCCATGATTTGCCGGGCAATGGGAGCTGCTTCCCTGCCCCCGTAACCTACATTTTCCACAATCACCGCCACCGCCACCCGGGGTTGGTCGGCAGGGGCGAACCCAATAAACCAAGCATGGGTAGCGCCGTGGGGATTCTGGGCAGAACCGGTCTTCCCGGCTACGGCCAGACCGGGCAACTGAGCGCTGCGACCGGTGCCTTCCGCCACCACTTGAACCATGGCATCTTTCACCGCCCTGGCTGCCTGGGAAGAAACAGCATTCTTCCACTTCTTTTCGCCGGGATTGGATAAAATGCTGCCATCCCCGCTCCGCACCTGGGCCACCACCTTGGGCCGCATCATCACCCCGTCGTTGGCGATACCCGCCGCCACCAGGGCCATGTGCAGGGGTGTGGTCACCACTTTCCCCTGACCGATGGCCGATTGGGCCAGTCCGGCTTTGGTCAATTGCCCCGGTTCCGGCAAACTGCCGGCCTTGACGGGCAAATCAAAGGGTATATCTTCCAAGAATCCAAAAGCCAGGGCATTATCATAAAAATCCTGGGGGCCCAGCTTGATGCCCAACTGGCCAAAAGTGGTATTACAAGACACCGCCATGGCCCGGTTAAAATCCACCTGGCCATGAACAGCCAGGTCGTTTAACCTGTAATCCCCGATTTGCAGGTAACCGGGGCAATCATATGTGGCCTGGCCCAGCAAAGGATCTTTCACCAAAGCCCCGGCCCCGGTAACCACCTTCATGATAGAGCCCGGAGGATATATCCCCTGGGTAGCCCGGTTGACCAGAATGCCCTTTTCCTCATCCCCGCTGATTTCAGCCCAGGTTTTCTCAATGAGGTTGGGGTTGAAACTGGGACTGGTAACCAGGGCCAGCACTTCCCCGTTGCGGGGATCCAAAGCCACCACCGCACCCCGTCGGTTACCCAGCAAGGCCCGGCCCAAACCTTGAAGTTGGCTGTCTACCGTAAGTATCAGGTCATTACCCACCTGGGGTTGACCCTGAAGGCGGTTGACGAAGTTATCCAATTTCTGTTCGTCATTGAGCCCCAGTAACAGCCGGTCATAGGCCTGTTCCAGCCCGGTCTTGCCGTATTTAATAGAAGTATATCCAATGAGATGGGCGAAGAGTTCACCCATAGGGTAAAGACGTTTTAATTTGCCATCAACCGCTTTAGTTTCGGCAAGGATGCGGCCCTGCCGGTCATAGATGGTACCTCTGGCGATTTCAGCTTCGTAAGCCAGCAGTCGTTTATTCTGCTGGTGCCCTACCAGCTTATTGCCTTGAAAGACCTGCAGGTAGGTAAGATATAAGATTAGGATTAGAAAAAGACTGATTAACCCGTAGGCCAAGCGGCGAATGTTATTTTCCATGTTTCACAGCTCCATGGGAAACATTAAGTAGTAGCCCCAACAAGATAAAATTAGCCACCAGGGAACTTCCGCCGTAACTTACAAAGGGTAAGGTAATCCCCGTCAGGGGCACCAGTTTGGTCACCCCGCCCAGAATGGTAAAAGCCTGAATACCCAGCAGGGCGGTTAGTCCCCCGGCCAGCAGCATGCCGAAACCGTTACCCGCCAGCAAGGCGATGCGAAAACCCCGGTATAGAAAGATAATATATAAAAGAATAATGCCTATCCCCCCCAAGAGGCCCATTTCCTCTGTAAGGGCGGCGAAAATGAAATCAGTATGAACCTCCGGGATGAATTTGGGGTATCCCAAACCCAGCCCTGTGCCTACCAGCCCTCCTGAAGCAATAGCAAACAAAGACTGGACAACCTGATAACCCTTACCCTCCACATCGGCCCAGGGATCGAGCCAGATGGAAACCCTAGTCTGGACATGGTCAAACAAATAGTAAGCAATCCCGGCTGCACCCAGGAAAAGCAGCATCCCCGTCAGGACATAAGCCCACCGGGAGGTAGCGATATAAACCATGGTGAGAAAGGTGCCAAAAAACAGGAGCGCAGCGCCCAAATCCTTCTGCATAACCAGAAAAACCACTGATAAGCCCCACATGATGATTAGAGGGCCGGAATGTTTAGGATGGGGGAGGTTGACTCCCATGACCTTAAAGGTCCCCTGGGCCAACAACTCCTTGCGCTCTTCAAGGTAACTGGCCAGAAAGATGACCAGAAAAATCTTCACCAACTCCACTGGCTGTACCCGCAATGGACCGATGGAAATCCAGGCTGTAGCTCCCCCCACCTCGGTACCAAATAAAACCGTTCCCACCAAAGCCAGCAAACCAAAAATTATATAAACATATTGGTATTCTTCCAGGCGGTTATACTCTCTGGTTAATAGTACTACCAACAACAAGCAAATTAATCCGATAGTCAGCCAAACCAACTGCTTGGCAGCCAGTTGCGGCTGCAGTCGGGAAATCAAAATCAACCCCGTAGCCGACAACATAGCAGCTAAAGGCAGTAAATAAGGATCCCCCTGGTGTTTATTTATAATCAGAAAAACATGGCAAATAAGAAAAACCGCCGTCACCACAGCCCCATAAATAATGGGCTGCCAGTCTACCCCCCGCCCCTTAGTCAGGGCCAACAAGACCAACCCGGTGGTAACGAAAAGAAAAACATATAACAATAGGGTGCCCTCGTTTTTTCTATGGCTCAAGCTCATGAGTATTACCTCCGGTCAGGGGTTAGGGGACAGGGGCAGCTGACAGCTAAATCTCCACCATCACCAGGGAGATATTATCATAGCCGCCGTTTTGTAGGGCGGAGCGCATTAGTTCGTTGGCTACTTCATCCAGTTCCAGTCCGGAGAAGATTAGCTTTTCCATATCCTCTTTGGGTACAAGCCCGGAAAGGCCGTCGGTGCAGAAAAGCAGGCGATCCCCCTGGTATAATTTTTCCACCAGGATATCTGTTTCAATTTCCGCCACGGTACCCAGGGCCCTGGTTAAAACATTGCGTTGAGGGTGAGTGAAGGCTTCCTCTTCAGTGATTCCCCCACCCTTTAAGAGTTCATTGACCAGGGAATGATCCTGGCTTAACTGTGTCATGTCATAACCCCTGATTAAATAAACCCTGCTGTCTCCCACATGGCCCACCACCAGTTGATCCCCGGCAATCAGTCCTGCAGTCATAGTAGTGCCCATCCCCCGGCAGTTATCCTGGGACTGGGCCTTAAGATACACCTGGCGGTTAGCCTCTTTGAAGGCGGCTGTCAGAGCCGCAACTGGATCCACCAAAACCCAGGACTTCTGTTTAACAAGATGTTGCTGCAAGGTTTCGCTAGCTAGGGAACTGGCAATTTCCCCCGCTTCATGCCCCCCCATACCGTCGGCTACTCCGAAAAGCTGCAATTCCAAATTAACACAGATGCTGTCTTCATTGCCTTTTCGTACTAAGCCTACATTGGTTAATTTACTGTGTTTCATGCTCCCACCTCATAAACTGGAAGGTGACTCCCCCAATTTTAAGACGGTCACCGCTTAGCAATACGGTGGCCTCTTTAATTCTTTGACCATTGATAAAAGTTCCGTTGGTACTGCCCAAATCCTCCAGCCAGTACTGTCCTTGGTGATAGAAGATCCGAGCGTGTTCATGGGAAGCAAAGGAATCTTCTAACCTGACATCATTGGCGGACTCGCGGCCTAAAGTAATGTTTTTATTTATTTTAACAACTTCCCCTTTGGGCAGGGAAGAGGAAAGACTATCCAAAACCACTAATTCCGGAGGATTGTGGTACATTCCCTGGGTTGCGGCCCCGCTTTCCTTAACACCTGGAACTCCTGGCTGTTTGTGCGGAGATGATGCTTCACGTAAATCCCTGATAATAAAAACCACTATCCTGAAAATGAACAGGTATAAAACTATCAACAGGGCATAGCGGAGGCCCATGACCAACAATTCTACCACAACTACACCACCCTGAATTCCAGTTCGGTTGTGCCCAGGCAGATGCGGCCCCCCGGTTCCAACCGCTGTTTCTCCACCCGCCGGTCATTGACAAAGGTGCCGTTGGTGCTGCCCAAATCAGAGATATAGTAACTTCCTTCTATGTAATCCAGTTGAGCATGGCGCCTGGAGATATTATGGTCATCCAAGAAAATATGGTTGGTTTCCCGGCGGCCAATAACCATCCGGTGCTGGCCCAGGCGAAAAGTCATCCCCGGATCGCTGCCCCGCAAAATTATCAATTCGGGCCGCCCTTCTCCTGCTTGGGTTTCAAATAAACCTAAGGGTACGGAACCGGGCTGAAATACCTGGGTATGTTGGGGAACTTCTTCCTCCGCCCCCTCAACTTCCGGCTCCCTTGTTTCCTCCAGCTCAAACCCCCGGGGCATACCTTCAGGTGGCTCCACAAAACGGCTTTCTATCTCGAAAATTCCCAGGGCCAGCTCTTCTTTGACCTGAAATTTCACCACCGGTGGTGTTGCCAGGGCGTAACCCTTATCCCTGGCTTTGCCCACCAAGTATTGTTGGAGTTCATTGACCACTTCCTCCTCGAAAACCGAGAGATTGGCCCAGTCCTCAGCGCTTACCAGAACTGTGTATTCATTGGGCACATAAATCCGGGAAATGCTTACCGTCTTCCTGGCTCCCATCTCCCGGGCCAGTTTCTTGGCAATTTCAATGGGTTGAAGCTGGCCTTTGAATTTGCCTTTGAAAAAACCTTCGATTAATTTCTCAGAGAATTTTTCCAAATGGTTTAGAAAACCCATAGGGTTCACCTCATTTATTTTCCTGAAGCACCCGACGGCGTAGTTGGCCGCAGGCAGCATCAATATCCGACCCCAACTCCCGCCTAACGGTGGCTTCGACTCCCGCATCTTTTAAAACCTGTTGAAACCGGCGTATAGCTGACTGCTCCGGCTTAGCCAAGCCCCGTTCGGCCACGGGATTGACAGGAATCAGATTAACATAGCACAGCAGGCCTCTAATCAACCGGGCCAATTCCTCCGCCTGGCGGGGATTGTCATTGATCCCGGCCATCAAGGCATACTCAAAAGTAACTCGCCTTTTCGTTATTGATATATATTCCCTGCAGGCGGTTATTAATTCCCCAATTGGAAATTTTTTGTTAACAGGCATCAATTGGTCCCTTATTTCGTCATTAGGTGCATGGAGAGAAACCGATAGGGTTATGGGTAACCCCTCTCCGGCCAGGTCATAAATTCGGGGCACCACACCGCTGGTGGAAAGGGTGATGTGCCTGGCCCCGATGTTGAGGCCATAGGGAGCGATGATTAGGCGGATGAATTTCAAAGTCTGGTCATAGTTTTCCAAAGGCTCACCGGAACCCATAATAACCACGCTATCTACCCGGCGCCCGCTGTCCCGCTCCATAACCAGCACCTGATCATAGATTTCCCCGGCGGTTAAGTCTCTTACCAACCCTCCCAGGGTGGAGGCACAGAAACGACAGGCCATCCGGCAACCCACCTGGGAAGAAACACAGGCGCTGACCCCGTATTTATGAATCATCAGTACACTTTCCACCGCCTGGCCATCAGCCATACCAAAAAGGTACTTAGTGGTACCATCCCGTTGAGAAACCTGTTTGGCCATGATTTCAAGATTGCCTATCCTGGCAACCTCTGCCAATTTACCACGCAAATCCTTGCTCAGGTTGGTCATCTCTGCGAAGGAAGCGACCCCTTTTTGCAGCACCCACTGACAAACCTGGCGGCCCCTATACCGGGGTTCCCCCAGTTGGGTCATAAGTTGTTCCATCTCTGCAAGATCCAAAGATTTAAGGTCGGTCTTTACCAAAGGAAAACCTTCTTTCATCACAATTCTACAAGATTTGGGGAAAACCCTGCTGCTATGGGGTAGATATTTGTGGTCGGCTATCAGCTATCAGCTGTCAGCTGTCAGCTATCAGCGGTAAGCATTTCTTACTGCCTTTACTACGAACTATGAACTACGAACTATGAACCCCACACATAAGAATATCCCCACCCTAAAACCTAACCCCTTCTATTGAGCCTTGCTATAAAAAACCCGTCCATGCCGTGGAGGTGGGGGAGCAGCTGAATGAATCCCTCCCTGGCGGTAGGGAGATTCAGTTGCTGCAAAGGTTTGGGCAGGTAGGGGCTTAAGTCTTCCGGGGCAAATTCGGGGTGGGCTGCCAGGAACTTAGTTATCACCTCGGTATTTTCTTCGGGGGTTATGGTACAGGTACTGTAGACCAAGGTTCCTCCCGGCTTGACGCACTGAGCGGCCCCGTCAAGAATCTCCAGTTGTAGTTTCTGGATGGCTGGCAGGTCCTGGGCCTCCTTGCGCCAGCGGGCATCGGGCCGCCGTCGCAGTACCCCCAGGCCGGAACAAGGTGCGTCTACCAAGACCAGATCGGCTTGCTCCTTCCATTCCCCGGGTAACTGACGGGCATCCAGGTTATGGGGCTGGACGCAGGTTATCCCCAAGCGGTGGCAGTTATCCTGGATTAAGCCTAATTTATGTGGGTGAATATCTAAAGCCACGATGGTTCCCCGGTTGTTCATTAGCTGTGCCAGGTGAGTAGTCTTGCCACCGGGGGCGCTGCAGGCATCGATAACGAAAAAACCCTCTCGGGGTCGGCAGATATGGCCCACCAACATAGAACTCTCATCCTGAACCTGGAACAACCCTTCTTTAAAGGCAGGCAGGCTGCCTAAGGATACAAAACCTTCAACCCTAAGACCTTCTGGGACAAAAGAAGTTTCCTTCACTTCTAAATCCTCGCCGGAAAGCTTGGTGACCAAGGCATCTCTTTCAATTCGCAGAGTATTGGTACGGATAGTTGTGGGCGGCGCCTCATTATTAGCCCGGCAAAGATTAATTGTGGCCTCCTGGCCAAGCTGAGCCAGCCATTTCTCCACCATCCAAAGAGGATGGGAATAGACCACCGAGATATGCAAAGCGGGGTTTTTCTTCAAGTCAGGGTACTCTATGTTATCTTTATTACGTAAAAGGTTGCGGAGTACACCGTTAACGAATTTGACCGTTCCGCCGTGACCGTAATTCTTGGCCAGGTTAACGGCTTCATTAACAGCAGCGGATGGGGGCACCTTGTCAAGATAAAAGATCTGATAAACCCCCAACCGTAATATATTACGTATCCATGGGGTAAGAGAGTTTAAGGGCCTGGAAAGAAAACCACCCAGTACCCAGTCAAGATGGTGCAAAGACCGTAAAGTTCCATAAACCAGTTCGGTTATGAAACCACGGTCCAACTTACTTGGTTGATATTTCTCCAAAACCTTATTCAATTCCAGGTTGGCGTAAGCCCCATCCTGTTCTACCGCATGGAGAACCAGCAGGGCTAGCTCCCGGGGGGTTTTACCTTTAGTTTTAGTCACTTTACTAATCTTCTCCCAGGTAATATTTTATTGCTTCTTCCACCCGGTTAATATTAACACAGGTGTTAAAACAAGGCCCATTGGGCCGGTCATTGAGTACACCCAGTACCGGCAGGGGATTTATGTCCAGAATCCCACTGGTCAAATCCCGTTCACAAGCGACGGCCACCACCGCTTTAGGCTTCCACTCGCTGACAAATTTCCGGGCCAGGGTGCCCCCGGTAGCCACCGCCACTTTGACCCCGTAACGGTCCTTTAGAGCCATTAGGCTGTCAACGGAACAGCCTCCGCAACGCTTGCAGTTTTCCACATCCACCGTCACTTTATGTGGGCAGTGATTAACCTGTAGGCAGTGAGGCAATAGGATTAGAATTTTCTCAGGAGGTACTACAGGATGCCTGGTTTTAACCAACTGGTTGTTTACTTCCACAAAAGAACTCCTGATTTTCTCTTTGTCAAATCCAAGGATTTTCCCTAAAGTTATAACTACGGGAAAAAGCACATTTATAGGTACCCTCATTAAATTTCCCAGAGGTATGGTTTTCGATCTCCACAGAGTATAGACTATACCACCAATGCCAACGGCAATAACTATTAAAATAAGGATAACAGCAGACAGAATTCCTACCAACAAAAACCGGTGAAATGGATACATCCTGTTGATAAAAAGGTACCACATTATGCCCAGTAAAACAACCAGGGCAAGCAAACTGCCCGCCAGCAGACCGATAAACAGGCGTTTTCTTGGCTTATGTAAGTTTTCTAAAATGGTCATTTCCATATCTGATCTTCCTTACTCTTATAATTAACCTAAAAACTCTCCTACAGCTACAGGATTACCGGGCAAAAAATCCCGAACAGCCATCCTGCGGCTGCCCTGCAGTTGGATTTCGCTGATAAGCACCCGGCCATCCCCGGTTTCTACAACCAAACCTTCCTTGGGGAGAACTTGTACCACCTGACCAGGCTGGAAAGACCCGCTGACGGGTACCGCTCCCGCAGGCCGGGCGGCCCAAACTTTGAGTATCTTGCCCTGATATGAAGTATAAGCCCCTGGCCAGGGGTTCATCCCCCGGATGAGATTGATAACCTCATGAGCCGGCTGTTCCCACCGAATCTGCTCATGTTCCCGTTGTAACAGCGGGGCGTAGGTAGCCTGGGTGTGTTCCTGGGTTGTTCTGGGCGCTGTGCCCCTGGCAATCTGCTCCAGAGTCTCTACTAATAACTTGGCCCCAATCCCAGCCAACTTATCATGGATAGACCCCACCGTATCCTCCAGGGTGATGGGCACCTCTTTTTTTAAGATCATATCCCCAGTGTCCATACCCACATCCATATACATAGTGGTTATCCCGGTTTTCTCTTCTCCGTTAATAACCGCCCAATGGATTGGGGCCGCCCCCCGCAGTTTGGGCAGCAGTGAAGCATGAACATTGATACAACCAAAGGGAGGAATAGCCAAAATCTCTCTAGAAAGAAGTTGTCCGAAAGCCACCACGATAATGGCTTCGGGAGCCATCTCCCGTAGTTTTTGGGTAAATTCAAGGGTTTTTATTTTTTCCGGCTGATAAAGGGGCAAGTTCAACTCCAAGGCCTTCACTTTCACAGGCGAAGGCGCCAACTGCTTCCCCCTACCCTTGGGCCGGTCAGGTTGGGTTACTACCCCGATAATCTCATGCCCCGCCTGTACCAAAGCCTCCAGGCACGGCACAGCGAAGTCGGGAGTACCCATGAAGGTTAGTCTCATACTGTATTTCACCTCGGTCGAGCTATCAGCTGTCAGCTATCAGCTATCAGCTTTTAGTTTAGTGATAAAACCGTTGAGCATTTTGCCTATTTCTTTACACAATATTGTCTTCCTGATCCTTCGGCACTATTTGCAGGGGACAGATACAGCACACCTGCGC
>JAJZSN010000077.1 GCA_021849745.1 Bacillota bacterium | reverse complement strand
AACCCTGAAAGATGGGGACAAAATCGAACTTTTTGAAGGTATATAGTAAAGCTCGAGGTAAAGGAGGGATATTATAATGGCAGTAAAGAAGTTTAAACCAACTTCTCCCGGTAGACGTACCATGACCGTTTCTTCTTTTGAAGAAATCACCACTAGTGAACCGGAAAAATCTTTGCTCAAACCCCTAAAGAGAAAGGCCGGTCGTAACAACCAGGGTCGCCTTTCCGTCAGACACCAGGGTGGTGGTCATAAACGGATGTACCGGATTATTGATTTTAAACGTACCAAAGACAACATTCCGGCCAAAGTTGCCAGCATTGAATATGATCCCAATAGATCTGCAAGGATTGCTTTGCTCAACTACGCCGATGGTGAGAAACGTTATATTTTGGCTCCTGTTGGCTTAAAGGTTGGAGATGTTATATACTCCGGTCCTGATTCAGATATTAAGGTGGGTAATGCCCTGCCGTTACGGAATATTCCTGTGGGTACTCTGATTCACAACATCGAGTTAAAGCCTAATAAAGGAGCCCAGATTGTGCGCTCTGCCGGCGCTTCTGCTCAGTTGATGGCTAAAGAGGGAGATTATGCCCATGTACGGATGCCTTCCGGCGAGGTGCGTTTGATACATCTGAATTGTCGCGCTACCATTGGTCAAGTGGGCAATCTAGAACATGAGAACATCACCATCGGTAAAGCCGGCCGGGCTCGTTGGCTGGGTATCAGACCTACCGTTCGCGGTGTTGTAATGAACCCTGTTGACCACCCCCACGGCGGTGGTGAAGGTCGTTCTCCAGTTGGTCGAAACCCGGTTACTCCCTGGGGTAAACCTGCTCTTGGCGCTAAAACCCGGAAGAAAAAGAACCCCAGCGATAAGTTCATCGTAAAGAGAAGGAATAAGAAATAACTTAACCAGTTTTTAACTCTATAAGCCGTTTGACGATAGCTCCCGGTAGAAATACCCCAAGCTAAGGACTAACGACTGGTTGAAAGGAGGCATATAAGCAATGGCTCGTTCGATAAAAAAAGGTCCCTTTATTGATGATTATCTTCTAAAGAGAATAGAAGATATGAATACTAAGAATGAGAAAAAGGCAATCAAGACATGGTCCCGCCGTTCCACCATTTTTCCCCAGATGGTTGGTCATACTATAGCAGTTCACGACGGGAAAAAACATGTTCCTGTTTATGTAACTGAGGATATGGTTGGACATAAGTTGGGTGAATTTGTACTGACTAGAACCTATAAAGGACATGCCGGTGATCGGACTACAGGCGCAAGATAGGATAAGAGAGGAGGTTGGGCCATGGAAGCGAAAGCAGTGGCTAAATATATTCGCATCTCCCCCCGTAAGGTTCGCCACGTTGTGGATTTAGTTCGGGGTAAAAAAGTGAGCGATGCTCTGGCTATTCTTAAATTTACTCCTAAAGTAGCTGCTGAGGCGGTGGAGAAAGTTGTTAAGTCTGCAGTAGCCAACGCAGAACATAATTATGAGATGGATGTAGATAGCTTATATGTCGCCCAGATCTTTGTAGATCAAGGGCCGACAATGAAACGGTTTAAGCCCCGGGCTATGGGTAGGGCTGATCAAATCAGGAAAAGAACCAGTCATATTACCGTCGTAGTTAGCGAGAAGAAGGAGGGATAATAGTGGGTCAAAAGGTACATCCCAAAGGTTTGCGCATAGGGATTATTAAGGATTGGGATGCCAAGTGGTATGCCGGTAAAAAAGACTATGCCAGCTTGTTGCATGAAGATATAAAGATTCGGAAGTTTATCAAGAAAAAGTTGTTCGCCGCCGGGATTCCTAAAGTGGAAATCGAACGGGCAGCCAACAGGGTCAAAGTATCCATTCATACCGCCAAGCCTGGTATTGTTATCGGTCGTGGGGGTACAGAAGTTGAAGCCCTGCGTAAAGAGTTGGAGAAAATGACCAATAAACAGATTAATGTTAATATCGTTGAGGTAAAGGTTCCTGATCTCGATGCTCAATTAGTGGCTGAGAATATCGCCGCTCAATTGGTAAAACGGGTATCCTTCCGTCGAGCTATGAAACAAACCGTATCCCGCTCCATGAGAATGGGTGCTCAAGGGATTAAGATTATGTGTTCAGGTCGTTTGGCTGGTGCTGAAATCGCCCGTTCCGAGTGGTATAACGAAGGAAAAGTTCCTTTGCATACTCTTCGAGCTGATATTGATTATGGATTTGCCGAAGCGGATACCACTTATGGTAAAATTGGCGTTAAGGTATGGATTTACAAAGGAGAAGTACTTCCAGAGGCTAAGCAAGCAGCCGCTGTGGAAGGGGGCAATAAATAATGTTGGTACCAAAAAGAGTCAAACACAGAAGAGCACATCGGGGTCGCATGACCGGTAAAGCTAAAGGCGGTACCGAAATTTCTTTTGGTCAGTATGGTCTGCAGGCTTTAGAACCGGCTTGGATTACTAATCGCCAAATTGAAGCGGCCCGGATTGCCATGACCCGTTACATTCGTCGGGGTGGTAAAGTCTGGATTAAGATATTTCCCGATAAGCCTATTACTGCAAAGCCTGCCGAGACTCGGATGGGTAGTGGTAAAGGATCTCCTGAATACTGGGTGGCAGTGGTTAAACCTGGTCGGATTATGTTTGAATTGGCCGGTGTTCCTGAAGAAACAGCCCGTGAGGCTATGCGGTTAGCTGCTCACAAATTGCCTATCAAAACTAAGTTCATTAAACGGGAAGAAATAGGTGGTGATGCTAATGAAAGCTAATGAGCTTAAAAATCTTTCCAGTGAAGAACTGGTGAAGAAATTAAATGATTTAAAGGATGAATTGTTCAAACTACGTTTTCAGTTGGCTACCAATCAACTGGAGAACCCAATGCGGATTAGAGAAGTAAGACGTACTATCGCCCGGCTAAAGACCATTCTCAGACAAAGAGAGTTACAAACCCAAGAAGCATAGTAAGTCGATCTTATAGGTAATCTATGGAATACCTGATGCTGAAAGGAGGCAAGATGGTGGAAAGAGGTTTACGAAAGACTCGAACTGGACGCGTTGTTAGTGATAAAATGGAAAAAACGGTGGTTGTAGCTGTTGAATCCTTAGTTCGTCACCCCTTATACGGTAAGACTGTTAAGCACACTAAAAAGTTTAAAGCTCATGATGAAGAAAACTCTTGTCGTAAAGGTGACGTAGTAAGAATTATGGAAACCAGGCCGTTAAGTAAAGATAAGCGCTGGCGTGTTGTAGAAATCATGGAAAGAGAAGAACAGATTTAAGGAAATGTTCGGCATAAGTGTTGAAAGGAGGGTAAACCATGATACAAGTTCAAACCCTGTTAAATGTAGCAGACAACACAGGGGCTAAGAAGTTGATGTGTATCAGGGTGATGGGCGGTTCCCTGCGCCGTTATGCATCTATTGGGGATACCATTATCTGCTCTGTTAAAGAAGCTACACCTGGGGGCGTTGTTAAGAAGGGTGATGTTGTGAAAGCAGTTGTAGTACGTACCAACAAAGAAATCAAGCGTCCCGATGGTTCTTATATCAAGTTTGACGAAAACGCTGCCGTAGTTATTAAAGATGATAAAAGCCCACGGGGCACTCGAATCTTCGGACCGGTGGCCCGGGAATTACGGGACCGCGATTACATGAAAATTGTCTCCCTGGCTCCGGAAGTAATTTAGTAGCTATCAGCTTTAAGCTGTCAGCTATCAGCTTTAAGACTTAAGCTAAAAGCTGACGACTGACGACTGAGGGCTGACCCATGAGGAATGCAGTATAAGTAATGGAGGTGTGCAAAGTTGACCAGGCCTAAAGTTCATGTTAAAAAGGGCGACAACGTGTTGGTCATTGCCGGTAAGGATGGTATTTTGGGCAAAAAGGGCAAGGTTTTGGAAGTTAACCCTAAGGAAGGTAAAGTGATTGTGGAAGGCGTAAACATTGCCAAAAAACACACCAAGCCTACCCCCCAGAAACCTCAAGGCGGTATTGTAGATAAGGAAGCACCTATTGCCAGCTCTAATGTGATGTTAATTTGTAATAAATGCAGTAAACCCACCAGGATTGCTAAAAAGATTCTGGATTCCGGTAAGACTGTACGGGCTTGTAAAAAGTGCGGCGAGGTTGTCGATAAATAGTCTCTGAAGAAAGGAGGTATACCAATTGCTGCGGCTTAAAGAAAAGTATAAAAATGATGTAACTTCTGCCTTAATGCAAAAGTTCGGATATAAAAATGTTATGGAAATTCCCAAACTGGAAAAAGTCATTATTAATATGGGTGTTGGCGAAGCGGTACAAAACGCTAAGGCCATAGATACGGCTCTTAATGATTTGACTATAATAGCAGGGCAAAAACCCGTGGTAACCAGGGCCAAGAAGTCCATCGCCGGATTCAAGTTAAGGGAAGGTATGCCTATCGGTTGCAAGGTAACCCTGCGGGGCGCACGGATGTATGAGTTTGTTGATAAACTATTTAATGTTGCTCTACCCCGGGTAAGGGACTTCCGCGGGATTTCCCCTAAAGCCTTTGACGGTCGGGGTAATTATACCCTCGGAATTAAAGAACAGTTGATTTTCCCCGAAATTGAATATGACAAAATTGATAAACTCCGCGGGATGGATATCGTATTTGTTACTACTGCCAAATCCGATGAAGAGGGACGCGAACTTTTGAAATTATTAGGCGCTCCTTTCCGGGAGCAGTAAGAAAAAGGAGGTAATTGTTGTGGCCAAAACATCCATGATTGTGAAACAATCCAGAAAAGCAAAGTTTTCTGTTCGGGCTCACAATAGATGCAAATTGTGCGGTAGACCGCATGCGTATATGCGCAAATTTGGGATTTGCCGGATTTGCTTTAGAGAATTGGCTTACAAGGGTGAGATTCCTGGCGTAACCAAGGCTAGCTGGTAAAATGAAAGGAGGTAGTTATCAATGGTTATGACCGATCCCATTGCGGATTTTTTGACCAGGATCAGGAATGCTAACACGGTAAATCATGAAAAAGTAGAAATTCCTGCGTCCAAGATGAAAAAAGCTATGGCCGGCATTTTAAAAAATGAAGGCTTTATAAAAGATTGTGAATTTATTGAGGACGGTAAGCAAGGGGTTTTAAGGGTTTACTTGCGGTACGGTCCTAATAAAGAAAAAGTTATCACCGGCTTAAAGAGAATCAGTAAGCCGGGTTTACGGGTTTATGCCAAGAAGGATGAGGTTCCTAAAGTTTTGGGCGGCTTAGGAGTAGCCGTTATCTCTACTTCAAAAGGCATCATGACCGACAAACAAGCCCGCAAAGAAGGTCTGGGCGGGGAAGTAATCTGTTATATTTGGTAATATGAATGTAAGGGTTCAGGTGTAAGGGGTAAGGGATTAATATAATAAAAAACCTAAACCCTGTAACCTAAAACCTAACCCCTGACCGTTAACATTGCAGTATAAGCAAACGCTAGGAGGTGTAATCATGTCGCGGATTGGTAAGATGCCTATCGCTGTTCCTGCAGGGGTGGAAGTGAAACTTGACGGTAATTCAATTAGCGTTAAGGGCCCCAAAGGGCAGTTGAGTAGGGAATTGCATAGAGATATGATCATTAAAGTTGAAGAATCCCAAATCATCATAGAGAGACCAAGTGACGAGAAGTTACACAGATCTCTCCACGGGTTGACAAGAACTTTGGTCAGTAATATGGTGGAAGGGGTTACCAAGGGCTTTCAAAAGGGATTGGAGATGGCCGGTGTAGGTTACCGGGCCAGCAAGCAGGGGAACAAACTAGTTCTGGCTGTTGGATTCTCCCATCCAGTGGAGTTCGAGCCAAACCCCGGGATTGAAATCGAGGTTCCTGCCCCCACGAAGATAATTATCAAAGGGATTGATAAGGAACAAGTTGGCGCTTTAGCGGCCAATATTCGCTCTGTACGTGAGCCTGAGCCGTATAAGGGCAAAGGTATCAAGTATGAGGGTGAGCGGATTCGTCGTAAAGTTGGTAAGACCGGTGGTAAAGGGAAGAAGTAATGGCAGTCGTCAGCTGTCAGTCGTCAGTCGTCAGCGGCTTGGGATTGCTTAATAGGTTATTTATGCCGGTGACTTTAAGCTTGAGACTGGATATGCCTGATATGGTAATTTGGTTGAAAGGAGTGAAAAGCTTTGATTAGTAGGGTTAACCGTAAAGAAATATATGCTAAGAAGCATTTGCGGGTGCGGAAGAATATTTCCGGTACTGCTGAGCGGCCCAGATTGTGTGTTTATAGGAGTTTGAATCATATTTATGCCCAGGTTATCAACGATGTAGATGGTGTTACTATTGCTGCAGCATCTACACTGGAGCCAGGCTTAAAAGATAAGATCACCAAAGGTGGAAATACAGAAGCAGCGAAAGCTGTGGGCTCACTGATTGCCCAAAAGGCTAAAGATAAGGGAGTTAGCAAGGTTGTTTTTGACCGGGGTGGCAACATCTATCACGGAAGAATCAAGGCCTTGGCCGATGCAGCTCGTGAAGGCGGATTAGAATTTTAAGAAGGAGGGGAAAAAATTGGCGCGAATTGACGCAAGTAACCTGGAATTAAGTGAAAAAGTCGTTCACATAAACAGGGTGGCAAAGGTAGTCAAAGGGGGTCGTCGGTTCAGCTTCAGCGCACTGGTAGTGGTCGGTGACGGCAATGGCTATGTAGGCGCTGGTTTGGGGAAAGCTTCCGAGGTGCCTGATGCAATCCGCAAAGGTATCGAAGATGCTAAAAAGAACATGATTCATGTTCCCCTGGTTGGCACTACCATCCCTCATGAAGTGGTAGGACGTTTTGGGGCCGGTAATGTTTTGCTAAAACCTGCTAGCCCTGGTACCGGAGTTATTGCCGGGGGTCCTGTCCGGGCCATTTTGGAATTGGCCGGGGTAAGAGATATTTTGACCAAATCCTTGGGTTCCAACAACGCCAATAACATGGTTAATGCAACCATAGAAGGTTTGAAGAACTTAAAAAGGGCTGAAGAAGTGGCCCGTCTACGGGGTAAGACCGTAGAAGAGCTTTTGGGTTAGGGGGTATTGGCATGGCTAAGATCAAAGTTACTTTGGTAAGAAGCTTTATTGGCAGGCCTCAGGATCAAAGGGCCACTGTCAAGGCTCTTGGCTTAGGGAAAGTAAACAGTTCTGTAGTCCAAGAGGACACCCCGCAGATTTTGGGCATGGTCCGCAAGGTACAGCATCTGGTTAAAGTTGAACCAGCTTAGGTTGAAGAAAACGGACATAGCTGTTGAACATACTTGAGGGAGGTGTTTTGTAATGAAGTTGCACGAACTCCAGCCTGCTCCAGGTTCTAAGAAAAAACCGACCCGGAAAGGGAGAGGCATTGGTTCCGGTTTAGGAAAAACCTCCGGGAAAGGTCATAAAGGTCAGAATGCTCGTTCCGGCGGCGGTGTAAGATTAGGCTTTGAGGGTGGTCAGATGCCTTTGCAGCAGAGGGTACCCAAACGGGGCTTCACCAACATTTTCAAGAAGATTTATTCTGAAGTAAATGTTGTGGACTTAAACCGTTTTGATAATGGTACTGAAGTAACACCTGAATTGCTGATTTCTACTGGTTTAGTTAAGCAAATGAAAGATGGCGTTAGAATTCTGGGTAATGGTGACTTGACCAAGGCTTTAACCGTAAAGGTTCACGGTTTCAGCAAGTCGGCTGCAGACAAAATCCAGGCTGCCGGCGGAAAAGCAGAGGTGATTTAAGTGTTATCCGGACTCCAAAATGCTTTTAAAGCCGGTGATCTGCGGAGTAAAATTATTTTTACCTTGCTGATGTTTCTGGTCTTTAGAATAGGCGCACATATCCCGGTTCCCGGGGTAGACCCCAAAATTATTGCTGATATGATCTCTAAGGGAGCGCTATTAGGCTTTTTTGATGTTATTTCCGGGGGTGCCTTCAAGAATTTCTCTGTCTTTGCCATGAGTATTGTACCGTACATTAATGCATCGATTATTATGCAGCTTTTAACGGTAGTCGTCCCTACTTTGGAGAAACTGTCCAAAGAAGGTGAAGAAGGTCGTAAGAAAATGACCCAATATATTCGCTATGGTACTGTAGTCCTGGGTTTTATCCAGGCCCTAGGGTTATCCTTCGGTGTATTGGGCAAATCGGGAGCAGTAGTCAATCCCAGTTTTGGAACTTACCTCTTAATTGCCATCACCCTGACAGCGGGTACCGCTTTCTTGATGTGGCTGGGTGAGCAGATTACTGAAAAAGGTATAGGTAATGGGATATCTTTGATAATCTTTGCCGGTATCGTTTCCAGTATCCCGGGCGGGATTAAAGCTGTTTACCAGTATATTGCCACCGATCCTTCCTATTGGTGGAGCGCAGTCTTATTGGTGGTTATCGGATTAGCGGTCATTGTGGCTGTAATAGCCATTCAGGAAGGGCAAAGAAGAATTCCCGTACAGTACGCTAAAAGGGTAGTTGGCCGTAAGGTCTATGGGGGACAAAGCACCCATATTCCCATGAAGGTCAATTCCGCCGGGGTTATTCCGGTAATTTTTGCGTCATCATTATTGATGTTTCCCATAACTATAGCCCAATTCTTCCCCGGTAATCCTGTTGCCGACTGGGTGGGCAATGCTCTTCAGTGGGGAAGCTTTCTGAATTCAGTACTGTTTGCCTTATTGATTATTGGTTTCACTTATTTTTATACGTCTATTACCTTCAACCCTAATGACATAGCGGATAACATGAAAAAGCACGGCGGGTTTATCCCTGGGTTAAGACCAGGCAGACCTACTGCTGAGTATCTGACTAAGGTCATGTATAGGTTGAATTTGAGTGGCGCTATCTTCTTGGCGGCAATTGCTGTTTTGCCTACTTTGGTTCTGTTGGTTACCAAGATACCAAACATCCAGTTTGGCGGAACATCATTACTGATTGTTGTGGGTGTTGCTTTAGAGACCATGAAGCAGATCGAGTCTCACTTGTTGATGAGACATTACCAAGGATTTATGAAGTAGGTGGTACTTGGTGATTAGCTTTAAGTCTGAAAGAGAACTTAACTACATGAGGGATGCCGGTCGTGTTGTAGCTGAAACCCATCGAGAAATAGCTAAAGCGACTCAAGTAGGGGTTACCACCAATGAGTTGGATCAGATAGCAGAAGATTATATCAGCAAACAGGGAGCACAAGCGGCTTTCAAGGGTTATCACGGTTATCCGGCCTGTATCTGTGCCTCTATTAATGAGGAAGTAGTCCATGGAATTCCGAGTTTAAGACGCCTGGAAAGTGGAGATATTATTAGTATTGACATCGGGGCGGTAATAAATGGATATTATGGAGACGGTGCGGCTACACTACCGGTTGGAGATATTGACAGTGAAGCTGCTAGGCTTCTCAAAGTCACTGAAGAATCTTTGTATAGAGGGATTGAGCAAGGGCTGGATGGGAATCGCCTCTCCGATATATCTCACGCTGTACAGTCTTATGTGGAAGGTAACGGTTTTGCTGTGGTCAGGGATTATGTAGGCCATGGTATTGGTAGCAGTATGCACGAAGAGCCACAGGTACCTAACTTCGGCAAGCCGGGACGCGGCCCCAGGTTGCGTCCAGGTATGACATTAGCCATCGAACCAATGGTCAACTTGGGAAGTTATGAAGTTAAAACCCTTGCGGACAATTGGACAGTTGTTACAGTAGATAAAAGTTTATCTGCCCACTTCGAACATACCATTGCCATAACTTTGGATGGACCTGAAATCTTAACGAAATTGTGAAATAGCAACCCTTAGAGAGGTGCCAGCTATGACCAATGGTATAATGAAAGTAGGACGGCTGGTTAGTTCAAAAGCCGGTAGGGATAAAGACCATTACTTTCTGGTAATGGATATTCTGAACGAATCTTTCGTCAGGGTGGTTGACGGAGTAAAGCGTAAGGTGGAAAATCCTAAACGCAAAAACATTAAACACCTTCAGTTCCATGATGAAGTAATTACTATAATTGCAGAAAAGATAAATCGCAAGGAACGGGTTACGGATGCTGAAGTTCGTCAGGCCATTGAGGGCTTGGTGGGGGTCTCTGACGAAAGGTTTGGTTCGGCATAAGGAGGATGGTAATTCTAATGTCAAAGCAGGATGTTATTGAGGTGGAAGGTACCGTAATTGAACCGCTACCCAATGCCATGTTTACCGTAGAGTTAGAAAACGGTCATCGTGTACTGGCACATGTATCGGGCAAGATCAGGATGAATTTTATCAGGATATTACCGGGGGATAAGGTAACTGTAGAACTGTCACCTTATGATTTGACCCGGGGGAGAATCATTTACCGGTTCAAATAGTGACAGGCTAAAGGAGGATTTTCACGTGAAAGTTAGACCATCAGTCAAACCCATCTGCGAAAAGTGCAAAATCATTCGGCGTAAAGGCGCTGTAATGGTTATCTGTGAAAACCCCAAGCACAAGCAGAAACAAGGGTAAATTAGTCGTCAGTCTTCAGTCGTCAGTCGTCACCTTTTATAAGCTCGTCTTCCGGGTGAAGACTGGGATAGGGAGCGGCTGCCTGAAGAATATATCTTTAGGAACCTAAGCCCGGTCTTTAAAAGCTGACAGCTGATAGCTGACGACTGACAGCTGACCCATAAGGAATCCAGTATAAGCATAGGAGGTGTATCATTAGATGGCAAGGATAGCAGGTGTTGACTTACCCAGGGAGAAAAGGGTTGAAATAGCTCTCACTTATATATACGGTATCGGTAGGCCAACGGCTCAGGATATTTTGGCTAAAACCGGGATTAATGCTGATACCAGGGTGCGGGATCTTACTGAAGAAGAAGTTAATAAGCTTCGCGAAGTGATTGATAAAAACTACAAAGTCGAAGGTGATTTGCGCCGGGAGATTTCCTTAAATATTAAGCGGTTGATGGAAATCGGTTGTTACCGGGGTATGCGTCATCGTCGCGGTTTACCTGTAAGAGGACAGCGTACCAAGACCAACGCCAGGACCCGTAAAGGGCCTAAGAAGACCGTTGGCGCTAAACGTAAGAAGTAAGAAAGGGGGATTAGGTTAAATGGCGCGTAGAACAACAAGAACCAAGCGTAGAGAACGCAAGAATGTAGACCGTGGCGTAGCTCATATTAAGTCTACTTTCAACAATACCATTGTTACCATCACTGATACTGCCGGTAATGCAATTTCCTGGGCCAGCGCCGGTGGTATGGGCTTCAAAGGTTCCCGTAAGAGTACTCCTTTTGCCGCTCAGATGGCTGCCGAAAATGCTGCTAAAGAGGCAATGGAACACGGGATGAAAGAAGTTGAAGTATTTGTTAAAGGGCCTGGAGCCGGTCGTGAGGCAGCTATCCGGTCTCTGCAAGCTGCCGGTCTGGAAGTAAACCTGATTAAGGACGTCACACCCATTCCCCACAATGGTTGCCGTCCGCCAAAACGGCGTAGAGTATAGGAGGTGCAGTTAGAGGATGGCAAGATACACAGGACCTGTTTGTAGATTATGCCGGCGGGAAGGCGCTAAGCTATACTTAAAGGGTGACCGTTGTTACACCGGTAAGTGTGCTATTGATAAGAGGGCTTATGCTCCCGGTCAACATGGTCAAGGGCGCAAAAAGGTTTCCGAATACGGAATTCAGCTGCGTGAAAAGCAAAAGGCTAAGAGAATTTATGGTATCTTAGAAAAGCAGTTCCGGACTTATTTTGAGAAGGCCGATCGTCAGCAGGGCATTACCGGTGAAAATTTACTCCGCCTTTTAGAAAGAAGATTGGACAATGTGGTTTTCCGTCTGGGATATGGATCTTCCAGGACCGAGGCGCGCCAATTGGTTAGACACGGGCATTTTACCGTTAACGGGCGTAAAGTAAATATTCCTTCCTATCTGGTGAAGGTAGGCGAGGTTATCGGCATTGCCGAAGGCAGCCAGGATTCCCCAAAAATTAAAGAACTGGTTGAAAGAGCTGCGAACAAAACGATACCCGGGTGGTTAGATTTGGACGCAAACGCTAATACAGCTAAGATAGTGGCTGTTCCTTCACGAGAAGATATTGATGTTCCAATACAAGAACACCTGATTGTTGAGTTGTACTCAAGGTAGGAAGGGGTATTTTTTCCTTCTTGCCGGGCCGTGGTCAGTGAGTATGTATGTTCACCATGGAAATGTCTCTTAGGATAATATACTAACTGCCCTCATCCAATAAAGGTGTTACCAGATCTCGAGAAGGAGGGTCATAGTTATGTTGGAGATCGAAAAACCTAAGATTGATTGTGTTGACCAAAACGAAGACAATACCTATGGTAAGTTTGTGGTAGAACCTTTGGAAAGGGGATATGGGATTACCTTGGGCAATGCCTTACGGCGTATCTTGTTATCCTCTTTACCAGGGGCCGCTGTTACATCGGTTAAGATAGACGGTGTATTACATGAATTTTCCACTGTGCCTGGGGTTGTTGAAGATGTCACCGACATTATTATCAATTTGAAAAGTCTTTGTGTTAAAATGTATACCGATGAGGAGAAGGTGCTTCGCATTGAGGCTGAAGGAGAAGGTGTGGTAACAGCTGGAGATATAATTGCTGACAGTGATGTGGAGATTCTTAATCCAGACTTACATATCGCAACTTTAGCTCCCAACGGTAGGCTTTTCATGGAGATTAATGTAGGAAAAAGCCGGGGTTATGTGTCGGCAGACAAAAACAAAAGGTCTGACCATGTAATTGGTATCATTCCGGTAGATTCTTCTTTTACACCGGTGCGACGGGTTAATTATCTGGTTGAAGATACCCGGGTGGGTCAAGTTACCGATTATGATAAATTGACCCTGGAAGTATGGACTGATGGCAGCATCAGCCCAGGTGAAGCCACTAGCCTATCTGCTAAGATTCTTAATGAACATTTGCGTTTATTTATGGGTCTCACCGAGAACCTTAGTGATGTAGAAATCATGGTGGAAAAAGAAGAAGAAGAAAAGGATAAAATCCTGGAGATGACCATTGAGGAACTGGATTTATCAGTGCGCTCATATAATTGTCTAAAAAGGGCTGGGATTAATACCGTGGAGGAATTAACCCTAAAGACTGAAGAAGACATGATTAAGGTTCGCAACCTTGGTCGTAAATCTCTGGAAGAAGTTATCCACAAGCTGGCTGAGTTAGGCTTGTCATTGAAAGAGTCGGATGAGTAAAGGGGGGAAACAACATGGCATATCAGAAGTTGGGCCGTACCAGCAGTCACCGGGAAGCAATGTTCAGAAATATGGTAACTTCCTTATTTCGTGAAGAGCGGATTCAGACTACTGGGCCCAAGGCCAAAGAGTTAAAAAGCATTGCTGAAAAAATGGTTTCCCTTGCTAAGAAGGGTGATCTTCATGCCCGCCGTCAGGCCCTGTCTTATATAATTGATGAAACTGTGGTAAGCAAGCTTTTTGATGAAATTGGGCCTAAGTATGCTGAAAGGCAAGGGGGATACACCAGGATTATTAAGGTAGGACCTCGTCGCGGGGATGCTGCGGAAATGGTGATTCTCGAGTTGGTTTAAGGCAATAGTTTTTGCAAAAGTCAGGATACTTTAGGGTCCAAACGCTAAAGTCCCTGACTTTTTTCACTTTATTGATGGGGGATATCTTATGGGGGAGTTTATCCGGGTGAAAGATGCGTTTTATCGCTACCCTAGTTGTGAAGATTGGGCTATTAATGGGTTAACCATGTCTATAAGTGACGGTGAATATGTTGCCATAATGGGCTCTAATGGTTCCGGCAAGTCAACCCTGGTGAGGATGCTGAATGGTTTGCTAAAGCCCCAAAGGGGTAGGGTTCTGGTTGATGGTCAGGAAACTGTAGATGAGGTTGCAACCTGGGCCATCAGGGCCAAGGTGGCGGTGGTTTTTCAAAACCCTGATAATCAATTGGTGGCTGCCAGGGTGGAAGAGGATGTGGCTTTTGGACCGGAGAATCTAGGCCTAGAACCAGGGGAGATAAGGATTCGGGTGGAAGAGGCCCTAGGATTGATGGGTTTAATTGAATTGCGTCATTATCCCCCCCATTTGTTATCAGGGGGCCAGAAACAGCGGTTGGCTATAGCTGGGGCCATGGCCATGAAGCCACAGGTTCTGGTGTTGGACGAACCCACATCCATGCTGGACCCTCAGGGCAGAAGAGAAGTACTGGAGGCCATTGGGCGTTTGAACAGGGATGAAGGCCTGACGGTGGTACATGTAACCCATAGCCCGGAAGAAGCAGCTCTAGCAGGAAGGGTTATGATTATAGATAGTGGCAAGGTGGCTCTGGATGGTGTTCCAGGAGAGGTGTTTAGTCAGGGGAAACTCTTGCAAGAATACGGTTTGGCAGTCCCCGTGATAGTCAATATTACTGACGGCTTAAGGATCCAGGGTGTTGCTGTGCCTAAGGGGATTATCGGCGTTGATGAAATGGTGGAGTGGTTATGGCCCTTACTTTAGAAAATTTATCCCATATTTATAATCAGGGCCGCCCCATGGAGAGCAGAGCCCTTGAAGAGATAAACCTGGTCATCAAGGAAGGGCAGTTTTTGGGAATCTGCGGCGCTACCGGTTCGGGCAAGTCCACTTTGGTGCAGCATCTAAACGGGCTTCTAAAGCCGACAACGGGCAGGGTGTTATATAAAGGCAGGGATATCTGGACTTCCAGGGTACAGGAAATTAGAAGTAAAGTGGGGCTGGTGTTCCAGTACCCTGAACAACAGTTGTTTGCGGAAGTGGTTGAGGACGATGTGGCCTTTGGCCCCCGTAACCTTGGTTGTGTTGAAGATATGGTCAAACAACGGGTTTACCGGGCCTTGGAGCAGGTTGGTTTGAACCCAGACGTATATTTGAAGCGGAACCCTCTTGCTTTAAGCGGCGGTGAGAAGCGCAGGGTGGCCTTGGCAGGGGTATTGGCCATGGAACCTGAAGTGTTGGTGCTGGATGAACCCACCGCCGGACTGGATGCCAGGGGCAGAGAGGCTTTGCTCCAGATGTTGGAGGAGTTGAACCGTCAGGGTACTACCATTATCATGGTTTCCCACAGTATGGATGATTTGGCCAGGTTAGCCCAATGGTTGGTGGTTTTGAGAAAAGGCAAGTTATTCCTCCAAGGGACTCCCTGCGAGGTGTTTGCTCAGCCGGAGGCAATTAGGGAAACTGGTCTGGATGTGCCTGTGATAACTGATTTGATGTTGAAACTGCAGCGCTTGGGGTCAGGGGTAGATATCGGTGTGGCAACCCCGGAGGCGGCGATAACGGAGTTAGCCAGGCTGTTGCGGAGGAGGCAACATGATTAAGGACATCAACCTGGGACAATTTTATCCAACCTCTTCTCTATTGCATAATCTGGATCCCCGTACCAAAATATTGGGCCTGTTTGGTTTTATGATGTCATTATTTATAATTAACCAGGGATGGGGCTATGCTGCCGTGACAGGTTTTGCCCTGGCTATGGTAGCTTTGTCCAGGGTCCCCATAGCCATGGTGGTGCGATCCTTGCGTCCCATCCTGTTAATTCTAGTTTTTACCGTCTTAGCCCACCTTTTTTTTACTACAGGCCGGGTTTGGGTGGAATGAGATCGGA
>JAJZSN010000076.1 GCA_021849745.1 Bacillota bacterium | reverse complement strand
ATTCCACGCCCATAGACTGGTGAAAATGCAGATCGCCCATTTCAATAAAACAACTTAGGGCTTGTTGAATCCCTTCTCCGGAGCGGATAATGCCCACCTTGTCCCACATCAAATCCTGAATACGCCCTTTAATCTCCCCGGTATCCAGTTGTAAGGGAGATAATAGTTTATCATAATGCAAATCAACCGGTTGCGGCTCCTGCTGCTCTTTGACATAATCAAGACTGCGCCGGATAATCCTGTCCCCAAAAACCAGTCCGTCCAGAAGTGAATTACTGGCCAAGCGGTTAGCCCCATGAACCCCCAGACAGGCCGCTTCTCCACAGGCATAAAAACCGGTTATATTGGTTTCACCATACAAAGATGTTCTAACTCCCCCCATCATGTAATGGGCCGAAGGCGCCACAGAGATCCACTCTTTGGCCAAATCCAGGCCATAACGGGCACAGGTGGCCGATATGTTAGGGAATCTTCTGCTAACCAGCCCTTCGTCCAAATGGGTAAGGTCCAGATAAGTTCGGCTCGAACCGGTGGATTCCATTTCTTTTATGATGGCCCTAGTTACAATATCCCGGGGCGCTAGTTCAGCCAAGGGATGATAGTTGGTCATAAACCTTTCCCCACGGCCGTTGCGAAGGACGGCGCCCTCTCCCCTGACCGCCTCGGAAATGAGAAAACTGGGCGCTCCGTCCAATGCCAAAGCAGTGGGGTGAAACTGGACAAACTCCATATCCATAAGTTCCACGCCGGCCCGGTAAGCAAATGCCATCCCATCGCCGGTGGCTACCTCCGGATTGGTGGTGTTTTTATAAAGCTGACCCGCTCCCCCGGTGGCCAGGATCACAACCTTGCTGTAGTAAACCTCCAGGCGGCCCTCGCTATCCATGACAAGGGCCCCCAAGCATCTGTTATGTATAGTAAGGAGGTCCACCACAAAACAATTTTCTTTGACTTCTACCAAAGCTTCTTGGCGAATTTGAGCCGCCAATGCCCGTCTAATCTCTTCACCGGTGGCATCACCTCTGGCGTGGAGAATCCTGCGTCTGCTGTGGGCTCCTTCCCTGGTCAAAGCCAGTTCATTGCCTATCCGGTCAAAGTTAGCCCCTAGTTCAATCAATTCTTTAACCCTTTGAGGCCCTTCATTGACCAGCACTTCCACAGCTTCCATGTTGCATAAACCCGCACCAGCCTCCATGGTATCCTCCAGGTGCAGGTCGGGAGAGTCATCCTCATCAATGGCTGCGGCAATACCCCCCTGAGCGTATTCAGTGTTGCTGTCAGCCACCTTTTTTTTGGTTAACAGTATCACCCGCCCATGGGCGCTGGCCTTCAGGGCTGAATACAGCCCGGCAATACCGCTGCCGATAACCAGGTAATCACAAACCCTCCAGGGTAGCTCCTGGGTATCAAAATTAGTTATATACCGCGGAAGCACCACCGATTTCCTCCCCGCCATTATTTCACAGCCAACATCTTGTCCAAAGAATCGATGGCTTTAACCCTAATCTCCTCCGGAACGGTAATCCTGGGCTCCAGTTCCTCTAAAGCCCACTTAACCTTTTCCAGTGTGGTGGATTTCATGTTAGGACAGATTAGTTTATTAGAAGCCATGTAGAATTCTTTCCCCGGACATTCTTTGCCCAGTTGGTGCAAAATACCCATTTCCGTTCCCAGAATAAATTCCCTAGCCGGACTTTCTTTAGCATATTTAATCATCCCTGAAGTGCTGAAAACCCCATCGGCCATGGCCACCACTTCGGGTTGACATTCAGGATGCACCAAAACCAGGGCCTCAGGGTGTTCCGCTTTGGCCCTTCTAATATCGTCACCCTGCAAACGGTGATGGGTGTTGCAGTATCCTTCCCAATAAATGATTCTTCGACCGGTCTGCAAACCTACCCAATGACCTAAGTTCTGGTCAGGAACGAAAAGAATCTCCGCATCTTCGGGCAATGATTGGACTACCTTAACGGCATTGGCCGAGGTACAGCAGACATCACTTTCGGCTTTAACTTCAGCCGAAGAATTGACATAGCATACCACTACAGCGTTGGGATGTTCCTTTTTCTTAGCCCGTAGTTCCTCAGCAGTTATCATATCAGCCATAGGACAGCCAGCCTTCTCTTCAGGAAGTAATACTGTTTTATCAGGAGATAAAATAGCGGCGCTTTCAGCCATAAAGTGGACACCACAAAAGACGATTACTTCGGCATCGGTTTGGGCCGCCTGTTGAGATAAAGCCAGGGAGTCACCGATAAAGTCGGCCACATCCTGTACTTCGGGCCGCTGATATAAATGGGCCAGAATAACTGCGTTTCGCTGCTCTTTCAATTTCTTAATCTCTTCTGCCAATATAGCAAATTCCTGCTGCCTGTCCTGCATTTACTCAGCTCCTTAGAATACCGGGTTTGACTAGGTAAAACTAGATACTAATTAATTCTATCCAGTTTGACAGTCCGTTGTCAAGCCCTAACCTGGCCGTGTTTTTCATGGCCGATTTCAGTAATCGAGTTTTTTTCATCGACAAATACTACTTTGGGTACAACCTGGGAGGCGTCCTTATAATCCACCAGGGCGTAAGAAATAATGATTACCGTGTCCCCCGGTTGGACCAGACGGGCAGCGGCGCCGTTTAAGCAGATTACCCCCGAACCGGGCGCTCCCTCAATAACATAGGTTTCCAGCCGGGCGCCGTTATTATTATTCACCACCTGAACCTTTTCATTCGGGAGAATATCGGCGGCCTCCATTAATTTGGAGTCAATGGTAATACTACCTACATAGTTAAGATTGGCTTCTGTTACCACCGCCCTATGGATTTTGGACTTCAGCATCGTTCTAAACATTATTAACCCCCACCATCTTGTTGTCAAGTAATCTGGTTTTGCCTATCCGTACTGCCAATGCTATCAGCACAGGCCCTGTTAACCGGTCTATGGGCTGTAGGTTGGCCAAATCAACTATTTCCACATAATCGATTGTGGCCAGGGGCTCTCCTTCAATCATGGCCACCATGGTTTCTCTGACCTTGCGGGCATCCCTTTCTCCCCGGTCAATAAGCTCCCCGGCTGTGGTGAGACTCCTGGAAAGAACAAGGGCCGCTTCCCTTTCTTCCGGGCTTAGATATACATTCCTGGAACTCATAGCCAACCCGTCGGCCTCCCTGACAATAGGGACGGTGACAATCTCCAGGTTCATGTTCAAATCTTCCACCATCCGCTTAATGACCACCACTTGCTGGGCATCCTTTTGGCCGAAGTAGGCCACATGGGGTTCCACCAGGTTGAATAATTTGTTGACCACAGTGGTAACACCCCGGAAATGGCCGGGTCGGGAACAGCCGCAAAGGGACTCGGTGATGCCCTCTACTTCCACAAAGGTATTGTAACCCTTGGGGTACAAAGCAGCTACCGGGGGGGCGAAAATTATATCCACCGGAACTCCGCCAGCCAACTCGGCATCCCTGGTCAAGTCTCTGGGGTATTCTTCAAAGTCCTCCCCCACCCCGAACTGAAGGGGGTTGACGAAAATGCTCACCACCACCAGATCACATCTTTTCCTGGCTTCCCGCATTAGGGTTAGGTGTCCTTGGTGGAGGTAGCCCATGGTGGGCACCAGGCCGATGGTTTGACCGGCGGCCCGGACCTGCCCGACCACTTCTTTCAATCTTCCAAGGTCTTTGATGATCTCCATTGTTCCTCCCCAATACCTAATAAAGTTTCTTTAATTCTTCTTCCGCCATACCATATGAATGGCGGCTCTCCGGGAAAATCCCTTTTCTCACTTCGTCCTTGTATTGTTGTAAACCTTGCTTAATAAGCTCATGTACCGAAGCAAATTGTTTGACAAACTTGGGGGTAATGTCATTATAAAGCCCCAGGATATCGTGGGTAACCAACACCTGTCCGTCGCAATGAGGGCCGGCCCCAATTCCGATGGTAGGAACTTTGACCTTGGCGGTAATCAACTCCGCCACCGGAGCGGGGACACATTCCAATACAATGGAGAAAACACCTGCTTCCTCAAGGGCCAGGGCGTCATCAAGAATCTTCCGAGCCGCCCCTTCGTCCTTGCCCTGAACAAAATACCCGCCCAGTTGGTTAACCTGCTGGGGGGTCAGACCCAGGTGACCCATCACCGGTATACCGGCTTTCACCATGGCCGCCACCGTTTCTGCCACCTCCTGCCCCCCTTCTAGCTTCACCGCCTGGACCCCTCCTTCCTGGATTAATCGCCCGGCGTTGCGCAGGCTCTCAATGAGGCCTAGGTGATAGGATAAGAAAGGCATGTCCGCGATAACCATGGATCGGGAAGCGGCCCTTGTGACCGCTTTAACGTGGTGAAGCATCTCTTCCATGGTCACCGGCAAGGTAGAATCATAGCCCAGCATCACCATGCCCAGAGAATCTCCCACTAATAAAACATCGATCTCTGCCTCATCAAGAATCTTGGCCATGGAATAATCATATGCAGTAAGTACCGTAATCTTTTGCCCTTCCTCTTTCATTCTTCGCAGAGTGGCAGTGGTTACTTTACCCATTATTACCTGCTCCTTTCACGGCTTCTAACAAGCCCTCCAGTTCCAGCGCCCTTTCGCTGTCTATTGTACCTTTTTCCAAAGCAATCTTCAGGGTATAGTTTCCTAATAGCCGGTAGATATCTAATGCCTCCGGCGCCTTGTCTGCCAGGGCCGCCAGATGTCCGGCCACCGTGCTCCCATCGCCCCGGGCAATGGGACCGGTCAAAGCCTGCACAGGACCTACAGCCTTAATATTGTCCAAAACTCCCTGCATTAAAGGCAGCAAAGCCTGAATTCCCTGTGCCTGGGAAAACCCGATGGATTGAAACAATCCTACCGCCAAATGGGCTAAAGCAACCAAATAATTGGCCGCAAAGCAAGCAGCCCCGTGATAAATCACCTTGTCCTCAGCCTTGATGGGAACAGCAATTCCCCCCAGGTCTTGAACCAATTCCCGCCCGTCCGCCAAAGCCTCCTCATCCCCTTCCAGGGTGAAGACCGACCCCGGCAGACTGGCCAACGCCTCTTCCACACCGGCGAAAGACTGTAGAGGGTGGAGGGACAAAACCAATCCCCCCCTCTTTTTTACCGACCCCAATACATCAGAACTAAGGACTCCGCTCATATGGATTACCAGGGTCCCCGGATTGAAATTGGCTGCCTCCGCTACATCCAGGGCCACCCGGGCAATTTCCCGATCCGGTGTGGTGATAAATAGAATTTCTGCAATCCCAGCCACCTCTGTTACATTGGTATCACCAACGGGAGAATTGACCTTCGCTGCCAAAGCCCTCGCTGACTTTGGGTTTCTGCTGACTACCCCTGTTACTTGATAACCTCGACGGTGAAGCAGTATAGCTATGGAACTTCCTACTACCCCAGCTCCGATAATGGCAATCTTTTTTTTCATGGGTATATCCCCCCAATAATAAGAAATGCCTCCCGGATAGACCATCCGAAAGGCACAGAAAATTCCCTTTGTTCCTTCCGTCTCGGTCCACTGCGGGCTCCAAGCGGTTAAACCATGTTATGTTGAAATTAATCCATTATTATAAAAAAACCCTTAGTACAGTTCCCAAGAGATACTGCCTGTATCATCTATTTTAACATAATTTTTCTTTTGTACAAGTTATTTTTTGCTGCTTAGATAATATTTCAGCCCATTCCCGTACCTTTTTGCCCTCGAGTAACATTTCCGGCACCAACTCAGCCAAAGGAACCGCTACAAAAGCCCGTTCCGTTATCCTGGGGTGGGGAATTTCTAAATCCGGGGTATGAATCTCTTCTTCCCCTAACAACAGGATGTCTAAATCCAGGGTTCTAGGACCCCACCGGATGATTCGCACCCGGCCTAGCTTGGTTTCAATATCCTGCAAAACCTTTAGCAGTTTTAGCGGTTCTAGGGAAGTTTCTACTTCTGCAACGGTATTGGCAAACCATTCCTGGTCTTGATACCCAATGGGCTCAGTTTTATAAATAAATGCGGTACCTATAATCTTAACCCCTTCTACTTTACCCAGTTCCGTCAAACCCTGCTTAAGGTAACCCACCGTGTCGCCCAGATTGGACCCCATGCCAATGTATGCTTTACTCATTGTCCGCCCCCCGGTAGATTTCTACTCCAACCCAACTAAACTTTCCGGGTATAGGAGCCTGGGGTTTCTGGACCCGTACCAGCACCCCTTCTACAGGGAAATTCTCCAGAATTCTAGCTCCAATCCCCTCGGCCAACGCCTCGACGAGATCGTAGTTTTCTCCAGCCACCAGCTTTTCCACCAATTGATAGACCTCGGCGTAATTGATAGTATACCGCAGATCATCAGTTAGCCCGGCTTCCTGTAAATCCCTGTATAACTCTAGGTCAATGACAAAACGCTGCCCCAACCGTTTTTCCTCAGGTAAAACCCCATGGTACCCATAAAACTCCATGCCCTTCAAGATAATCTTATCCTGCACCATTCCAAAAGCACCTCTTTCTAACACCTAACCATGGCATCAGTCATCCTAGCGGCCCGCACATTTTCCTTGACATCATGCACCCTGACTATATCAACCCCGTGAATAATCCCTAGGGTGGTGGTGGCAAGAGTCCCCTCCACCCGTTCATTAGCGGGCAGATTTAAGGTTTTGCCAATCAGGGATTTCCTAGAAGTGCCCAGGAGAATTGGTTTGCCAAGGGATTTGAATTGGGCCAGGTTCTTCATCACTTCCAGGCTTTGCTCATAAGTTTTGCCTAACCCGATGCCTGGGTCAATAATAATCTTCTCCGGCTTAACTCCGGCCCCTTCAGCCAAACCAATACATTCTTGCAGGGAATGGAGAATCTCCCCCATTAAACTCCGGTACTCGGTCCCCTTTTGGTTGTGCATTAAAATCACTGGCACGTCCAATTCTGCCATAATTCGGGCCATGTCGGGGTCGGCCTTGCAGCCCCATTGATCGTTTATAATGTGGGCACCTTTGGCCACCGCCTGGCGGGCCACTTCGGCCTTATAAGTGTCCACCGAGATAGGCACATTAATCTCTTTGGCCAGCCTTTCTACCGCCGGAATCAGCCGCCGCAATTCCTCTTCCTGGGGCACCGGTTCATGGTTGGGCCGGGTGGACTCGGCCCCCACATCGATGATATCGGCGCCTTCGTCAATCATCCTTTTCGCATGTTCTACCGCTAAGTCCAGGTCAGTGAATAACCCCCCGTCAGAAAAAGAGTCCGGAGTAACGTTAAGAATCCCCATTACCAGGGTTTTTTCCCCAAAGGTTAGACGGTAGGGAGAACAATCAAGCTCCTTAATCTGATGCCCTTCATAATTAGTCAATACCTGGCATAACTCCTCAGCCATGGTGCTAAGTTTAAAGGGCTGCAGCCGGAGTTTAGCGATTAGCTGATGATACTGTCGCAAGGTTCCCATCAGCAGGATATCGCTCTTATCTACACCAAAATTAGCCACCCCTCTGGCTACGGCAGCTTCGCCGCCCTTACTGAGCATTTCCTGTTTAATGAGGTTGGCCTGAACAGTGGTGACCCCTTCTATTTTAACCAGCCTGAAGACCCCTTTGGAAGCCATCAGTTTCTGCCCGCCTTCATCACTACCGATGAGTCCTATCTCCTTTTTGACCTCTTCCCGGTTGCTTATTTCAATTACCCGTGGATTAAATATTCCCATACCTATTCCTCCTGTGTTAATAAAGCAACAATTCCCTGGCCGTATCCATGGAATCAATCTTATAGCATTCTCCTCTGGCCTGACAGTAACCACACAACCTCACCAATTTATCCGCTCGACACAATAACTTCCCTAGGAAACTGGCTTTATTACCGGCTTTCCGATGTTCCCTCACCGCCTGGCTGATGACTTGCTGCTCCTCCGAGGAGTAACCCGCCCTAGTCAGGATTGGCCCTGCCAATTGGCCGCTTGCTACAGCATGATCTTCTCCCCGGTCATATTCACACCAGCGACCAATATCATGGAGCAAGCCTGCGGCATAGATTACTTCCCTTGCTTGCTGGAGAGATTCGAAATAAGTTTTTACCTGTTCCTTCTGTAATAAGCCCTCCAAAAAAAGCGTATAGGTCACCCTGGCTACGTCAATAACATGTTTTAAATCATGGTTACAAAACTTTCTCCCTGTTTCTCTGGCAGCATTCAGTTCCGTGTACTGCCGGAATTCGTAATCTGCCAAAATCCTGTTGATACGACTCATAATACCTCGCTCCTGCTTAGGTCTTATCCCTGCCAAACAAACAGAAAGAAAATTTAAAAAGGACAAGGGGAGTAACTCCCCTTGTCCCCCGTCATGAAATCCTAGAATAAACCGGTAATTACACCGTTCTCATCAATATCAATCTTCTCGGAAGAAGGTACCTTAGGCAGACCGGGCATGGTCATAATAGCACCGGTGATAGCCACCAGGAATCCTGCACCGGCAGAGGCACGAAGCTCCCGAACAGTGATGGTGAAGTTTGTTGGGCGGCCCAGTTTGGTCTGATCGTCAGACAAGGAGTACTGGGTCTTAGCCATAACAACCACGAACTTATCGTAGCCAAGGTCGGTGAATTCTTTAATGGCTTTCTCGGCTTCAGCACTGTAGTTAACACCATCAGCACCATATACCTTAGTAGCGATAGCTTCAATCTTCTGCTTAATGGTGTCATTGTCTTTATATAAGAAGTCGAAGTTACTGCCCTTTTCGCAAGCAGCCAGAACTTTTTCAGCCATTTCACGGCCGCCCTTGCTGCCATAGGCCCAGATTTCGGAAAGAGCCACATCAGCACCCTTCTCTTCACACAGCTGACGAACCAGGTTCAGTTCAGCTTCAGTGTCGGTGGGGAAACGGTTCAAGGCCACAACTACTGGCAGGCCGAAGGTTTGCATATTCTCGATATGCTTCTCCAAGTTAACAAAACCTTTACGGAGAGCATCCAGGTTCTCGGGACCCAGTTCGGTCTTGGGCACACCGCCATTGTATTTCAGAGCCCGTGCGGTAGCAACGATAACTACAGCGCTGGGTCTGATACCGCCATAACGACACTTGATATCCAGGAACTTCTCAGCGCCCAGGTCAGCTCCGAAACCGGCCTCGGTGATTGCATAATCACCCAGTTTCAGAGCATACTTGGTAGCCATAATGGTATTACAGCCGTGAGCAATGTTAGCAAAAGGTCCGCCATGGATAAAGGCAGGGTTGTTTTCCAAGGTTTGAACCAGGTTAGGCTTAATGGCGTCTCTCATGAGAACGGCCATAGAACCTTCAGCCTTCAGTTCACGGGCGTAAACAGGCTTGTTGTCATAGGTATAACCAACCAGGATATTACCGAAACGGGCTTTCATATCCATCAAGCTGGTGGACAGACAAAGGATAGCCATAACTTCGGAAGCAACGGTGATATCGAAACCGGTTTCACGGGGTACCCCTTCGGACTTACCGCCCAGACCAATGGTTACTTTCCGCAGGGCACGGTCGTTAAGGTCTACAACCCGGCGCCACAGAATCCGGCGGGGGTCGATGTTCAGGGGATTACCCTGCTGAAGGTGGTTGTCAATGATAGCAGCCAACAGGTTATGAGCAGCAGTGATGGCATGGAGGTCACCGGTGAAGTGGAGGTTGATGTCTTCCATAGGTACTACCTGGGCGTAACCGCCGCCGGCAGCGCCACCTTTAACTCCGAATACAGGACCGGAAGAAGGCTCCCGGAGGGCCAGCATGGAATTCTTGCCTAGAGCCCGGATAGAGTCATGAAGGCCTACGGAAGTAGTGGTCTTACCTTCACCTAGGGGGGTAGGGTTAATAGCAGTTACCAGTATCAGTTTGCCGTCTGGCTTGTCCTTAATTTTGTTCCATACGTCCAGAGAAATTTTGGCTTTGTATTTGCCGTACAACTCCAGATCATCTTCGCTTAAACCAAGCTTTCTTGCAACTTCCACGACGGGTTGCAGTGTCGCCTCCTGGGCGATTTCGATGTCACTCTTGAAACTCACTTAATACCATCCTCCTCTGAATATAAATATATATCGGTGTTGCCACCAAGTAGAGGGGAAACCCCTCTCCCCTTCCTTAAAGAAGCGAAACACTTTTAATATTCGCTGCCAAATTTTAAATTCCTGCTATTAATGCCTAAATATTTAAAAAATTATCGCAAATGCCTCGATTATCCCTTATTATTGGTTTTTTCCATGAACTTAGTCAGGTCTACAACAAATCTTTCATGGAGGCCTTCCCCAATCTTATCCTTGGCATCAAAGGCTTCCACCTTAAAGACCAGCCTTTTGCCGTCGACTTCCACCAGTTCTGATTTGGCTATAACCTCCATCCCGGTAGGGGTAGCGACCAAATGTTTGACATCCACCTTGGTTCCCACGGTGGTTAACCCTTCAGCTAGCAGACTTTGCACCGAATTAAGAGCAGCATTCTCCATCAGGCCAATCATCGCCGGAGTGGCAAAAACATCCACTCCCCCACTCCCATGAGCAACGGCGGTATTTTTTTCCGAAACCATAACCTTACTTTCCCCGGTAACCCCAGGATTTAAACCGTCCATTAAAACACCTCCGTTCTCTAAACTTCTCCCTTATTCAGAAAATTCCTGCTTTTGGGGGCATGGTTTTTCGGTCAGGAGTTCGGGGTTAGGTTATACATTAAAAAAGGATGCCCTAAAAATTTTGGGGTCATCCTTTTTTTCGTCTTATTCGTATAGCCAACTGTCGGCGGCTTTGTTATAGCTTACCAGTTCTTCCGGGCTAAAATAAATGGCAATCTCCCGAGCCGCACTTTCCACCGAATCAGAGGCATGGATTACATTACGCCCCACTTCAATGGCGTAATCTCCCCGAACGGTTCCGGGTGCTGCATTGGCAGGGTTGGTGGCGCCGTTCATGGCTCTTACAGTGGCAACCACATCCTTGCCTTCAAGTACTATGGCCACTACGGGGCCAGAGGTAATATACTCTACAAGGCCCTCAAAAAAACCTTTACCAACATGCTCGGCATAGTGTTTCTCAGCTATGGCTCGATTCAGTTGCAGCAGCTTTAAACCTACAATTTTAAAACCTTTTTTCTCAAAACGGGTAATAATTTCTCCTGCCAGATTTCTTTGCACACCATCAGGCTTAATCATTACATAAGTTCTTTCCACTATCCCGTCTCCTCCTTAAATGTTATCCTTAATAGGCGGTTCACCGCCAATGTTTTTCATCAACTCTTCAAATTCGTTGGCCTCCAGGGTCTCTTTTTCCATCAAAGTATCAGCGATGAGATGCAGCTGAGAGATGTTAGTCTGCAACAAATCAATGGCCTTCTGGTAGGACTGGTCTATCATCTTACGCACTTCCTGATCGATGGAAAAGGCAACTTCTTCACTATAGTTACGATCTCTACCAATATCCCGGCCTAGAAAAACTTGATCCTGCTTATGGCCGAAGGTCAAAGGACCCAGTGCGTCGCTCATCCCAAACTCGGTAACCATTTTACGCACCAGTCCGGTGGCCCGCTCCAGATCGTTCTGGGCGCCGGTGCTGATTTCCTTAAGCACCAGGGCCTCGGCCACCCGCCCCCCCATCAGCATGGTCACCTGATCCAGCAGTTGGGACTTAGTGGCATAGTATCGGTCTTCCTTGGGCAGCAGCAGGGTATACCCGCCGGCCCGGCCCCGGGGTATGATAGAAACTTTGTGAACAGGATCGGTATGGGGCAGTAAGTAACCTACCAAGGCATGACCGGCTTCGTGGTAAGATACCAGTTTCTTTTCGTCTTCACTGATAACTTTTGATTTTTTCTCCGGTCCGGCAATAACCCGTTCGATGGAGCTTTCCAGTTCTTGCATGTTAATTTTTTTCTTGTTGTACCTGGCCGCCAACAATGCCGCTTCGTTAACCAGATTAGCCAAATCGGCCCCAGTAAAGCCGGGTGTCCGACGGGCCAAAACCTCCAGGTTAACATCATCAGCCAGGGGTTTCCCTTTAACGTGAACCCCGAGGATCTCTTTACGGCCCAGCACATCAGGCCGGTCAACCACCACCTGTCGGTCAAAACGCCCCGGTCTCAATAATGCGGGGTCAAGGATATCCGGGCGGTTTGTAGCAGCCACAATGATAATCCCTTCATTGGCGTTAAAACCGTCCATCTCCACCAGCAGCTGATTGAGGGTTTGCTCCCGCTCGTCATGGCCGCCCCCTAAACCTGCGCCCCGCTGGCGTCCTACGGCATCTATTTCATCTATAAACACAATACATGGGGCATTCTTTTTGGCTTGTTCAAATAAGTCCCTTACCCGGGAGGCGCCCACACCTACGAACATTTCCACGAAATCAGAACCGCTGATGCTGAAGAAAGGAACCCCGGCCTCACCGGCCACCGCTCTGGCCAAAAGAGTTTTGCCGGTTCCGGGCGGTCCAAAAAGCAGTACCCCTTTGGGAATCTTGGCCCCCAACTCGTTAAACTTCTTGGGGTGTTTGAGGAATTCTACTACTTCCTCCAACTCCTCTTTGACCTCGTCAGCCCCAGCTACATCTTCGAAAGTTACCCGTTTCTTTTCATCAGTATGGAGCTTGGCCCGGCTTTTCCCAAAGGACATAACCCGGTTACCGCCCCCCTGGGTTTGCTGCATAAAGAAAATCATAATCCCCACCAGTAAGAGGATAGGCAAAATGGAAGAAGCGATGGTCAGCCACCATGGAGTGTCGGGAGGTTGCTTCTGTTCATACTTGATTTTCTTGGGATCCTGGGTGCTTAGAAATTCAATTAATTCCTCGTCAATAATGGGACCATAAGTCACAAACTTAGATTCATCGGTAAAAATACCGGAAATGACATTAGTTTGCCGTTCTGTCTGAATGGTTACCTCTTTAATTTTCCCCTTTTTGAGGGCCTGGGTAAACTCATTGTATGTAGGTTTGCTCACCGCCTGGTTGTCTCGGGCGGTATATTGCATTATAAAGAAGGCAATTAAGATAATTAGAAGATAAATGCTAAGATTTTTGAGAATTTTATTCAAAAAATGTCCACTCCTCTCGGCTGCTGGTGAGATCTAATGCTTGCTCGTATTTACATATTGTACCACAACAAATCACTGATTTCAATTTTACTTAGAAAATTAAATCAATTTCAAAAAAAGAACTTTTTTTGTGTGCTCTTTAACTTTATACTGCTCTGTGATGCTATATCCGGCTATCCAGACAATCTTTTCCCCGGAACAAACCACCGGGATATCATCTCTTTCCCAACGGGGTACTTTCTTGTCAATTAAAAAATCTTTTAACTTTTTGCTTCCGGGAGCTCCTAAGGGGTGAAACCGGTCCCCCTTCTGTCGCCGACGAACTACCAGTGGCCCGTCCATAGCTTCCCAATCCAGATAAGCCTTAAAGCCTTCCCCATTAAAAGAGGGGGAAACCTCTTCCCTGCCAATCAGTCGACTTTCCATCTCCCTGGCTATTGGCGGGATCTCTGTACGTCCGGGTATCTTCAACGGATATTGAAAAAAAACAGTGTCTTTCCTTTCCTCATTATACCCCAAAATCAACTGATTATATGACTTATTAGCCTTAATCCCTCCGGCCAAATCTAAAGAAGAACCGCTTTCTCCTTCCCGGGCTAGGTTAAGGATCTCCTCCACATGGTCAAAGTGCAAACCCTGGGTATGTCCGGACACTTCTCGCCAGGCCTGTCTGATAATTCTCCGCTGCAAGGCCGTCGGCAAAGAGGTTAATTTGTCAATTATTAAATGTATTTTACCCTCTTCCCGGCTTTCCACCACTTCTTCCCCAGCTTGACAGGCTAACCTGGTAAATAACTCATCTTCCTCCCTTAATACGTCAGTCAACCTCCGGGCGCCTTGGAGCAACGCCGGGTTATATTCCCGTTCCAGCAGAGGAATCAGTTCCAGGCGAATTTTATTACGCAGATAGATAGGTTCTAGGTTACTTTCATCGGTGATAGGCTGTAGCTGATTATACCGGCAGTAATCAATAATCTCCTCCCTGGGTATCTCGATAAGGGGCCTGATATAACAATCTCTAACCGGGGGAATGCCAGTTAGGCCTTCTGTCCCCGCCCCTTTCAGGAAATTCATCAAGACAGTCTCCAACTGGTCGTTGGCATTATGACCTAAGGCAATCCGGGTAGCCCCCGCCTCTGCAGCAGTCTCTTCCAACAACCGGTACCGAAGTTCTCGGGCCGCCACCTGCTTGGATTTGCCTGAATTCTTCCAATACCCTTTGATATCAGCTTCTTGAATGTAACAAACCAAACCCAATTGGTTTGCCAGATTCGCTACAAACAAAGCATCCCTTCGGGAAGCCTCACCCCGCATATTATGATTGATATGGACTACTTTCAAGTTGAGTTGCCACTCATCCCGCAGTTCCTTTAAAGCAAACAAAAGAGCTACAGAGTCAGGGCCGCCCGATACCGCTGTTAAAACAGTCTCTCCGGGGGTAATCATATTAAATTTTCTAAGGATTGCCCGAACTTTCTTCAACATTTTCCTGGCCCCTATGTTTTATAAAGCGAAACAGAATGGCAATAAAATTGGTCATTCTCCCTCATGTCTCCGGTAGTCATAACTTTCTCTTCGACGTAATTCCCCGGTTTTCCTCTCTTGTGAGATAATTCACGATAATATTATTGTAACCCTTTGACCTTAAATAAAACCCTATCCCGCAGGATAGGGCCAAAAGTCACTCTTATTGGTAATCCTTAATCTTAACCGCCAAAACCGTCATATCATCAGGAATACGGTTACCAGCTTTGAGCCGGGCTTGATTTACTATAATTTCAGCAATTTGCTGGGAATCATTGCTCCGGTAGTTTTTCAATAAATCCAAAACCCAATTTTCTCCGTCATCATTTCGGTCGGCATCCAGCACACCATCCGTAACCATAACCAGCAAATCTCCAGGCCGCAATGTTTGGTTTACCGTGTCGGCTTCAATATTTTGAAAAACCCCTATGGGCAAGGAAGTCGACCTAACCACTCCTACCTTGCCACCCCTTTTAATGAAACTGGCCGCTGCCCCGATTTTAATGAAATCAGCCTCACCGGAGGACATGTCTATAACCACCAGGTCCACCGTGGCAAAGGTTTCATCAGCAGATCTTAGGACTAATACAGAGTTTACCGTTTTTACCGCTAGATCCTGGTCAAAGCCTGTTTCCATTAGCTGTTTTAATAAAGATACTGTGGCATTGCTCTCCATGGCGGCTCGGGGGCCAACCCCCATACCGTCACTGAGAATAATGGCCATTTTGCTGTCCCGCAAATTACTATAAGCATAACTATCCCCGGAAATATAACTGCCGTCTTTAGCTGCTTTAGCCACCCCCAGTTCCACTGTCAGCTTCCCCTTTTCCGTTACCGGGACAATTTTGCCGGCCTCTCCCGGATGAATTTCCGTAGCGATATTGTCCATAATGGACGATACCCCCCGCAGTTGGCCGGAAACCATTCCCCTGCTTTCAGCCAGCTTTTTATCCCATTGGCGGTAGGTTTTATAAACGTCAGACAAGCAGTTCAGAACCACCACCAGTTCTCTGGCCCGGATACAACGTTTCCTGGCCTCCTCGCTTAACTGGTTAGTTGTTAACTTGCCGTTAACTTCAATCCAAGCTAAGGTATCGGTAATTATTTTACTGGTTTTGCGGAAATCTTTTTCCCAACACAAACGGTTTCTTGCACAACCATCACAGGCTTGATAAGTAATCTCTTGTAACATATTTTGCCAAGATCGG
>JAJZSN010000075.1 GCA_021849745.1 Bacillota bacterium | reverse complement strand
CGATCTGCATAATCCAGCATTTCGGCGGCTTTAGTAAAACTTCTGGTTTGGGCCACTCCCCGGAAAGTGGATAATTGACGCAGTTCCAAAAGGATCCCTCCTTTGCTATCGGATTATACGATTGGTTTCATCGAAATAATCGTCAGCATTAATATTACCTTAATGATACAATAAAGGCACAAGGAAATCCATAGCAAAATAGGATGTTAATTGGGTATTTGCCCCGAAGGAGGTAAGGAGATGGAAATAATAGTCCGGAAGGCCCTGGAGCAGGATGTGGAGAATCTCTGGCGGTTCCTGCAGATAGGGAATAGGGATATAAGCCGGGAAGAAGTCAGACAGGATTTTGGCAAGTACTGTATTCTTCTGATTAAGAACCGGATTCAGGCGGTGGCCAAGACGTCATTACAGGAGGAAAAAATTCTTATCACTAACTTTTTGGTAAATCCCTTATTACCGGAAAAAAATCTTGGTTCCATTCTGCTTAACGGAATTGTTCATCTCTTTCAGACCAGCCAACGGAACTTTTCTCTGGCTATTGGACGGGAGAATCTGGGCCTTTTCAGGGGAAGTGCTACGGCAGCATGGTGTCAGGAAGCGGTGAGGCTGTAATGATATCCACTATGGCGGGATTTGGTGAATTAAAGGCTTGGGCCAGTACCGGGTGGAGGATTGCAGGGTCTTCCACTCTGTATCCTTCGGCCCCATAAGCCTGGGCCAGGAGGCTGAAGTCCATGGCGGGTACCTCATAGGCAAAGGGCTTTAGGCCGCCTTTAGCCATCTTGTGTTTTTCCAAAGCAAAGATGCCGTTGTTAAACACCACCACCTTAACGGGTAGGTGGTATTTCACTGCGGTGGCCACTTCAGCCAGGGCTAAGTGGAACCCCCCATCGCCGGCGAGAACCACCACCTTGCGTTGGGGAAAGGTGACCTGTGCGCCTAGGGCCTGGGGCAGACCGGCCCCCATGCAACGCCAATAATCTGATAGAATCATTTGCTGGTGGCCGCTGGCTTGGAAACCCCAATTGAACCAGTGCATGAATTCCCCGGTATCAAAGACCAGCAGGGCATCTTGGGGCAAGGTTTGGTTGAGGGCCGCGATGACCCTTTGGGGCATGACGGGACGGGTGTTATCCCGGGTGTATTCATTAATCTCTGCAGTCTTGTCTTGGCGAATTTGTTCTATTCTAGCCAGCCACTGCCGGTCCGGTTGATGCCCGTTCAGACCGGTGATTAGGGCGCCAAGAATCAGGCCGGGTTCACCGGTGAGGAGTGCTTGGTTGCCAGGCCTGGGCTTGGCCGGGCCTCCCGGAGCGATTTCCACCCTGATGGTTGGAAGTTGGGCCGGAAGATATTTTTCTTCGTAAGGAGCTTCTCCTATCTGCAACAATAGGTCGGCCTCATAAAGAACAGGGGGAAGATAAGCCTCTCCCAACCCCCCTATAAGCAGGGGGAAGGAATGGGCCATCAAGGTTCTGGAACTTAGGGCGGTGATGATCCCGGCGCCCCATTTCTGGGCCAGGGCCGCCATAGGTTTGCCCATTTCCCATGTGCCTCGACCTACCAGTATCAGGGGCTTGATAGCTTTTTTCATCAAATCGGTGGCTTGCTGGAGGTCGCCGATTATCTCTCCGGGCAACCTAGCGCCATAATCCGGCAAGGGATAGGTTTCCAGAGTCAAGGTGGTCTGGAAAATGTCTTTAGGGATAGCTATATGACTTACGGTACGTTGAGCTATAGCCTGGCGCATAGATGAATAAAGGACATTGATAATGGCTTGGGGGTTAACCAACAGAGCGCTGTGGTCGGAGACCTGGTTGAAAAGAATCTGTTGATCCAGGTATTGCTTTATCCGGGTGCCTATTTGGGAACCGGCAACCTGACCGGTAATGGCCAAAACGGGAACGCGGTCAAAATAGGCATCGGCCAGCCCGTTTAGGAGGTTGACGGCCCCCGGACCGCCGGTGGCTACACAGACTCCGGGCCGCCCGGTAAGGCGGCCCTCGGCGGCGGCCATAAAAGCCGCCGTCCCCTCATGGGCCACAGCGTAAAAATTAATCTCCTCCTGCCGGCCAAGGGCATCCAATAGAGGAAAGATAGCATCCCCGGACACCCCATAGATATTCCTAACCCCCCACCGGGTCAGTTGATGGACGATGTATTTGGCTACAGTTACGGTAAATTCCATGGCTCACCTCGAGGATATAGAATAAAAAATCACACAGAGATCACAGAGTTAACAGAGAACACAGAGCAAAGATAAATAACTCAATTTTATGGAAAAAAATAAAGTTAAAAAAGACTATTGCAGAGAATAACCACGGAGGACCACAGAGGACACGGAGAATTATAAAAGTGTTTAATTTTTCTCTGTGCCCTCTGTGTTCTCCGTGGTTAATCATTTCTATTGTTTTTACTGTATACATCAATTAAATCTGTTGTAGCTTTCTTCAAGCATGCGGATACTGGTGTACCCCTTGGGGAATCTGATGACTGGGGATGAAGAACTTATCCCGGTTAACAGAAACAATTTCCTCCTCCCGGATGGACTTGAGGATATCAAAAATCAGCATGGTATCACCAAACTCCATCTCCGGAGTGACAGCAATAGATTCCTGGCCGATGGTGGCCTTATAGAAATTCAGCAGCTCATTATAATAACCCCGCTGGGGACGGTAAGGGATCTGTTCCGACCAGCCTTCATTATGGGCTACATTAATGGTGCCGCAGTCCCTTTCCTCGAGGAAGATCATGCCCTCGCTACAAAAAATCCTTAACCCCACTAAAGGCCGCTGCATCTCTTTACCGGAGCCGAAAAAGGCATATTGGCCAATGACCCCGTTCTGGAACCGAAAATTGGCGTTGACCACGGAATAAGGGGCGAAATCATCATCCTGGGGCACCCCGAAGGCCTGTACCTTATCCACAGGGCCGAAGATGTGGTGCAGGGCGGCCATATCATGTACCCCGGTGTCCAGAATAATTCCGCCGGGGAATTCGGGATGCTGCCGCCATTCCTTGGCTGAAAAGGAGTTTTTAATCATATCACCGGGAAAAAACATCACTCTGTTCCACATGAAGTAAAGGGGTTTGCCCACTTTTTCGGTTCGTAACATATCCCGGATCATATCAATTTCTTCATTATAACGATAATTTTCTGCTATCATGATGGGGATTTTGTATTTCTTGGGTAATTCCTTGCAGGCTTCAGCCTGTTCCGGGGTAGGGGCCAGGGGTTTTTCGGCAATCACAGGTTTACCGGCCTTGGCTACAGCCTCTAAGACCTCGAAGTTTAACTCAATAGGCACCATGATATCAAAACAATCCAGATCCTGCTGTTGAATCATCTGTTTATAATCAGTATAGATATTTTCCCCGGCCAGGCCCAGCTTGGCAGCCCAGTTTTCTGCCTTTTGCCGGTCTGCGTCGCACAGGGCGGCGATTTGGTATTTGTCAGCCAGTTCCACATAGGCCGGGTAGTGGAGTTTTTCCAAAGCCATTCCACAGCCAATGATACCAACACGAAGTTTTTTCATCTAAAAGTCCTCCCCTAAAATGGTATAAAAGTAGTTTTTCTAATATTTTAATTCCTATTCTCTTTATAGGATTGACAAAGGCCCAAATAAAGAATAATATGAAATAAATGAAAACAATTCTCAATACAAACATGAGGTGACACCAATGTTCAGCAATTCATTGCGGGTTAACAAAAACCAGTTGCTTTCAGCTTTCTCCCTGGCTCTGGATTTGGCGGAAAATAAACCTATGGAGCATGCCCGGAGAACGGCTTATGTGGCCTTGGCAATTGCCAGGGAAATGAAGCTGCCCGAAGATATGGTGAAAAATGTATATTCTGCAGCTTTTCTACATGATATCGGGATTATTGAGGATTACAAATTTAGGAGCGAGGATGCCAAGGCGCATCACCAGCGGGTGGGTAGCCAGATAGTCCGCAGCCTTCCTTTTGAACCTGATGTTGCCCGGTTTATCCGTTTGCACCATGCCAAGTGGGACGGTATCGGGGAATACGGGCCGGATAAGGAAGAGATACCCTTAGGCGCCCAGGTGGTGTATTTGGCCGATTGGCTGGATTATCATTATGATGCGAGAAAACCTTATCATCTCCAGAAGGATGATTTGCTGGAGGAGATTCGTTCCCGTTGCGGGACTGTTTTCAATCCCCAGGTGGCTGAAGCTTTGTTAAGGGTGGCGGCCCATCCCCAGTTTTGGCTTGATTACACTTTTCATAATGTGGGGGAAATCCTGGCTCAGATTGAGCCGGAACAGACTACAACTCTTGGTATGACGGAGATGGAGCGGGTGGCCGAGGCTTTTGCCCAAATCATTGATAAAAAGAGCAAGTTCACCCATAACCATTCGGTGGAAGTCGCCCGGTTGGCGGTGGCCCTAGCTACAGAAGCTGGATATGGGGAGAAAGAGCAATTTAAGTTTAAAGTGGCCGGTCTTCTCCACGACTTGGGAAAGCTGGCGGTGCCAAACCAGATCCTGGATAAACCGGGTAAGTTAAATAACGAGGAATTTGAAATTATCAAGAGTCATTCCTATTATTCCCAGGTAATCCTGGGCAAGGTTAACGGGTTTGAGGAAATCAGTATCTGGGCGGGCAGTCACCATGAGACTCTAAACGGTAAAGGTTACCCTAAGGGTCGTAACCTGGATGAGGGCGCTTTGCCGGAGAGAATTCTGGCGGTGTGCGACGTCTACATCGCCCTGACAGAGGACCGGCCTTACCGCCAGTCCATGACCTGCCAAGAGGCGATGAAAATTATCAATTCCATGACGGAAAACCATAAGTTATGTCCCCAGGCCGTAGAGTTATTAAAAAAGGTTATTTAAGTGGAAGAATGGCATACTAACGGTAGGAAAGCGGGGTGGAAAGATGACTCTGGAACCGGTCATCCGTTTCTTGGATCGCTATGACCTGCCGTGGGTTTTGCTCGCATTGATGACCTGGCTGGCGATTTTATTAACCTGCTCTCGCAAAGAGTTTTGGCGGGGGCTGCCGGTAGGTCTATGGACCATGGTTATCGGCGGTGCTTTAGAACAGTTTTTTATCCATCACAAGTTCTGGGCTGAGGATTTTATCATGATAAAAATAGGGGAGCTTGACCTATTTTTAATAATAGGCCCTTTCTTTACCATCGGGGTTCTGTTGGTCAGGTTTCTGCCGGAAAGCCGCTGGGGTAAATTTCTGGCGGTGTTGGCCTGGTCAGGATTTGCCACCCTTATCGAGATGGGGGCTATTAAATTTGGGTTTCTGGATTACCACCCGGTCAAGTGGGGGATGGAGTTTTCCATTGCCACGTATTACCTGGCTTTAATGAGCGCACTGGGTTTCTATTTTAGTCTCTATGACCGGCCAAAGGCGTACCTTTAAGGGTGCGCCTTTGGTTTTGCCGGGCAGGATTATGGGCCGGTGATAGCGAATATATATAAAAGAGAAGGGAAGGGGGCCGTATTGGAGGAAGATAGATGAAAAAGCCTTTATTAGTATTAAGAACCATGGGGAGCGTTGACGGAAGTCAACAGTTTAAGCGGATTAAGATTGAAAATAACGGCATTACCAAATTACCCATGGAACCGGCAGACAAGACGGGTGGTCTGGAAACCACCGAGGCTTTGTGCATACAACTGGAGGATGGTTTCAAGATAGTGCCCTTATTGCCCGACGTAAAAAAGGTCTATCTGGAGATTACCACCAAGTGTAACCTGGCTTGTACCACCTGCATCAGGAATTCCTGGGAAGATTCCTTGAATCATATGGAATGGCCTGTTTTTCAGGCTGTTCTGGAACAGTTAAAGGGCTTACCTGACTTGAAAACAGTGCATTTCGGGGGCTTCGGTGAACCCTTGAGCCATCCGAGAATCATGGAAATGGTGGCAGCAGTAAAAGGGTTAGGGCTCCAGGCTGAACTAATTACCAACGGACTCCTTTTATCCGAAGAGGTGGCCGGGAGACTGGTGGAACTGGGGTTGGATAGGCTTTACATCTCCATGGACGGCCCTGATGCGGAGGAATACAATGAGATCAGGGTTGGCTCCGACTTTGGGGCGGTGGTGGCTAACATTCAGGGCCTCAACCGGCAGAAACAAGCTCGCCGGGTAGAATACCCCACTCTGGGCATTGAATTTGTGGCCATGCGGAAGAATTACCACAAGCTGCCCAAGCTGGTGAGGCTGGCCAATGAATTAAAGGTGGACACCATCCTGGTCACCAATGTCCTGCCTTATAATGAGGAAATGAAGGACGAAATCCTTTATGACCGGGATGATACCAAGATTTCCTTTGGGGCTGAATCCATGTGGGTATTGATTAAAGCCCAACTCCCCCATATGAAGCTGCGGACGGAGCGTTACTGCAAGTTTATTGAGGATAAGGCCCTCTCCGTGTCCCAGGAGGGGTATGTGAGTCCCTGTAATGCTTTGCTCCACTCATACCAGTGTTACATCTACGGACGGGTCAAGAAGATGAAGCCTTACCGGTTGGGTAATGTTATGGAGAAGTCCCTCAGGGAAATCTGGACTGATGCCGGTTATGCCCATTTCAGGTCCACGGTAAAGGATTTCCGGTTTCCCTCGTGTACAGATTGCAGGTACCTGGATGGTTGTTCTTACGTTGACGATAATGAGATGGACTGCTGGGGCAACAGCCCGTCATGCAGTGAGTGCCTGTGGGCCAGGGGGATGATTATCTGCCCGTAAACTAACTTTTTACGAGGGCTGTTCAGTAAATGAACGGGCCCTCTTTTTATGCATCGGTTTCCGCAAATTTAAAAATATCATGCCTGCAGCTGCCGAAAGGATGGAAGCAATGATAATGCTTATTTTTGCTATGGCCAGCAGGTTTTCATCCTGGAAGGCCAGGGTGGCGATAAACAAGGACATGGTGAAACCAATGCCGCCTACCAAACTGACACCGTATAAGTGGGATAAGCTGACGTTATTGGGCAAATTTGCGACCTTGGAGCGGAGCATTAGGTAAGAAAAGCCAAAGATGCCCAACTGTTTACCGATTACTAAGCCGGCAATAATCCCAATACTGACAGGATTTGAAATAATCTCACCGATGCGGTTTAGATCAAGGGTCACCCCGGCGTTGGCCAGGGCAAAGATGGGCATCGCGCCAAAAGCCGCCCAAGGTTCCAAGTCATGTTCCAGCTGGTGCAGCATGGAAGGCTCAGTATTAAAATCGCTTAGTTCCTCCTGAAGGATACGACTTATGTTTTCCAGGTTTAACACCAAATTCACCTCTTTTTATCCGTTCTTTCCGGTATTGTTCGTAAACATGCCTGTTCATTTGAAAAGCCACTCTACAGCTTCTCCCACCGGCACCAGACTTTTTCCAGCAGGTCGACGAGGATATAGGCCCAGAACCCTAGGAGGGCCATGCCCATGATGGCGGCAAACATCTCGCCGGGTTCCTGGCGGCCCCAGGCAGACATGATAAGATATCCCAGGCCTTTTTCCGAGGCGAAACTTTCGGCCAGAAAAAGTACGGCGATGGCGGTTCCGATGCTTATCCTGAGGGAAGTGAGAATTTTGGGCAGGCAGCTGGGCCAGATGACATGGCGGTAGGTCTGCCATTGGTTGGCCCCCAGGGATTGCATGGAGTAAAGACTCTGTTGGGGAACCCCTTTGGCAGCATCTCTGGCGGCCACCAGGATCTGAAAGAAGAGGATGAGGGTGATGAGGAAGATTTTCGGGGCATCCCCTAGCCCTAGAAAGACGATAATCAGAGGGAGAAATACGCTCTTGGGAATGGGATACAGGAGGTAGACCAATGGGGCCAGCAGCCGATCGGCTTTCTCGGAGCGGCCCAGGAGTAGGCCCAGGGGGACGGCGGCCCCCATGGAGATGATGAGGCTGGCCAAGACCCGCCACGAGCTGACCAGGAAGTGCTGCCACAGGGATTCTTCCCACATGGCGGCGAACTTCTCAAGGGCCAGCCATGGGGTGGGCAGTATCGGCTTGTTCACCGTTACCGCCGCCAGGTGCCAGAGGAGGCCAAGAAAGAGGAGGGCCAAGCCATATTCCATTAATCGCCTGGTCAGTCCTTTAATCATCGGGTCACCTCCTCTAACAGGTGACGCACCCTGGCGCACAGCCGGTAGAAGTCCGGGTGGTCGCGGAAGGAGCGGTCACCGGCCAGGGGGTTATCAACTATTGAGACCAGCCGGGCCGGCCGGGGGGAGAAGATGGCTATCTTCTGGCCCAGGAATACGGCTTCTTCGATACTATGGGTGACCGTGATTAAGGTCATCCCTTTTTGCTGCCAGATATCCACCATGGTCTCCTGGAGGTTCTCCCTGGTGAGGGCGTCAAGGGATGAAAAGGGCTCATCCATCAGAAGTAGGTCGGGGTTGAGGGCTAAGGCCCTGGCAACGGCTACCCGCTGCCGTTGGCCTCCGCTCAACTGGGCGGGGAAGTGGTGTTTGTGCTCGGCCAACCCCAGGTTTTCCAGGATGGGGGTGATGATGGCCTCTTGTTCACGAGCTGAAATGCCCCTCAATTTAAGGCCTAGGGCGGTATTATCCCGGACGGTTTTCCAGGGGAATAGGCCGTAGTCCTGGAGGATTAGGGCCGTCTGGGGACGGGGTGAACTGATGGGAGCGCCTGCTACCGAAACTTCTCCGGAGGTGGGCCGGCGCAAACCGGCCAGCAAGAACAACAGGGAACTTTTGCCGCAGCCCGAAGGCCCGATAAAGACCCAGCTTTCCTTTGGGCCGATGTGCAGGTTGACATTAGCTAAGGCCTGGGTGGTGGTGTTTTCCTGGTAGTAGGTTAAGGAAACATTTTTTACTTCGATCATTACCTGGCGCCTCCCCCTTGGCATATTACTTACAGCAGGATTATTTCTGTTGGAGAAGACCGGTATCAACAATTTCCTCGTAAGCAAAGGGTTTTTCTAAAAGCTTTTTATTGGTCATCCAGTTGATAACCTGGGTCACTTGGTCAGGGCTGGGAACCTGGGGAGAAGAGAAGACCGGGGAACGGTAGGTATCCTTGATGGGAGCAGGAACCCTTGCTTTATCGATGAACAAGGCCCGGTACTTATCGGGGTTGGCAGTCAATTCCTGTCCCGCTTGGCCGTAAACTTTCAGCAACTTGATCAAAGCTTCTTTATTCCCGTCTATCACATCTTTGCGGAAGAGGAGTTTCTCAAAACCCAATTTCCTGGCACAGGAGGTCTAAGATAATTGGTTAAGAATTTTATTGACCAGAATTCCTGCTTTTTGAATCTCGCCTACGGCAATGAGACCTACCGGTTGACGGCCCCGGTAAACCACCTTGTGGTAATGGTTTTGCTGGGGGCGGAAATCAACTTCCGTCCGGTATTCATGGCCCTCCGGTCTGGTAATTCCGGCAGTGATCATGGGGATACCGGCCAGGGTGATGGAGTTCATGGCTATGGAGCCGCGGTAAGGGCGCTGGAATCCGGCCATGTTGCTGCCGGCCACTCGGCCCTGTTGGGCGGCATTGGGCCAGAGGGTGTTGGTCCTTTGGGTTCTACGAACCACGTCCCAAGTTTCGGCCACGTCACCGGCGGCGAAGATGTCGGGATCAACTGTCTGCATGAATTCATTGACCTTGACACCCCAATTGACTTCCAAACCGGCCTCTTTGAGCAATGAAGTGTTGGGGGTAACCCCTTTACCAATCAGAACCAGGTCGGCGGGCAGTTCTTCACCGTTGTTCAGGACAATCCCCTGGACTGAAGAGTCCCCGGTTATGGCCTGGACATCCTGGCCTAAACGGAACTTCAGGCCGGTATTTGCCAAGGCTTTTTGGAGCAGGGCTGCCGCCTGTTCATCACAGAGTTGTGAAAGAATCTGTCGGGAGGCGGCGAATACCGTGACCTCCAGGCCAAGGGACAGTAAGGCTGCAGCACCTTTCAGGCTCACCAGCCCGGCGCCTATCACCACTGCCTTCTTGGCCTTGGCTGCCCTTTGGGCCAGGGCCTGGGCGTCGGCCATGGTGCGGAGGCCCAGGACTCCGGGGAGATGGGCGCCCGGAACGTCCGGCAGCGCAGGGGCGGCCCCGGTGGCTAACAACAGGCGGTCATAGGGGAGGGTTTCTCCGTCTGCTAATTCCACCTGCCGATGGTGGGGATTGATGCGGGTAACTTTAACCCCAAACTTAGTGATAAGATTCAGGTTTTCGTAAAAATCCCCCGGTCTGATGAAAAGGTCTGTCTCACTTTTGGAACCATCTATGAGATGGGGAATCAGACAACGGGAATAAACGGGCTGGGGTTCGTCGGATACTATGGTGATGGCGGCGTCAGGGGCCAGGCGGCGGATGGTTTCCGCCGCATTAATCCCGGCGATGCCGTTACCGATAATCAGGTGTTTCATGGTCATCACCTGTCCTTAAGCCTGGGGTACGGTTAGGCCCAGTTTTTGACGCTTGTCGATGATGTGGTTGATAATGGTGGCGGCGGCTTTGACCGGGTCGGCCTCAACGATGAATTTGCCACCCAGCAGTTCTTCCACTTTATCAGTGAGAACTCCGGTGACTATGGGGCTGCCCAGAACCTGAGGAGTGGGGCCTAAATGAGTGAGGATACCCATGGCCACGGCCCAAGTGCCGATGGCTATGGCCTTCTCCGACATGAATTCGGGAGCGGAGGCGGCAATGGGCAGGTCCTTGACGTTGACTTTCAGATAACCGGCCAGGGCCGAAAGGAGGTCGGCGATGCGGGAATTATCCACACAACTGCCCATGTGGAGGACAGGAGGCAGGGGAGCGTTGAGACCGGCGGCCTGGCCCACGGCGGTGAGGACAGCCTTAAGACCTTCTCCGGCGTATTGCTCAGTGGCTGCGGGGTTCATCAGGCCGGCTTTGGCCAGGGCCTGGGCTGCGCAGCCGGTGGATACTATTAATACATTGTTTTTCAGCAGTTCCTTTGCCAAGCCCACATGGACAGAGTCCTGGGTCAGTTTAACGGTATTGCAACCAACCAGGGCGGCTGCTCCAAGGATGTTTCCGGCGGCAATGTTATCCACCAGGGGTTTCAAGGGATCTTCAGCGTTAACCTTAGCCAGAGCGCCTACGATGGCTTCCACGCTGAATCCGCCCAGGAAACTGGTTTTTTCCTGGGGAATATGTACTTTGGATTTATCCCGGTTGCGGTAGTTGGCAATGGCCAATTCAATAATCTCTTGGGCCTTGGCATCGGCCTCTTCCAGGTTGAAGTCCACGTGGGTGGCTCCGGGGATTTTGGCAATGGGCATAGTGGTGATAACCTTGGTATGGAAACATTCGGCCACGGTGGTTAGGGAAGGCATGATGCACTGGATATCCACCACTATGGCATCTACTACCCCGGTGGCGATGGCCAGTTCCTGGGATAGGAAGTTGGTGGCGATGGGGACACCCTGGCGCATCAGGATTTCGTTACCGCTGCAGCAGATGCCGGCCAACTGGATACCGGCGGCCCCGGCGACAATAGCCTTGTCATTTAGCTTGTTGGCCCATTCCACCAGTTTCTCCGACATCAGGGGTACGTGGCCGTGAACCACGATGTTGACCTTATCTTCTTTTAATACCCCCAGGTTAGCCTCGCTGGCTACCGGAGTGGGAGTGCCGAAGATGATATCCTGGAGGTCGGTGGTGAGGTGCAAGCCGCCGTAGGCATCCACCAGGCCCATACGGACAGCGGTTAAAAGCATGTTGACCGGGTCGGCGTCGGTTCCGATATTGGTCTGGGAAAGGGCGGAACGAATATCCCGGTCGGGGTTGCGGGGAGCGACCCCTAGCTTCTTCCAGGCTTCTACCCGTTCAGCAGGGGCGGAAGCGGTAACCCACTTCATGGGTTCTTCTCCGGTATTGGCGAAGTCTTGGGCCGCAATCTCTGCGATAGCCAGGGCCAGTTCTTCCTTGGTTTTGCCTTCGGCGGACAGGCCCAGCTTGGCGGCAATGGCCTTTAGTTTACCTTCATCCTTGATGGGGTAAGGGATTTCTCCTTGGGCGGCTTTCTTCAGGGCTTGAATATATTCATACCCGTGATCAACGTGGGAGGACGCCCCGGCGGCAGCGGTTCGTACCAGGTTGCGGGCCACGATGGTATCGGCTCCCGCACCGCAGACACCTTTTTGAGGGCCATCGCCGAAGGGGTCAACCCGGCATGGCCCCATGGAACATACTCGGCAGCAAAGGCCTAATTGGCCGAAACCGCACTGGGGTTCTTGGGCGGCATAACGGTCCCAGACCGTTTCGATGTTTAATTCTTCTGCCCTTTTCAGCATCTTCTGGGCAGCTGGATCACATGATTGATGACAGTATTTGTTCTCCATTAAAGAGCCTCCTTCCAAAATCTATTTTTGTTGGGTAACCTGCCAGGCTAACTGCTCCCTGACTTCCTTGGCTAAATCAGCGGGGTCGGCGAAGACCAGGGACTTGGTGGGGCAGGCGGTGACACAGGCCGGTTGGGCCAGGTCGGGACAGCGGTCACACTTGACGGCTAATTTAGCACTGTTACCGGGGGTAACCGCACCGAAGGGGCAGGTCATGATGCACATCCAGCACCCGGTGCAGCGATGGTTATCCAGAACCACCAGTCCTTGGGAATCATAATGCAGGGCCCCTGTCATACAGGCATCCACACAGGGGGCTTCCTGGCAATGACGGCATTGGACGGGTAGAGGATTTATTTCACCCTTGGTGACATGGACCCGGTTTTGGGGGGGCGGTGTTTCGCCGATAGCTTGAACCAGGTTTTTGCTTTGTGAGTGTTGGACGGCGCATGCCAGTTGACAGGATTTACAGCCCAGGCACCTGTCCAGGCGAATCAGAACTTCTTTCATCTGCAGGCCTCCTTTCAAAAAAATAGATTTTTTGTTCATTTATTTTTTCTGGAGAAATACGGTATTTCCTGCCGATTTTGTTAATTTTATTTATCTATAATTATATAGAATAAAAAATTTATTATATTTAAAAAGCGGATTTACCTTGACTACCGGGCGTGCTACATGTAAGCTTTGTATTTTTTACATTATTCAAAGAAAAGGAGGTGGACTTCATGGAGCAGGGCGATGCCATGAAGAAGGGGATGGACGACATGGCTAAGTACCGGGCTGAAAACGGCGCTGCCTTTGGCCCAGGCGCTTGGGGCGGCCTTGGATTAGGCGGTTGTGGCATGGGCGGGTAAAGGTTTCGGCAAGGGTTTCGGTAGAGGCCAAGGCTTCGGCCCAGGTTTTAACAACCAAAGCATCGCTAACTAATTGAAGTATGTATGCGATAAACGGCGTAGAATGCGCCGTTTATTTATTAAGGAAATTATCGTTTTGCAGGGTTGTAGATAAGTGCTGTTTGGTTTCAGGGGGAAGGAGATAGAAAAGGCAACCACGGAGAACCATAGAGAATACGGAGAATTTTTAAAGTTATTAATTTTTTCTCTGTGCTCTCCGTGTTCTCTGTGGTTAATCATTTTTATTGTTTGTAGTAAAGTGGTAGAACTAACTGTAACAAAACCGTAATAATTCAGTCACCACAGTGACAAAAATGCCCTGTACAATAAGAATGTAACCAAAATTTACATAAGGAGTGAAGCGAAAAAATGAAAAAGAAGGTAATCAGTTTAGTAACCATGGGTATGATGGGGGCCGCCCTCTTAGCACCCGGAGGTGCTCTGGCTGCCCAGCACCAGAGCTTCAGAGACATCAAAGGCCACTTTGCCCAGAAGCATATCGAGGCCATGGCTGAAAAGGGTATCGTCAGCGGAACCGGCATGGGTAAATTCTCCCCAGACCAGAAGATTACCAAGGAACATGTGGAAGCTCTATTGAAAAAGGCCAGCGGTAAGGAAGTGAAGCTTTCTGTAAACCACCGGGTAGCGGTGGCAGCGGCAGTGGTGTACGCCTTTGATCTGACCCCTGAAGCTGATAAGTTGACTGATGCAGACATTCAGGCTGCTGTCGGGAATTTCACCGACAAGGACATGATTCCTGCGGAAGATGTGAAACAGGTGGCATACGTGATTAAGGAAGGGGTTCTTTCCGGGGTTAGCGCTACCGAGTTTAAGCCCCACGATGAAATCACCCGTGGACAAGTGGTAACCATCCTTGGCCGCCTGGACAACAAGGGCAAAATCACCCTGAAGACCAATATGGGCGGTATGACAGACAAGCAAGGGAAGATGACCGAAGATCAGAAGGCCATGATGGAAGCAAAAAAGGCCGAGATGGTTGCCATGATGGCTGATATGCAGGCCCTTTTTGAACAGTTAAAGAAAGACGGAAAACTGACTCCAGAGCAGTTGAAGCTGGTTGAGGACATGCAGAAGAAAATGGCGGAACACCAGGCCATGATGGATCAGAAGATGAAGGATATGGCCGGTATGGACATGGCCGGTATGGGTCAGGGAACCTCTCATGAACAACATCAACAGGCAGCGGCTACTAAGCAAGTGCAGAAGATGGCCACCCAGCCTGCAGGTCATGATCCTCAGCATACCCAAGGTTAAAGTAAAAGCTCTGGCTGTTTAGACAGCCAGGGCTTTTCTTAATGCTGGAAAAACAAAGCGTACATGGGAACCACCACAGCGGCTACCCCCAGAAGAAAAACCCCCACGGCGCCGCGGTATTCCTTGCGTCGGAAAAGCCAAAGGACAAAGTTTAAGGTATAGATAAACACCCCAATGGTAACGCCTACCGCCATGAAAATGGTAAGGTATTTCATCTTGCATCCCTCCTTAATAAGCAGGATTGGCGGGCTGAAACTGGAGTCCGATGCGGCGGATGGACATAGCCACCGTTACTTTGATTTCTGCCTTGGGATATAATTCCTCCCAGTTTAACTTTTCCCACTGGGGCCAGGTATCCACCAAATGCCGGGCTTTATTGCCGAAACCGAAGATGTCTGTGCCCATACCCTGGGTCTTTTTGATTACTTTGGTTATATAGTCAACGGTAAACCTTTCTGTATAAAGCTCCAGCTTATTTAACATATCAAGCCGGGTATAATCAATATTGCTTTGGATAGCTAAAATTTCGGCCTCTAAACTTAGGTGAACGTTGATTACCGGCCTACCTTTTTTAAATTCCATTTTCATTACTGGGGGTGCGCCTGAACGAATATCCAATGCTAAGTTTTTTCCTGGGGCCATGGGATCGGGGAAAGCCCAAAAGCCTCGGCCAAAATTTCCGGTGAGCATAGCCATCACCCGGTTTTCACTGCCTTCTAGCTTGCCCACCATTTTGCCTCCCTTGAAAATAGCCGTTCCGATAATCTCTATAGGGCTTCCTCCTTCCCGGGGAATTTCACCTGGTAGAAAGGGATCTGCTAATTTAGGATTTAATTCTTTAGGTTGATTAAGTCCCCCAGATTTACCCACCAGGATGGCAGTGGCTTCAATGGCCCTGGACTCCATATGAGTTAAATAATCATGGAGCTGGGTCTTGGGCATTAAGCCGGTATAAGATGAATTCAAGACCAGGGTTTCGATGAACTTGGCCGGGTTTTGTTCCAGTACCGGTTTATAGGTAGAGATGATTTCCTTGGCTTTCCCTTCAGCCACCAATACGAATAAGTTGCGGCGAACCTCCCGGTAGCGGACGAAAGCCCGTAAAGGTACCGGGTCTTCTCTGGCCAGATCTTCACTGATCACGATAGCTTTGGCGTGCATTAGGTTGGGTTTGCGGTCTAAAAAGGAATTAATCAGATTTAACGCCCCAAAAAGGGTGGTGGCTTCAACGGAAATAATGGTACTTGGTTTTTGACCGCCCCCACCGCCTCCTCCTCCGGTCTGGCCGCCGGCCAGTTGACGGGGGACG
>JAJZSN010000156.1 GCA_021849745.1 Bacillota bacterium | reverse complement strand
AAAGATGATAAAAATAGCCGGCAGGTTTCCGATACCAAACCACAATACCGCCAAGGGAAACCAGGCAATGGGGGAAATGGGCCTTAGAATCTGGATAAAAGGGTCAACGGCAGTTAATATTCTGGTATACCAACCCATTATCAGTCCAAGGACAACACCTAAAGTGACAGCCAGGATGTAAGCCACCCCAAACCGCAAGAGACTGACCCCAATATGTTCCAGGAGTATACCCCGTTCCCATAGTTCCACCGCCCCTTTAACTACCAGCAGAGGACCAGGTAACTGCTCCACGGTGTAAATTCCCGAGGTGGCCACCAATTGCCAGATTCCTGTCAGAATCCCTAAAATGATTAATGGTGTGATGTATTTTTCACCTTTAAATCCTGGCCCCCGCAGGGAAAACCCCTTTCCCATAATCATCACTCCTAGAGTTTATATGCCTTCCGGGCAAAACTGTCATCTAGATAAGTCGCCAAATCCACCGGCTTCTCGGCAATCTTGAACTGCAGCATGTAATCCTGGGTTGCTTTCAGGTCATCAATGGTAGGCAACAGGTTATCAAAGGTAACCCGATCCTTAGGATTGGTTAGTACATGATTGATAACTTCTGGCTTCTGACCTAGGTATTTGGTGGAAAGATCAGCCGCCTCCTGGCGGTTTTCTTCAATAAATTGACCTGTAGCCACAAAACCATCTACCAGTTCCTGTACCGCCTCGGGATTCTTAGTGATGACATCTTCCCTGACATTAAGCACGCAGCAAATATGATCTGCCCAGATATCCTTGGAAAGGATTAACACCTTCCCAACCTTCTGTAATTCAGCCTGGCCCCCAAAGGGCTCAGCCACGATGAATCCGTTGATTTGGCCGCTGGACAGGGCCTGCACCATTTCGGGTGGAGCCATGTCAAGGATTTTCAGGTCTTTATTTACATCAATACCTTTTTCGGTCAGAGCTTTACGAAGTAATATGTTGTGGGTGGAAAACTTGCTGGGAATGGCAATTGTTTTGCCCTTCAAATCAGCTACGGTATTGATTTCATTACCCACTTTAACGGTAATGACACTGCCGTTGCGGTGGCCTAATAAAACCCCTTTGATGGGTACACCTTTCTGCTTCAGAGTTAAGCTGATGGGAGTGAGGGCAAAGGCAGCCTCCACCGACCCGGCTTTCAAGGCTTCGGCCAATTCCGGCCAACTGGAGAACTTGACCGGCTCCAGGTTGACCTTCTGAAACTTGGTTTGAGCGTGGCTGATAATGGTCAGATGATCAGTAATGGGCAAATAGCCTACTTTAATGGTAGGAAGACTGCCACCGCCTTGGCTGGTTGTTTTTTCACCGCCACCAGAACTGCACCCTGCGAGGCTGGTGGCAAGGGCAGTGCCCAGCAACAAACTGCCGCCCCCTAACCTAATAAAATCTCTGCGATTCATTTTTTTCATTTTGAATACCTCCTTAGTTATTTTTATTATTAACTCCACCCAAGACCTTTCCGCTTCCGGTGGATATGCATTTTGATGGTTTGGGCCGCCAGTTTGGGGTATGGTTCGGTGTAAATCTTGGCCCCCAACAATTTCCACACCCCTTCGTCTCCGGCCAGGAAGTCCACGATATCATTGCTTCCCCTGTCCAGTTCTGACGGGTTGTCCTCTTTAGGCTTAGGGACAGGCACCGGCACTGGGGCCGGAAAACCTACCAGATTGCTGACTCCATGGGTCAGGAAACTCAAACCCTGTCCCACCGTTTTCTCATTGCCCGGTTCGGGGCCCACGAACATAAAAGGCATGTCCTTAATAGCAACTCCGGCCTCTTCAGCCAGTTCTATGAACAGACGCAAGGTTCGGGCATTATCCACACAGCCTCCAACTGCCAGTACAGGGGGAATTCCTAACTCCCGGCAGACTTCCGCCAGCCCTTCACCGCACCATTCGGCCGCATCGGGGGAGCAAACTCCGGCATTGAGTAAGGCATGGGAGCAGCAACCGGTGGTCAGCACCAGGATATTGGCCTCAATGAGCTTCCTGACAATAGTAACATGGTTATACTCGTAAGGAACCTTGGGGTTATTGCATCCCACCACCGTGGCAATACCTTTGATTTTCCCCTCTTTTAGTAAAGCCAACAGCTTATCCCGTCCCCCGAAGGTTTCGATAATGGACTCAAAGCTCCAGCCCCCCATCACTTTAGTGGTTACCTGGGGGATATGGATCTTGGAACGGTCCCTTCTGGCAAAGGCTTCCACCGCCTTTTTGGCTACCAGGAGGGCATCCTCGTCCATGGTTTCAGGCTTTTCGGGATCAAATGGGATATGGGTCGCTCCCGGAATTCGATTAGAGTTGCAAGTAGTGATTATCTCTGTGCCGAAGCAGTCGGCCACAATTTTCATCCCTGGGATGACACATTGCATGTCTGCCACCACGGCATCCACCGCACCGGTACCCATAGCCAGTTCCTGGCCCAGGATATTGGTTACCGTTGGTACCCCGTACCTGGCCAACAATTCGTCTCCGGTACAGCACAGGCCCGCTACCACGATGCCTTTGGCTCCGGCATCCTTGGCCAGTTGCTGAATTTCCGGGGTCTTGATTTTCTCCACCACCATCTCTGCCATCACCGGTGAATGGCCATGGATGAGAATGTTCACATGGTCTACCTTTAGCACCCCGTAGTTCACCGTAGTTTGCACAGGCCGGGGTATTCCATAGAGAATCTCGGTAGCCATGGAAGTACCGAAGAGGGTACTGTAGCAATAGGCCAGGGCCGCCCTCAACTCCTGGGCCGCCAAAGCCGTCCAGTCGGTACAACTCCCCAAAGTGGTCATGTGGAGAGCCTCCATCACTTCATAAGAAGCCGATCTGGGCAGTATCCCCAGCTTGGCCCACACTTCCTTACGCTCCTCAGGTGCGTAAGCCTCCAACATTCTAATAG
>JAJZSN010000003.1 GCA_021849745.1 Bacillota bacterium | reverse complement strand
AAAAATAGCGTTGTCCCCTACATATTTATGACAAAATGAAAAGACCGCTATCCCAGTCGTGCCAAGGGATTGCGGTCGTATTTCTTTAAGTTTGCTGTAAAACTCAGGTTATTTGCCTGCCATTTCAATAATTATTTTAGCGCCGTTTCCCTTGACTTTTATACTTCATACCTTTATAATTTTTCCAAAGGTTGTATTGTCTTTTGTTTGGTTTTGTTAGGTATTGTTAGGCCTTCTCAAATAATCATAAATCTCGATGGCGACTAATCTCAATGCTGAGAAAAACCAAAGTTTTTCTGTGCCATTGAGATTTTTTATTTAATCAAAAGGATTGATACTATGACTTGGGATCTCACACCCCTCTGGATTTCCCTTAAAACAGCTTTTACGGCCACCCTCATCACTTTTTTCCTGGGCCTCACCGCCGCCCGTTGGATGGCCTTTTACAGTGGGCGAGGAAAAGGTCTCATCGACGGCCTATTGATTATGCCCTTAGTTTTGCCGCCAACGGTGGTGGGTTTTCTTCTGCTACTCTTATTCGGTAAAAACGGCCCCCTGGGCCAACTGCTGTACCAATTAGGCACCACCATCATCTTCTCTTGGCCGGCTACAGTGATAGCCGCCACCACGGTGGCCTTTCCCCTCATGTACAAAACCGCCAGAGGAGCCTTTGAGCAAATCGACACTAATGTCCTTAACGCCGCCCGCACCCTAGGGGCCTCGGAATGGCGGGTCTTCTGGCGGGTGATTATACCCCTGTCCTGGCCCGGTATAGCCGCCGGGACAGTTCTTTCCTTCGCCCGGGCCCTGGGAGAGTTCGGGGCTACCCTAATGGTGGCAGGCAACATTCCGGGGAAAACTGCCACCATCCCCGTGACAATTTTCTTCGCCGCTGAAGGAGGCGAAATGGATAAAGCCCTCATCTGGGTGTTGATTATCCTGGCCCTTTCCTTTACCGTAATCATGGCCGAAAGTTACTGGTCCAGACGCCAGTATAACCACAGCCAGGTGGGGAGGTTTTAGCATGGAACTCACCGTGGATATTGAAAAAAGTTTACCGGGGTTTTCCCTCAAGGTTTCTTTCACCGCCGGAAAAGATACCCTGGGAATCCTGGGTGCCTCCGGCTCCGGTAAGAGCATGACCCTCCGCTGTATCGCCGGCCTTGAAACCCCCACCAAAGGCCGCATCATTCTTAACGGCCGCACCCTTTTTGATTCTAAACAAGGCATCAACCTTCCCAGCAGATTCCGAAATGTGGGCTTTTTGTTTCAAAACTACGCCCTCTTTCCCCATCTCAACGTAGCTGAGAATATTGCCTTCGGTCTAAAAGGGCTGCCCAAAACAGTCCAGACCCGGCGGATTAAAGAAAAAATCGCCATGATTCAACTGGAGGGCTTGGAGGAAAGGTATCCCCATCAGCTTTCCGGCGGCCAGCAGCAAAGGGTGGCTTTGGCCCGGACCTTGGCCGTTGAACCCGAAGCCCTCCTCTTAGACGAACCCTTCTCGGCCCTGGACCATTACCTACGGGGCCAGATGGAAAAACAATTAACCGAAACCCTTGCCGCCTATAACGGGGTCAGTCTTTTTGTCACCCATGACCTGGAGGAATCATACCGGGTCTGCCGTGACCTAATAATCATGGAGCAGGGGGAAAAAGTAGCCTGGGGTGATAAAGAGACCCTTTTCCAAAAGCCTCCCAATGTCACCACCGCCCAACTCACCGGGTGCAGAAATCTCTCCCGGGCCAGGGCCGCCGCCCCCGGCCTGGTGGAGGCCCTGGATTGGGGCTGCACCCTTCGGGTCAACCAACCCCTTCCGGCAGATTTGACCCATATCGGCATTAGGACCCATCACCTGGCTGTGGTGGAAGACCCCAATCTCGACAACACCTTCCCCTGTTGGGTAACCCAGACTGGGGATTCACCCTGCCGGGTAACCTTATTTCTCAAGCTTAATCCTTACGACACCGGCCCTTGTCATCTTCAGGCCGAGGTTGCCAAAGAAACATGGGCTTTGTTAAAGGATCGCAGTTTCCCATGGTATATACGCATTAATCCTGAACACTTATTCATCATCAATGATAAATTGATTTAAAAAGCCAGGAGGTTCCTGGCTTTTTCTCATTCCATATGAACAATCCCCGTAGATTTATCTTACCTCGTCGAAAACTAACCAACAGCCTTAGGGAATAGCACGATATGAGCAGCATCCACCTTAATCTGCACCTTAGCTCCCGTGGGAATAGCTTTAGTAGAGGGCTTTAAAGAATGAAGCACCTTTCCGTTACTAAGCTGCATTATATACATTATGGAAGCTCCCAGAAAACGAGCCTCAACAATGGTGGCATTACCTCCCCCATCTTCCACGAAATCAACATCATCGGGCCGAATCATAATCTCTACAGCATTACTGTCATTTATTTTTTCACCATTCAACGGAAAGGAGCCGATATCAGAAACTACCACTCCTCCCTCTACCGAACCGGCCACGAAATCTGCTTTACCCACAAAATCAGCCACAAAACGAGTACTGGGGTGATGATAGATTTCCGCCGGAGTGCCAATCTGTTCCAATCTACCAAGGTTAAGTACCCCCACCCGATCCGACAAGGAAAAAGCCTCCTCCTGATCGTGGGTAACCAAAATGGTGGTGGTACCTCTTTCCTTAAGAATGCGCCTTGTTTCATTACGCAATTCTTCCCGCAGGTCGGCATCCAGGTTGGAAAATGGCTCATCCAAAAGAATTACTTTAGGCAACGGAGCGAGGGATCTGGCTAACGCCACCCGCTGGCACTGTCCTCCTGAGATCTCATGAGGATAACGCTTCCCCAGGCCTACCAACCCTACCACTGTTAACATCTCTTCAGTTCTTTGGCGAGCCTCTTCCTTGTTGAGGCCATCTAAGCCAAAGGCTATGTTTTGTTCTACCGTCATATGGGGAAATAAGGCGTAGTCTTGAAAAACTATACCAATACCCCTTTTCTCCGGGCCTACCCAAACCTTCTCTCCGGCCACCCCTTCCTGACCGATGGTAATGGTGCCGGCATCAGGACGGTCCAGTCCTGCAATCAACCTAAGGGTGGTGGTTTTACCACACCCTGAAGGTCCTAGCAAAGAGAAGAATTCTCCCTCTTCAATGCTAAAAGAAACCTCGTTTACCGCCTTAACATCTCCGAAAAACCGTGATACATTGTGTAATTCCACCCTGGAAGAACCTTTATCTTGAAGAACCGCCATTTGTCCTAGCCTCCTGTTGAAAAGTAAGTTATCTTATTTACCGGCTGAAATCCGAGTCAAATAAATCACTGGTATTAAGCCCACCAGCAGGATGGTTAAGGCAGGTAAAGCAGCGCCGGACCACATGGATTCCGCAGCCATTTGCCAGACCCAAACCGCCAAGGTGTCATATCCAAAGGGCCTCAACATAACGGTTATGGGTAATTCCTTCATTACATCCACAAAAACCAGGGCCGCTCCGGCGAAAATTCCAGGCGCCACCAAAGGTAAGTGAATCCGCCACATGATCCGCCACCGGCTGGCCCGCAAGATCCGAGCAGCCAGGGTGAGATTAGGGGTCATCTTCTCCATACCGGCATCGATACTGTTATATGCAACAGCCATGTAACGCACCACATACCCGTACACCAGGCCGATGATTGAACCGGTTATCAACAGCCCAAGACCACCTTCCCAATATTGTTCTATTAGGGTGTTGAGGCTGTTATCCAGGGTGGTTACTGTTAACAAAATCCCTACCGCAATCACCGCCCCCGGCATAGCATAACCTATGGTGGCGGCCCTGGCCAGGAATTTTACCAATTTTCCACCGGTGATACGCACACCGCTGGCCATTACCAAAGCAGCAATTACAGCAAATAAGGATGCCAAACCGGCCAGTAGGATGCTGTTCATAATCAAGGCCGTATAAACCTCGATAGTTCCTTCAGGCATAGCGGTAATTTCTTCCGATGCCCACAACACCAACTGCAACACAGGTAGACCAAAGGCCACAGCCACCACCATTGTACATAAAGCCGTTGCCCCCCATTTACGCCATCCAACCAGTTGGGTTCGGGGTATCCCGGGGGATTTACCTCCAGTCTGATAGTAACGAGACCGTCCCCTTAGGGTGGTTTCAAACAAGATTAATACCAAAGCCACCATAGCCAGCAAGCCCGCTAATTCCCGGGCCGCATCCAAATCCATCATACCATTCCAAACCCTCACCACCCCCTCCGAAAGGGTAGGAAAGTTGAAATACCGTACAGTGGCAAAATCAGCCAAGGTTTCCATGAGGGCCAAGGCTACCCCCCCGGCTATAGCGGGCCTGGCAAGAGGCAGAGCAATTCTCAGGAGAAATTTGCCTGGTCCCATACCCATAACCCGGGCCGCTTCATAAGCAGTGGAGGAAAGCCCCTGAAACCCTGCTTTGGCCAACATATAAACATAAGGATAAAGAGCCAAGGTCATCACTAAAACGGCCCCTGCCCCGGAGCGAATCTCCGGGAACCAATCCGAACTGCCCAGCCATTGCCGTAAAAAGGTCTGCACCGGACCGGCAAAATCAAAGGTGGACATATAGATAAAGCCCATTATATATGTAGGAATAACCAGAGGTAAAATCAAAAGCCATTCAAACACCGATTGGCCGGGGAAGCGATACGCCACCACCAGCCAGGCCAAACCGGCCCCTATAACAAAAGTACCTACCCCTACTCCTATTAAGAGAAGGGCTGTATTGCGCATCATTTCGGGCAACAAATTTTCCCAAAGGTGCTGCCAAATATCCCAGGTGGGAGTCAAAAGAGTTGATGCAACCACTAAAATGGGAGCAATTATTAAAACCGCAATCAAAAAGGGAAGGGCAGGAAGGCTTAAGAGCCTCCCCCGCCCGGGTAGAAGTTTATTAACTACCGAAGTATAATTTTTCATAGCTTCATATAACCTCAACTAATTTTATTTATAGCCAACCTTCTCCATTAATTTAACAGCTTCTGCCTGTAAGCGGCCGAACTCGCCTTTATCCAAACTGTCTTCCTTAAATTTCCCAAACTTGGCAATAACCTCATGAGGGGCAACATTGGGATTAGTTGGATACTCATGGTTAGTATCGGCAAATAACTTTTGTCCCTTGGGACTGCTTAACCATTCTAATAAAATGATGGCATTTTCTTTGTTTTCAGCATGGGTTGTCACCCCGGCGCCACTGATATTGGCATGAACTCCCTTACCATCTTGATCCGCCCATTGTACTTTGATTGGGAAGGAAGAATCCTTTTCCACTAAACGACCTAAGTAATAATGGTTGGTGATGGCAACATCTCCGCCACCGGCGGCAAGGGTTTCTAAAATTCTGCTGTCACTGTCAATGAATTTTGGCTCATTGGCCATCCAGCCTTTAAGAATCTTTTCAGTTTTTTCAGGTCCGTAAGTGGCAATAAGATTGGCAACCAGAGATTGGTTGTAAACATGGGTGCCGGGGCGTAAAATCAGTTTGCCCTTCCACTTAGGATCTGCCAGGTCTTCATAAGAGGTTACCTCTGAAGCTTTAACCTTAGCGGGGTTATACATAATAGTCCGCACCCGCTTGGTGAAACCAAACCAACGATTTTTGTCATCCCGCACGTTTTCAGGGACATTATTTTTAAGGGTTGTGCTGTTAACTGATTGTAACAGGCCATCCTGAGCGGCTAACCAAAGGTTACCTGCATCTACCGCCATGTAAATATCGGCAGGAGTGTTTTTACCTTCAGCTTTAAGCCTTTCCCGCAATACAGCATCACCACCGGTGGTAAACCGCACTTTAATACCTGTTTCTTTGGTAAACTCAGCGAATACCGGTTCTACGCCATAATGACGGGAAGTATAGATGTTAACTATTCCCCCTTTTTTTACCGGGGTATTTTTCTTTTCACTGATGGTAACGGTTTTAGTTGTACCATTCCAATTTACGTCATAACCAAAGCCTTCACTGATAAAACGTAGGGGTACTAAGGTGCGGTTGTTAACTAATTGAGGTGCCACAGCTAAACTGGTTTTCTCACCATTTATGTAAGCAGTCTTACTACCAATGGTCAGTTTTAATACTATTGAACCTTTGGTTACGGTTACCGAACGGGATTTTTCTTCCCAAACAGCTTTACCACCCAGGTTTTCCGCAACACCCCGGAAGGGAACCAAAGTGGTGCCTTGGATTGACTTAGGAGCTACATCAAATTTTGCAGCCTTTCCGTTAATAACGACTTTAATGTTTTCATTGGCATCAGCTGTGGCTTGCCCCGGAATTATGGGGAAAGCTCCAAAAATTAAACCAAAAACCAATAATAACGCCATTAATTTATTTATGGTATCTTTACTTCCCAACAATGCAGTTTTCAATGTTTTTCCACCTCTCTAATTTTTATTAATAAGGGATTTACCCTTCAAGCTTTAAATCATCATCCTCCCGTCTGATAATTATTATCAACTTTGTCTTGATACCAATTATAGTGACATTGATAGTCATTGTCAATAGGTTTTTGAAAATTAGTCCTCTTTTACTGTAAAAGAGGACTAACCCATATATCTCCAAGCGCTCATAACGGTCTATAACCTTGACTCCTATCTCTTCTTAGCTTCAGGTGTGAATATTGCTTTACCATACTTATCTTTACCGTAGTTACCGATGACCTTCTGACCTTCCTCACCGGTTATAAAACTGATGAAGCTATCCACTACTTTAGGATTCTTAGCGGACTTAACGCCAATCACCCCGTAAGGGTTAAGAAGGGATTTATCCCCTTGAACCAGCACTTGTAAATTATTCTCATTGGTCAGGTAAGTAGCTTCATCAACCAGGGTATAAGCCTCCTTTTCTTTAGCCATCATCAAAGTTTCACCCTTTAGGCTCCTCTTTGGCCACCTTAGCACACCCCGTCAAACCCATAGCAAGTAGCAGTAGTAAGGTAACAAGTAATTTAAAAACCTTTCTCATCTTACCTCTCCTTCGATAATTAGTAAAAATAGTCTCTCTACTAAATCTAAGATTCACACCGCCTAAATCTTTAACTTTGAACTACGAATCCTCCAAAGACCTTTTCTAATGCCCCGGCTGGGTCTAAACCGGCCTTAATTTCAACCCCTCCTAAAACTTCCCCTTCTTTATTAAGAAGTTTGATATCAGGCTCCGAAGAAAAAACAATAATTGAGCCATTTTTAGTTGTAATCGATCGTATTTCATTGATCTCCGCTACAGGATCAAGACCTTCCCAATCAATAAGGGTGGATGATTTATTCTTTTTATCAGTAAACGCAATAACCTCATCATTTTTGAGTAATGATCGTAAAATCAACGAACGTATTACCTATGATTAACCGTTTTAAGTACAAACGGTAACTTTTCTTCGGGAATTAATCCTCGACCTTTCTCAATTTTTTCTACCCCAGATAAACCAGATAATCGCTGGATGCCTTTCTGGGGGAGTTGTGCTATTGATCTATAATAGCGCAGAAAACAAGGATGAATCAGCAAAATATTTGGATGTACAAAAACAAGTAAAGGGTCAATATGGTTGGCTAGTACTTTTTCCCAGGCATCTTCAGCTATACCCCACTCACCTCGGTTTTCCCAAGAATAAGCAGGACCATGCTCCGCACCAATCTTTTTAATATCTTCAAATAACTGAAAAAATCCAAGAGATTCTAATTTTCCTAAGAAAAATGTGGATCTTAAAGTATAACTCTCTATAGTAACCTCTTTCGGAACTTTCGGCATTATCTATCACCCTCAAAAATTTGTTTCATAAGAGCTTTTGCTACCGCCTCAGCTAAATCGGGTGGAACAGCATTACCAACTTGGCCAAATTGAGTCATAGTAGTGTTTCTTTTTGAACTATATGAATCTAAACGTACTCCGACAAACTCCCAATTCGTAGGGAAACTTTGTAAACACGCAAGCTCACGCACAGTAAGCATTCTATCCTCAAAAGGGTGAATAAAATCTCTGTAACCACTTCTGGCAACAGTGAGAGAAGGTTTGTTAGGGTCGAGACGGCGATAAGTTGAACCAAAGGTCTTTTGAATATTTGAAAGCTTTGATCCAATAGGTACCTTCTTAATTTTTTCAACAGTTGTAGACGCATGGGCAGTTAATTGATGGTTAGGAACTGAATTTTTAGTATCCATGATTAACAATCCTCTGCTTTATTTTTTTCGAAACACGTCTAGCAACCTCGGAAGGTTCTTCTGGAACAGGTAAATCCTTAATAGCATCCCAAACCGTCTTGTATGGCTGAATACCAAATAGATTCACTTGCTCAATAGAAAAATGAGTTGGATTGGGAAAAGTAAAGCTTTTCCCTAATCTATTACCGACAATAAAAACACGTTCACGGTTTTGCGGAACACCAAAATCTACTGCATTTAGTACGGTAGGTTTTGCTAATGTATATTTATATATCAATCCATCATGTGCTATTGGTTTTGATAGTTCTTCGATAATTAAATCAATCGCTTTTCCTTTGTCCCAATTAAGTAAACCCCGGACATTCTCAAAAACAAAACCAACAGGCAATGTTTCCCTCACTACTCTGATGAACTCTTTTATTAAATATCCCCTAGGGTCTTCTAAACCTTTTCGATTACCGGCTAAACTAAAGGGTTGGCATGGTGGTCCTCCTATAACTAAAGCAGCCTCAAGAGGCTTTAAATTAGCTGTCTGTAATATTATCTCAGACGAAACATTTTCAATTCTATCTTCAATTATCTTTAGTTCGGGTTCATTTTTTCTCAAAGTAGAGCAGCAGGCGGGGTCGGATTCAATTGCAACAGCCCTAATTTTTTAGTGGAAATTATACTTATTGGATATAATAAAAGTAATAACGCCCTCAGAAAGGTAGTTTAACTATGAACAAATTCAAAGTATTGTTTATTGCCATTGTTGTATTGACCCTTGCCGGGTGCCAAATGAGCCAACAACCCCCCAAAACAAAGGCCGAACCGGAAAAACCCTCCCCGGTAGCGGAAGCCAAACCTTTACTCCGGGGTTCAGAAATTAAAAACCCGGAAATCCTGGCCTGGCGTGAATTATATAAACAGCAAAGAGGTGTTTTCACGCAAAAATTCGGCCCATATCGAGCCGTCCTCATCAGTATGGGCACCCAAAAAACCGGTGGTTACAAGGTTAACATTGAAAAAGCCGAAATGAATAATGGTGTGTGGCAAATCGAATATACCGAAACCCGCCCCCAGCCAGGAGAAGCGGTAACCCAAGCCTTGACCGACCCCCATGAATTGCTGGCCATTAAAGAAAACAGTCCCATTGAAGTATTTTTGTTAATGGGTCAGGACAGAATCCAACAAGATGTGACCGTCACTCCTCAGGGTAAAGTAGCCTTAAGCAAAAGCTTTATAGTGGAACTACCCCGGGAAGGGGATACTATTTCCAGCCCGGTGAAAGTCAAAGGCCTGGCCTCAGTTTTTGAAGGTGCCTTTCTGGTTTTCATAGAGGACGGCCATAACCGGCTAGTGGAAAAACCGGTGCAAACCGCCGGTGCCCCAGCCTGGGGGAAGTTTGAACTGGAAATCCCTTTTGACAAACCTACCAATCCGTCGGGAACCGTCATCTTTGCTTATGGTAGTGCAAAAGACGGGGAGATTATCGAGGAAGTGGCTATTCCAGTTAAGTTTGATTAATCCCCAGTAACTTTTTAAAACCTTCTTCATCCAAGATAGATATGCCCAACTCCCGGGCTTTATCATACTTGGAACCAGGGTCGGCTCCTACCACCACATAGTTGGTTTTCTTACTGACACTGGAGCTGACCTTGCCCCCCCGGGCCTCGATGGCCTCCTGGGCCTCCTTGCGGCTGAAACCCTCTAAACTCCCGGTGACCACGAAAATCAGCCCTGCCAGGCTCTGCTCCTCCCTGGCTCCCTGTTCCTCTTCCATTCTCACCCCAGCGGCCTTGAGCTTCTCCACCACCCGCCGATTATCTTCCTGGTGGAAAAACTGGACCATGCTCTCCGCCATTTTTGTCCCGACTTCCGGTACGGTGATAATCTCTTCATATGGGGCGGCCATTAACTTGTCCAGGGAGCCGAAATGCTTAGCCAGCAACTTCCCGGCCCTAGATCCCACATGACGGATACCCAGGGCGAAGATTAACTGGGCCAAAGAGTTTTCCTTGCTCTTCGCTATCGCATCCAGAAGATTTTGAGCCGACTTGCTGCCCATCCGTTCCAGTTTAATCAACTCAGCAAAATCCAGGTAATAAAGGTCGGCAACGTCCTGTATCAGATCAGCCTCCAGAAGTTGAGTCACCACCGCCGGTCCTAACCCTTCAATATTCATGGCATCGCGGGAAATAAAGTGGATAAAAGCCTCCCTCAACTGGGCGGGACAAGCCAAACCGGTACAGCGCACCGCCGCCTCGCCCTCTAACCGTACTGTCTCAGTGCCACATTCCGGACAGACATTAGGTATCTCAAAAACCCGTTCCTGGCCGGTGCGCTTATCTTTAAGCACTTCCACCACTTCGGGGATGACATCCCCGGCTTTATGAATAATTACAGTGTCCCCGATGCGGATATCCTTTTCCCGGATGATATCCTCATTATGGAGGGTGGCCCTGCTCACGGTAGAACCGGCAACCAACACTGGTTTCAGCACCGCTGTGGGAGTCAAAACCCCGGTGCGGCCCACCCGAACGATGATATCTTCCACCTGGGTCACCGCCTGTTCCGCTGGGAACTTATAAGCAATGGCCCAGCGGGGACTCTTGGCGGTGAAACCCAACTCCTGCTGCTGGCGGAGAGAATTGACCTTAATCACCAGGCCGTCTATTTCGTAAGGCAGGTTGTGACGGCCCTCCGTCCAACTCAGGCAGTGGTCAATAACCCCGTCAATGGACGGGAAGATCCTAAAGTGGGGGTTAACGGGCAAGCCCAATTCCCGCAGTAAATCGAGGCCCTGGCTGTGAGTCTTAACCTCTATCCCCTCAATGTACCCGATACCGTAAAGAAAGGCCCTTAATGACCGGGCCGCCGTCACCCTGGAATCCAACTGCCGCAAAGACCCGGCTGCCGCATTGCGGGGATTGGCAAAAGTCATTTCCCCTGCCTCTTCCCGTTCCTCATTCAACCGCTGAAACTCTTTTTTGGGCAGATAAGCCTCGCCCCGCACGTCAAGGGCCGCCACTTCCTTACGCAGCCGCAGGGGAATGGCCTTAATGGTCTTCAGGTTCTGGGTGATATCCTCACCCGTCTCCCCATCCCCCCTGGTTGCACCCTGGATAAACAGTCCTTCCTCATAAGTCAGGGAAACCGCCAAACCGTCTATCTTAAGTTCCACCACATACTCTACTTCTTCGCCACCCAGACCGCTTCTCACCCGGCGGTCAAAATCCCGCAGTTCCTGTTCACCAAAGGCATTACCCAAGCTCAACATAGGCACCCGGTGCCTTACCGTACCAAAACCCGTCAGGGGCTGCCCACCCACCCGCTGGGTAGGGGAATCCGGGGTTATCAAGGCAGGATATTCCTGTTCCAACCTTTCCAATTCCCGCATCAGTTGGTCATACTGGGCATCAGTAATTTCCGGCCGATCAAGGACATAATACCGGTAGTTATGATGATTAATAATTTCTCTTAAATCATTAATCTTCTTTTCAGCCTCTTGACAACTCATACTCCAACCCCCTCAGGAAATGGTTTAGATAATTCTAGCCACATAAACAATAATCCAGGCCGCCGGCACGAAAAAGACCTGGGCCAGCAAAGCCCCGGCAATTCGGCTAAAAGCCAGGTACATAGTCAGGTTTTTGACATCCTCTTCCGAACGGATACCCCGCAAAGCCTGGTCCACAATGGAAGCCACCTTAGGGTCTACCAGGGTGGCAGATAAAATCTGAGCTCCTCCATTAACAATGGAGGACAGAGTAACAGCCGTAGCCCGCAACTCAGGATTGATGGCCCCCGCAAACATAGCCGACAACACTCCTGTGGTAAAAATTCCGGTGGTCAGGGTGTTTAGGACAATTAAACGCTTGGGTATCCCTTTTTTTCCAACCTCCCCTATGACCCTGGTCCGGGGAAGACTGATATTCTTAGCCAAACCCTTTATTTTCACCGGTGAAAAGACCATTTTGATCAATCGGGGAATAGAGCCGGCCTGTTCAAAAGCAATGATTCCTTTAGCAAATATCCTTACAAAGCTGGGTATAGACAGAGACCCCAAAATAGTCCCTACCAAAGCTGCCAACAAAACCAGCCTGAACTCGGAATTAAGAATCTCCAGGGTTTGTTGATACAAAGGTAGGGAGGTTAATTGGTTATGGTCCAGGTTTGGCAGTTTGTTAATACTCTCATCCACGATTTTACCCATCAGAGGCGCCTGAATGGTATTGGCAGTACTGGAAACCAGCCATAATACATTCCAAAGGGAAAAAGCCAGGGCCAACCGCTGCGTCCGCACCCCGGCTAAACGTACCGAATAATTTACCGTATTAAACCAATGGATAACCGTGGTGAAAAATATCACCACCAGGAGCCTTGAATCCATATGAACCTCCAGCTATTTCCCCGCCAGAAACCTACTCAACGGCGGAACCACCTGTTTCTTGCGGGACATGACCCCGGGCAAGAAGGTCTTGCCGCCATCCAACTTGGCGCTAAAAGCCTTTTCCACCACTTCAACCCGGTCGCCAACCACCAGCAGTTCAGTTCCTTCCTGGAGGATGTCGGTGACCATCAGCAGAACCAGATCATAGCCCTTATTCTCCTTAATGGTTCCCATTTCCTGCAATAGTTCATCCATTAATTGGGCTACCGACCCCGAATCCATGGTCTCTACCTGGCCGATACCCACATACAAGTCCCCCATGTGAAACTCCTTAAAATCTTCAAAGATGATTTCCTTAGGGGTACGGCCTGCTAAAGATGTCCCGGCCTTATACATCTCCCGGCTAAATTCTTCCGCCTCCACCCCGGCAATGGCCGCCAGTTGCTGGGCCGCCACCCGGTCCCTGGGGGTACAGGTAGGAGATTTAAAGATTACTGTGTCGGAAAGAATGGCCCCCAGCAATAAACCTGCTATTTTAGAAGGAATCTCTACCCCCTGCTCATTATACATAGAAGTAACGATGGTAGCCGTACAACCTACCGGCTCATTACGGAAATAAATAGGCTCCCCTGTAGTCACATCCCCTAAACGATGATGATCGATGACCTCCAGGATTTCCGCTTGCTCCAGCCCAGGCACTGCCTGGCTTTTTTCATTATGATCCACCAGTATGACCTTTTTCCTCATTAAAGCGAGCAAATGATACCGGGAAACCACCCCCAACAGATGATTATCATCGTCCACTACTGGGTAATTACGAAACCTCGTCTCCAACATCACCTTGCGGGCCTCATCCACCAGGTCATCCGCCTCAAAGGATACTATATTTTCCGTCTGCATCATGGCCTCCACCGGGGTGCTCATGTTAATCAACCGGGCGGTGGCAAAGGTATCATGAGGCACGCTAATAATCACCACTCCGGCTTTCTTGGCTTCCTGACGCACCTTATCCGTGGTAGTGTGGCTGCCTGTGATAATAAGGCAAGCGGCCCCGGCCTTGATGGCTGCCAACTGGGCCCGCTCCCGGTCACCCAGCAGCACTACATCCCCTTTCTTTACGAACCGCTCCAGGGTGGTGGAATCCATGGCCCCGATAATCACATTGCCCTTTAACTCCCCGGTCTTCTCCTGGGCTACCACCAACCGCCCGTTGAGAGTCCGCAGGATATTATCCACAGTTACATGCATCTGGCCCAGATTTTCCAGGCCCAGTTCCTCCATATACTTCTGGGCAATATCCCCCAAAGTTATAATACCCAGCAAATGATTGTCCTCATCCACAATCGGGATGGTTTTGGCATTATGGTTTCTGGTTAGAATGCCTACTTCCCTCAAAGGTGTGCAGGGCAACATAGCCACCGGAGCCTCCCCGGTCAGCATATCCCCTACCCTGGCTTTCACATCTCTTATGTAGAAAGGTTCTTCCACCCCAAAATAATCCAGCACAAACCTGGTCTCCTGATTAATCTTACCAGCCCGGGCCGCCACCACTTCCTCCCCGGTCAACGCAGCCTTCAGATGGGCGTAGGCGATAGCCGAACAAATGGAATCGGTATCCGGATTCAAGTGACCGATAACGTAAATTGGCTTCATTTCTTAAAGCCTCCCCTTTAGTAGCTATCAGCTGTTTTTTTAGCTATCAGCTGTCAGCTGTCAGCTGTTAGCTTAAAAATTTTAAAAGATTACGTTAAATTTAGAATAAAATTCCGTATACTCACTTTGTAGTTCCAGAAATAATCCCTCCGCAAAACGACCAAAAAGTTCAGCCCGCCTGCTGACAGCTGATAGCTGATAGCTGACAGCTGCTATGCCTTCCTCAGCGGTGCATACTTAGCAATAAACATCTTCACCCCGGCGCCGGGGAAAGCTATACTAAGTTCGGCATCATCGCCCGAACCCTTCACACTGACAATTACCCCCTGACCGAACTTAGCGTGCTCCACCTTGTCCCCCAAGGCATATTGCCCCGTTGCAGCAGGCTCTTTAACCCCGGCCGCCTTCGGTTGGACAGAACCTCCGGCAGGAAATACACCCTTTTTAACCGCCGGCTCAGCCGCCCCGTCCAAGGGGTCATGGGTAGTTATCAAATCCTCCGGAATCTCCTCCAGGAACCGGGAAGCCGGGTTATATTGGGCATTACCGTAAAGGGTCCGCTGCCAGGCGTGGGTCATGTACAACCGCTCCCTGGCCCGGGTAATGCCCACATAGCACAGACGCCGCTCCTCCTCCAATTCAGCCTCGTCCATCATAGACCTGGAATGGGGGAAAATCATCTCCTCCATGCCCACCATGAACACCACCGGAAACTCCAACCCCTTGGCGCTGTGCAGGGTCATGAGGACCACTGCATCATCCCCTTCCTCCAGGTTATCTAAGTCCGATTTAAGGGAAATCCCCGCCAGAAACTCCTCAAGGGTCTTCTCCTCGGCGGTCTCATCAAATTCCTTGGTTACGGTACGGAATTCCTTTAAGTTCTCCAGCCGGGTCTGAGCTTCCACCGTTTTTTCCTGCTCCAATTCAGCTTGATAACCCGACTGCCTTAGCACCATGTCAATAAGTTGGGTAACAATCAACTGTTCCCTGGCCTCCTGCAGCTTTTCCGCCAAGGCCGTAAACTCTTTCACCGGCTTGGTGGTTCTGGCCGTCAGACCGGGAATGGTCTCCACCTGCCCCATAGCCTCATAGACGGTAATCCCTTTATCTATGGCAAAGTCAACAATTTTACCAAAGGAAGTATCCCCGATACCCCGCTTGGGGACATTAATAATCCTCCGTAAAGAAACACTGTCGGCAGGATTAAGGATAAACCGCAGGTAAGCAAGAATATCTTTAATTTCCTTACGCTCATAGAACTTCAGGCCCCCGACTATGGTGTAAGGAATCCGGGCCATCATGAAGACTTCCTCAACCGCCCGGGACATGGCATTGGTCCGGTAAAGCACCGCAAAATCCTTATACCCTTTCTTCTCCCGCTCCATCAGTTTCTTAATCCGGTCGGCGACAAAAGCTATTTCTTCCCGCTGGTCATTGGCCCTGAACCGCACCACGGGAATACCCTCTCCGTTTTCAGTCCATAATTTTTTATCCTTGCGGCCCATATTAAGCTTGATAACACTATTGGCTGCATCCAGAATCCGCTGGGTAGAACGGTAATTCTGCTCCAGCATGATAACCCTGGCCTCGGGGTAGTCCTTTTCAAAATCCAGGATATTCTGAATATCCGCCCCCCGGAACTTATAGATACTCTGGTCGGCATCCCCCACCACACAAAGATTGCGGTGACGGCCCGCCAACAAATTGACCAGGGTATACTGGGCATGATTGGTATCCTGGTACTCGTCCACCAGAATATATTTAAACCGCTGCTGGTAGTAGCCTAAAGTCTGCGGCTGCTCTTTAAATAACCGCACCGTCAACATAATCAAATCATCAAAATCCAAGGCGTTATTCTGCTTCAGCTTACTCTGGTAAAGTTGATAAACTTCGGCAGCCCGCTGAGTATAAAAATCATAAGCCTGCTTCCGGTATTGCCCGGGATTCAACAGCTTGTTCTTGGCATCACTGATGGCGGCAGCCACCGCCCGTGGCGGGTACTGCTTATCATCCATATTTAACTGCTTCAAACACTCTTTAACCACCGTCTGGGCATCACTGCTATCATAAATCACAAAATTCCGGTCATAACCAAGATGACCGATATCCTGACGCAAAATTCGCACACACGCTGAATGGAAAGTCATTACCCAGATATCCCGGCTGTCCCTACCCAGGAGGTTTTCCACCCGCTCCTTCATCTCCCCGGCAGCCTTATTGGTAAAGGTAATGGCCATAATGTTCCTGGGATCTACCCCCTGGTGCAAGAGATAAGCAATTCTATGGGTCAATACCCTGGTCTTACCACTACCCGCCCCAGCCAGAACCAAAAGGGGTCCGTCTATACATCTAACCGCCTCTTGCTGGGCCGAATTAAGCTTGTCTAATCCTAACATTAAAAAAATCCTCCCTTTTAGAGGTTAGAGGTTGGAAGTTTGGGGTTAGATTAATAAAAAAACCCCCAAGGGGTACATCTGAATTGCATATCGTAGTTATATATATTCTATCTCAAAGAATAATCATTGCCAGCCAAACCCTTCTAACCTCGAACCTCCAACCTCTAACTTCTAGCTAAGTACCATCCAAAGAAATCTTTCCACAAGGTAGGCATCAAACTGAGTACCCGCCCCTCTGCGCAGCTGATTTACTGCCATATTTTCCGGCATAGCCTGCCGGTAAGCCCGGTCTGAAGTCATAGCATCCCAAGCATCGGCAATCCCCACAATCCTGGCCGCCAAGGGAATCTCCTTTTGAACCAGAGCCTTTGGGTAGCCTGACCCGTCAATACGCTCATGATGGTGTGTCACCACATCCAGGGCATCCTCAAGAAAATCCACTTCACTCAAAATATTGGCGCCAATTTCAGGGTGCTTTTTCATAATTTCGTATTCTTCCGGATCCAAACGACCCTCTTTATTAAGAATAGCTTCACTGATACCAATTTTACCTACATCATGGAGCAAAGCCCCATAATTTATGTTGGCTATTTCGTCCGGAGATAATTTTAACTCTGCACCCAACCCTGTGGCCAGGGCTGCTACTCGCTCCGAATGACCTCTGGTGTAAATGTCCTTGGCTTCTATAGCTTGACTTAAAGCAGTGATGGTTTTGAGATATAAACTGCGGCGCTGGTTTTCCATCTTCAAATAGTTGTTCTCTATCATTAGGGCTGCCTGATGGGCCAAAATACCCATCAATTGGCTATCCCTTTCCGTAAACTGGGGTAAATGTTCTTCCCTTCCTTGATGTCGGTGAAGCAAAATCAATAGGCCCAAAACTCGCTTGTCCAAAACAATAGGAACAACTAACATAGAACGTAATAAGGGATCCATTAATTTAAGAGGCAGAAAGTGTTTTTCAACACCGTCCACTATTCTACTCACAGGATTCTCAAGAAAACTTTGAATAAAGAAACTCTCTTTTGCTAAGAAGTCCAGACATCGATGATTAATCCCTCCATAAGTTGCCGAGACTTCAAAAACGGTGATTCGTCCCTTTTTATAGTTATTATTTACAGTAAGTAGACAACCGGCTTCACTGATGGTAGCCGTAGCCGCATTAATTAAAAGAGCATTAATATTATCATCAAAATGATAGCTTGAGCTTAGTTCCCGTATGACCTCGTTAAGAAAGATTAACTCTTTACCGGATCCAAAGAAATCCATGAGTACCTCCATTATGTAATATAGTTCGGGAACATTATTACTTTCGATTATACTAATTAAATTTTACCTTAGGCCCCCATAAGTGTCAACACTCTATTATTCCTAGAGTATTGCCTCTATTTTACCTGCGTTTAGCCAATTCCCTGTATACTTCCTCCGGGGTAATATCGTGGAAGCCCAACATAACTAAAGTATGGAAAAATAAATCGGCAGCTTCATAAACAACCTCATCCCTATTAGCACCCTTGGAAGCAATAATTACCTCGGCAGCTTCTTCGCCTACTTTTTTAAGAATCTTATCAATGCCCTTATCAAAAAGATAAGTGGTATAACTACCTTCCGGCCGTTCTGCTTTCCGGCTTAAAATAACCTGATAAACAGTATCAAGTATAGTGCTGTCTACAGGAACGGTTTTCTCACCCTGGACAGTTTCAATATGATTGTGAAAACACGTCCGGTTGCCGGTATGACAAGCAACCCCCAACTGCTCCACCTTAATTAGCAGTGCATCGGCATCACAATCATAGGCCATGGACTTAACCAATTGCCAATGACCGGAAGTCTCCCCTTTATTCCACAACTTCTGCCTGCTTCGGCTCCAAAACCAGGTTTTCCCCGTCTCCAGCGTCTTTTCCACAGCCTCCCGATTCATATAAGCCATCATCAGAACTTCGTTATTGGCATAATCCTGAACGATAGCCGGAATCAGCCCATGGGCGTTAAATTTTAAGGTATTTAGAAATTCCATCTTGTCTCCCTCGTATTCTTATTCTGTTAGTCGTCAGTCGTTAGCTTTGTACGAATCTTTGACTGGGGCGGGGTGTTGATAATTGAACGCACTCCCATGCTCCGGGCACAGTGCTACTAAGCTCACTTCGGGCTAGGAAGGCTTAGGCTGGTGATAGCAAGCCTTAGCCTTCCTTGTGCTGGTGTGCAGTGCAAAAAGGTCGGTTCTGCTATGCATGCCAACCATTAGTCGGGTAAGTCTTTCGTGAATTCCCTAATCTACGAACTATAAACTACGAACTATGAACCCTTCATCCAAGAATACCCCACCCTTACCCCTAAAACCTAACCCCTGACCGCAAATATTACCCAACCTTACATCCTGACCTTCACATTCCGGGATGCCAGGTAATCCTTAGTCTCCCGGATGGTGTATTCGCCAAAATGGAAAATCGAAGCGGCCAAAGCAGCATCGGCCTTACCTTCGGTTAATCCCTGGGCAATATGCTCTAAGTTGCCCACACCCCCGGAGGCAATAACCGGGATGTTCACCGCTTCCGCTACCGCTTTGGTTAAGGGTAGGTCGTAGCCGTCCTTGGTGCCGTCCCTGTCCATGCTGGTCAGCAGGATTTCCCCTGCTCCCAGTTCCTCTACCTTCCTGGCCCACTCCAGAACGTCTATACCGGTAGGAGTCCGCCCTCCGTGGATATAGACCTCCCACTTGCCGGGCGTTCCGGTTGACCGGGCATCAATGGCCACCACAATACACTGGGAACCGAACTTGGACGCCCCTTGACCGATTACCTCCGGGTTCTGTACAGCCGAAGTATTAAGGGAAACCTTATCCGCCCCCGCCTTCAGCATCTGGCGGATATCCTCAATGGTCCGGATACCCCCGCCCACGGTAAAGGGGATAAACACTTCCTCGGCAGTACGTCGGACCACATCTAACATGGTGGCCCGCCCGTCGGAAGAAGCGGTAATGTCCAGAAAAACCAGTTCGTCGGCCCCGGCGGCATCATAAACCGCCGCCAGTTCCACCGGATCCCCGGCATCTCTTAAATTAACAAAATTAGTCCCTTTAACCACCCGGCCGCCGGTGACGTCCAGGCAGGGGATAATGCGTTTGGTTAGCATAAGCTTTCGCTCCTTGTTTACTTTGGGGTTTTGGTACGGGCGGTTGGGGTATTTTGTTCGCCTACAAGTATGCACCTTAAGTATCGCGGCACAAGTGAGGCTACCTCATCACTTTGTTCTTCGAAGCCTCACTAGCTCAACTTTTCAGGCTTCACGAGAGCTACCCGGTTTGTTCCCCGCCGTCTTCAATGAGAGGTGACTGCACCTATACGCCCTTTTAGGGTAATGTCTCGGCATCCGACGGGCTGTCTCTCGCACGTTTATGAAAAGTTGCTCCACAAAACACCCCAACCTATGCATGCAAGAGAAAACCTTATAGCTGGCTTTCTAGCTAATAGCCAGTAGCTTATAGCTATAATACATGTCTGGAGTTTATTTGACGGGATAAGCATACCCCATCGGCTGACAGCTGATAGCTGATAGCTGACAGCTAAATCCTAAGCGCCTCCTCCAGATCCACTGCTCCGGTGTAGAGGGCTTTGCCCAGGATGACGCTGTCTACGCCTAGGGGTTCGATTTCCTTGAGAGCCTTGATGTCGTCCAGAGAGGATACCCCGCCGGAGGCCACTACTTTAAGGCCGGTTTTCTCGGCCAGTTCTTTGGTTGACTCCACGTTGGGACCCTTTAAAGTGCCGTCCCGCCTGGTGTCGGTAAAAATAATCCGTTTAACGCCGGCTTCTTTCATCTCTAGAGCCAGATCCACAGTAGTTTTATCAACAGTTGATTCCCAACCCTCGATGGCCACCAGGCCGTCCTTGGCGTCAATGCCTACCACTACCCGGTCAGCATACCGGCTGCAGGCCTCTTTTACCAAATCCGGCTTATAGATGGCGATACTGCCCAGGATAACCCGGTTTATCCCCATCTCCAGGAGCATTTCGATAGTCTCAAGGGTTCGTATTCCGCCGCCTAGTTGAACCGGGATATCCACTGCCCGAACAATCTCCTTAATTACATCCAGGTTCTTGGGCCGACCGGCAAATGCCCCGTCCAAATCCACCAGGTGCAGCATCCGGGCCCCCTTGTCCTGCCATTTGAGAGCCTGTTCCACGGGTTCATGGGAATAAATGGTTTCATTCTCAACCTTGCCTTCAACCAACCGCACACATTTCCCACCCCGTAAATCGATGGCCGGAATCAACAACATTTCTCAATCAACTCCCCAAAATTCTTTAATATCTGCAGCCCTAAGGCGCTGCTTTTCTCAGGATGAAACTGGATACCAAAAACATTGCCCTGGGATACAATGGAAGTAAACTTAATCCCATAATCAGTCTGGGTAGTGATTACTTTTTCATCTGCGGGATCAACGTAATAGGAATGGACAAAATAAAAATCCGCTCCGTGGGGTATCCCCTGAATAATGGGGCTTTCATGAACCACTTCAATCTGATTCCAACCCATATGAGGCACTTTGACCCCGCCAGGCAGTTTACGCACCGTACCCTTCAGAAGACCTAAACCCTCATGAATTCCCCATTCCTCACCGGTTTCAAAAAGTAAATGCATCCCCAGGCAAATACCCAGAAAAGGTGTCCCCTTGGCCACCACCTGTTGGATAGGATCAATAAGATCAGCATCCCGCAGGTTATCCATAGCATCCTTAAAAGCCCCTACCCCCGGTAAAATTACACCCCGGGCCGCCAGCACCTCACCGCGATCCTGGACGATTTTAGCCTCATAACCCACCTTCTCAAAACCTTTTTGCACACTGCGCAGGTTACCCATCCCATAATCAATTATGGCAATCAATCTCTAACCCCCCTATTGCAAGAGACCCTTGGTAGAAGGTACGCCCTTAACCCTTGGATCCAGTGCGGCAGCTTCCCTCAAAGCCCTGCCCAGAGCTTTAAATACCGCCTCAATGATATGGTGGGTGTTTCGGCCTGCCAATATTCTAATATGCAGGTTAACACCGGCATTATGAGCAAAAGCTCGTAAGAATTCTTCAACCAGCTCGGTATCAAAGGTTCCCACCTTGCTCCGGGGAATCTCCCCGTCCAAAGCCAGATACGCCCGCCCGCTGATATCCACCACCGCCTGAACCAAAGCCTCATCCATCGGTACAAAACTATTGCCATACCGCTGAATCCCCTCTTTGGTACCCAGAGCTTCCCGGAAGGCCAGACCTAAACAAATCCCCACATCCTCAGTGGTGTGGTGATCATCAACCCCCACATCCCCCTTGGCAGCAACTTCCAAATCAAAATCCCCGTGCCTGGCCCACAAATTCAGCATATGATCAAGAAACCCAACCCCAGTGACGATTTTCCCACCTTTATTACCATCCAGGTTCAAACTCAGACTAATCTCCGTCTCAGTTGTCTTTCTTTCCACCTTACTAATCCGCACTTCGCTCTCACCGCTTTCTTTCCCGCCTATTTTTTAGCTGATAGCTGACAGCTGATAGCTGCCCTAAGATATTTCTAATTTTCTCTACAAAAGCTGAATTATCCTCTTTTTTTCCGACACTAATTCGCAAACATTTTTCCAAACCCGGCGCCTCATTAAAATACCTTATAAAAACACCCTCCTCTGCCAGCCTACGGAAAACTTCTCCGGCACAGCCCGGCACCCGGAAGAGAATGAAATTCGCTTTAGAAGGAAAAACCTCCACACTCTCAATCCCGATTAACTCTTCGCTCAACCATTGACGCCCCGCTATAATTGCCTCTAGCTGAGGCCTGAAATACTCCCGGTTTTCCAGGGCCGCCACAGCCGCCAAAATCCCTTCCAACGCAGCCCGGTCAAGGCACCCGCCTGTGGGGTTATTGGGGGAACAGAGAAATACCACCCGGGTCACATCCCGCCCCGCAGCGGCCTGCAAACCCTCCACATCCCAGGCAAAATCGGCTTTCATGGGCACCTGGTCAACTCCCGGACCGCCCCGCCGGCCATGTTACTGATCCTCCAACCGGACTTTCACCGCATTGGCGTGGGCATCCAACCCTTCCACCGTAGCCAGCTTAATAATCTGTTGCCCATATTTATTAATTCCCTGCCGAGAATAAGCAATTACACTGGATTTCTTCATAAAGGTATCCACATTAAGGGGAGAATAGAACCGGGCGGTACCCCCGGTAGGCAGCACGTGGTTGGGCCCGGCCAGGTAATCCCCCACCGGCTCCGGTGAGTAGCTGCCCAGAAAGATGGCCCCGGCATTTTTAATCTTACCCAATTCCTCAAAAGGATTAGTCACCACCAGCTCCAGGTGTTCCGGCGCATACCGGTTGGCCAACTCAATGGCCTCAGCCAGAGTTTCAGTAACGATAATCCCGCTGTAATCCCGCAAAGAAGCGGTCATAATCTCCTTCCTGCTCAGCCTGGCCACCTGGGCCGCCACTTCCTCCTTCACCGCCTCCGCCAGTTTCATCGAAGGAGTCACCAGAATGGCTGAGGCCAACACATCATGCTCCGCCTGAGACAGGAGATCAGCAGCCACATATTTGGCCTTGGCCGTCTCATCAGCGATAATCAGAATCTCACTGGGCCCGGCCAGCATGTCAATATTCACCTGACCATAGACCTGTTTCTTGGCCAGGGTCACATAGATATTGCCAGGCCCAGAAATCAAATCCACCTTCCTAATGGTTCGGGTCCCATAGGCTAAAGCCGCAACAGCCTGGGCACCCCCAAGCTTATAAATCTCTGTCACCCCGGCCTCCTTGGCCGCCACGATGGAAAGTGGGCTGATATTCCCGCCCTCTCCCGGAGGGGCGCACATCACGATCTCCTTCACTCCCGCCACCTTGGCCGGCAGGGCGTTCATCAGCACCGAAGAAGGATAAGAAGCCGTCCCCCCCGGCACGTAGATGCCCACTCGCTCCAGAGGCCGCACCAACTGGCCCAACACATTGCCGTCCTCATCGGGCTCCAACCAGGATTTACCCAGTTGTTTAGCATGAAAAGCGGTGATATTCTCCTTAGCTACCCGCAGGGCCGCCAAGAACTCCTCATCCACCTGGCTATAGGCCTCTTCTATCTCCTCAGGGGATACCCGCAAGGTCTCCGCTGTCAGTTGCGCCTTATCAAAACGAGCGGTGTACTCCAGCACCGCTTCATCCCCCCTGGCCTTTACGTCCGCCAGGATGGCCCTGACCCGCTCCTCATAAACAGCTTCATCCTCATACTGCTTATTGATTAAAGCGTTCACCCCTTGATCCCCTGATTTTAAAACCTTAATCATTCCAACTCAACCCCCTGTTCAATCAAACCCCTGACCCCGTCGATAACCGGATTTATGCGCCCCGACTTCATCCGGTGGCTCACCCGGTTAGCAATCAGCCTGGTGGTAGACTTGAATATCTCATCTTTAATCACCAGATTATTCTCCCTCAAAGTCCTCCCGGAAGACACGATATCCACAATCATTTCAGACAACCCCACAATTGGCGCAAGCTCAATGTTTCCGTGCAACTTAATAATCTCCATCTGCAGTCCCTTTTCCCGGAAAAACTCCTCTGCCACCTTGGGAAATTTAGTAGCCACCCTGGTATGGGCCAATTGCTCCCAAGTCTTCTCCTCATGAGTCCCCTGGGGCACCGCCACCACAAAACGGCAGTAGCCGTACTTCAAATCCAGCAGTTCATAAACATCCTTCTTCTGCTCTACTATGGTGTCCTTGCCTACAAAACCAAGGTCTGCCGACCCATACTCCACAAAGGTAGGTATGTCAGTAGGCCGACAAATGATGTATTTCACCTTATGGGCCTCATCCACAAAAAGCAATTTTCTACTATCCTGCTCCATTTCCCCGGTATCAAACCCTGCTAACTTCAATAACTTCAGAGTCGGCTTAAATAACGTCCCTTTAGGCAATGCCATAGTTAAATAATCTTGACCAACCATAAACAATCCTCCATCACTTTAATTCGTTAAAGCATTAGCATGATAAAATTTTAGCACACCCTCTTTACCTATGTCAATAGAACAAAAGTATTAAAACAAAAAGCCCTTAGAAGGGCTTTTTAAGCATCATTGCTTCTTAGGTATTTTCGCCGTGAAAACGGTGCCAAGACCGTCCTTACTCACCAAATCAATGGTTCCATTATATTTCTCCAACAAATTGCAAACTATATCCAAACCTAGACCCCTACCCTCAGTTCCTTTAGTGGAAAAACCCCTCTCAAAAACCCTCTGTTGCATTTCAAGGGGAATAATGGGTAACTGATTAAATACAATAAATATCCATTTTGTAGGATCCTCATGGATTCCAACTTCAACTTTTCTCTGGCTTTCATCCACTTGAGTGGTAGCCTGAATGGCGTTTTCAATAAGGTTGCCAAGAATTCTGGTTAAATCATAGGAAGGTATGGTCATACTTCTTAAATCTGCAGTGACTTCCAAAGACACAGCCACCTTATTAACCTCGGCAAGAGCCCATTTTTTGACCAAGAGGGCATTGATTTCCGCATGGTCAGCCAATTGGAGTCCTTTTTCTTCTTTAATATCTTTAGCCAATTCCCAGATATATTGTTTGGCTCTGTCATTCATCCCTAAATCCAGTAATCCCGATATAACCTGCAGATGGTTAAGGTAGTCATGACGGTGCGAACGCAGGACTTCGATGAATTCCAAGCTTTCTTCTAACCGGGCTTCGTTGGCTTCAGCCTGAACTTCTTTAGCAGCCATCTCCATAATAGTCCTTATTAACCAGACCCCTAATGCCGTTAGAATAACGGTTGCAACAGTAAACACTGCGGTAATAAGGACATCCGGCGCCCTTCTCATCATTTCATCGGCAATCCATAACCTATTATAAGTAACAATAAATACCACCAATAAAGTCTGGCCTAATATAACATTAACCAGGATTAATGCTTTTTTATTTATCTTATCAATATTTCCCATGAGCCACCACCTAATTTTACAAACGTTTACTTTCTCATACTAGATAAATCTATTATTTTGAACTTGTAAAAAAATGATAATAAACTAGATATAATAAGCAATAAAGAATTTGCGTAACCCGCCATCAGGGCAAGCCAAATATCTTTAACCAGTTGTTCTATTGTAATACCTAAAATGCTTAATGTCATTGGGAAAATAACTAAATCACCGACAGAAATAAGAATGTAGCTTAAAATACTACCTCCTGTTACTGCCATCCAACTTTCTTTAGTAAAAAACTTTAAAACTATTGCTAAAATTAGTACCATAAGTGGCAAATCCAAAAGAGGAGGAATTCCTAAAGGTACGTAGGTCATCCTAACGAAATAGTCCATGGTTCCTGCAGTTATGCCCGCCAAAACAGCAGGGACAAGTTTTATTCTTATGCCTAGAAGGGCTAAACCTGAATAAGCAGCTAAACTCATTACCGGAAAATAAATTAATAAAATTGTGCGAAAATCCAACACTAAAACCTCCAAATTTTATTAACCCCGTCACCATTTCAATTTAATATACTATCTTAGACTTTTGGGCACCTCCGGTTGGTAGGTTATAACACCGCTGGCAATACCGATATCAAACAAAGCAAAAGCGAACAGGGCTGAGGCCATCAAACGATTAGCAATTTTTGTTAACACAAGAATTCCCCCTTTTAATACTCGCTTAGCAATAGAAACAAGGATAGTATGTAAACCGTGGGTGACGGGGTTATGATATTTTATTACCAAACTGTAAACCTTTATCCAGGAATCCTATCAAACCATGACCCGCAGGAGTTAAAGATATACTCTGCCAACAAATCCCCAGTGCGCTAGCCACAAGAAAGCCATCCAGGGCCATGGAATTCACCGCCAAAAAACCGGCTATACCGGTCCAAAACCCCATTAAGCTAAAAGAAATCCTACGAAAAGTAGCCCTTTTAAGCATGGACTGAATGGGTTTACCCGGAGCCTCAGCCGGAGCATAAAGATAAATCGAACCAAAACCTAATAAGGCAATAGGAATAACCAACCATAGTGGTTCTACCCACCCATTTAGATACTTGGCTACCAAACCAATGCCGATAAAAATAATTACTCCAACCACATTACATCGTATCGGTGAAGTGGCATGGGCGCCACCAGAATAGGCTCGAAGAATCCCAGCCGAGAGTCCGGCAGTTAAAGCCAGTCCAGCCACACCAACCAAAGCTCCCACAAGACCTATTGCCAGGAAACCCAGAATGGTTGTGGACAGAATAGTCATGGAGTACTGCAACACTTCCCGCTTATCATCATCATAGCCCAATTCTTGAGCCATAACCGTGGCTTTATTAGCTATCCAGCGTTCCAGCATCCCAACCGCCCCCATTGGAATTATTTTACTAGATTACATTATAATTCGACATTCAACGACAAACTCCTCCAAGTAATCCAAAGTTTTCATTCCAGTACCAATTTTATCTAAAAATTATTATTTATAGCTAAAACTTCCCTAATACCATTCATTTTAACGTACTCTTGAATTTCCTCTGCCGTCCGGCCCATGATTTCGGTTTCTACCACCAGACCTTGTTCCCGTAATTCCCGTGCCTTAGCCAGAGCCTTACTTTTCGTTGATTCCTCGTAAACAATCAAATAGTCAATAACCTGGCTACTCTCGTCCCCTTGTTTACCCAAGGCTAACAACACTCTGTCAACCCCGATGGCAAATCCGGTAGCCGGGCAGGGATATCCAAACTGCCCTACCAAACCATCGTAACGTCCACCACCACAGATGGGAAAGCCCAGAGCAGAGCTATATCCTTCAAAAACCAAGCCGGTATAATAATCAAATCCCCTAAGCACTCCTAAATTGATGGCTACATTCCCGGCAACACCATAACTCTCCAACGTATCGTAGACTTCTGCTAAGTTATCAAGGGCTGCCCTTGCCCGATTATTACCCGCCACCCGATACCCTTCCTCAATTACTTCTTTGCCACCATGGAAGGTTATTAAACGAACCAGCTCTTCTCTCCGCTCTCGAGAGAGATTAGAACCTTCGAGGTACTCTTCTACCCCTACAAAATTTTTGTTTCCGATAGCTGCTTTTATCTTTTCCTTAACCTCCTGGCTAATTCCAAGTTCCTCCATCAGACCGTTGAAAACCTCTATCTGCCCGATATGTATCTGGAACTCCTGGAGACCGGAAGCCTTTAAGGCTTCCACCGCCACGGCAATTACCTCAGCATCAGCCTCTCCCCCCGTGGTTCCCAACAATTCCACCCCGGCTTGAAAGTATTCTCTTTGCCGTCCCACCTGAGGGTCTTCGTGACTGAATACATTAGACAGGTAGCAAAGGCGTAAAGGTAAAGGCACCTCTTTCAATCTAGTGGCTACTAACCTGGCAATTGGTGTAGTCATGTCAGGTCTTAAGGAGAGAATCTGTCCTTTTCGGTCCAAGAACTTATACATGTTATCCTCTTGTTTGGCATCCCCCCCGGTAACCATGGCCTGATAATATTCAAAGGTAGGAGTAAGGACTTCTTGGTATCCCCAACTCCTGAATACCCGGTAAAACTTGTCCTCTAGCAGGCGTTTACGCCAAGCCTCTTCAGGTAAAATATCCCTGACTCCCGTAGGAATCTGAGTCTGTAAGTTGTAGTTCGACATACTTCATCATCCTTTGTCATTTTTCTTTAGTACAGTAAAGCATTAACGTAAAATCATAGTATCATAGGTTTTTAAGAAATGTCAATCATCCGACAAAAAAAATAACCATAGCTTGCATATTATGGTTATTTGCTTTTATTTATTATTTAGCTTCTTTTTCCGGCAATCTTTTCAGTACCAGCTTATAACCATCCGCACCGTAATTTAAGGCCCGCTTAACCCTGCTAATGGTAGCTGTACTGGCACCCGTCTCTTCTGCAATAGCGGTATAGGTAAGATCCTTTTCCAACATCTTGGCCACTTCCAGCCGCTGAGCCAAAGCCTTGATTTCCGCGATGGTTGCAATATCCTCAAAGAAACGATAGCACTCTTCCGGGGTCTTTAAAGTCAGTATGGCCTCAAACAAGCCGTCTACAAATTGGTCCTTCAGCTTAGATTGGTATGTCATGGTCTTCCCCCCAAGTTGCTCTATGCTGCTTTATATTGCTAACATAGCGGGATTTCAATTCTTTGCAAATCGCGAACTGTCTCACCTTTGGATTAACCATGCAACAAAAGATCTTTAAGTGATTTAATCTGCTTTCTTTCCCCAGCAATAACAAGGGTCGTTTCCGCCGAAAGTCGATCCTCCGGACCTGGATTGATTTTCTGACCATGCTTTTCCACAATGGCAAGGATAGTTGCGCCTGTTCTTTTGCGAACCTGTAATTCAGCAATGGATTTATCAACACATTTGAAGTGTGACTTAATTTTTAACCATTCAATAATTAAATCGTCAAGGGATACTTCAATGTTTTCCAATGCTTTGGGTTTATAGGTCATTCCACCAATAATAGCGGCTACCTGCCTGGCTTCTTCATCCTCCAAGGTTACCAAAGAGATACTTTCATCCGGATCGTCATCTTCAAAATGATACAGCTCTCTTATACCGTTATCATGAATGACAATGATCATCTTATCTCCCGATTTCGCTTCAATCTGAAATTTTTTACCGATACCGGGCAGATCAGATTCTCTAATTATACTCATTTTTCCCTTCCTCCAATTTATCTTTTTATATGGGCCTAATAAAAAATGAAGCTTCTAACCAATAGTGCTATCCAGCACCATCCTTACTTTTACATTTTTCCTGCTGCTTTTTCCATTGGAAAATTCTATTTAAACCATTATATATATGCTTGGATTCTTTCGTTAATAAGGGTCCCAAAATAGCCAACATCAAGACATAGAGAGCAGAGAAAGGTTTTAATATTGGCATTAGCCCGCCGGCAAGACCCAAGTTTACCACAATAATGGTGAATTCTCCTCTTGCCATGATGGTAAGCCCGATATTGGTAGAAGCCTTGTGTGACAATCCTGCCTTTCGACCGGCTATCATTCCGGATATAACATTAGCCAAGATGGTTAACACTACGGCTCCAATGGCTATCCACGCAGCATCGCCCAGGGTTAGGGGGTCAATGCTTAAACCAAAGCTAAAAAAGAATACGGCACCAAAGAAATCCCTAAACGGAACAACAAGGTTTTCAATCCTTTTGCTATGTTCAGTTTCTGATAAAGCGAGACCGAATAGTAGTGCCCCAATAGCTTCTGCTACATGTAAAATTTCCGAGAAACCGGCAATGAAAAATAATGAGGAAAACACGACAATTATAAAAACTTCATTTCCAGTGATATTTAAAAGCTTGTTTAAAATAGGAGTGCCTTTCCTGGCAATAACGAAAAACAAAAGCATATAACCCATAGAGATGGCTATAGAAAGAAGTATTCCTCCCATAGTTGTTGCGCCGCCAAGAAGTACTCCTGACATGATGGATAAGAATACGGCAAGAAAGATATCATCAAACAAAATCATACCTAATATTAGTTCCGTTTCAGAGTTCCCGGTACGTCGCAAATCAACCAAAACCTTAGCCACGATGGCACTAGAAGATACAGACACCATACCAGCAATGATTAAAGTTTCATAAAGCGGGAAATCCATCAATAATCCATAGGCAAATCCAATCGAGAAATTTATCAGAACATAAACGCTGCCTCCAAAAACAATGTTACGACCGGAATTAATCAACTTTTGAACTGAAAATTCCAGACCTAGATAAAAGAGAAGAAAGAGAACCCCCATCCGTCCGAGAAAATCTATAATATACTGACTCTCTACAAACTTAAAATCAAAAATTCCGATGGTTGGTGCATGTGGACCGACTATCATTCCGGTTAAAATTAGAAAAGGAATAATGGAAAATTTTAATTTTCCCGCAAGTAAAGAAGCAATTGCAATTAACATTAGTGCTATTCCGACTTCAAAAACCATATAATTCATCTAATACCTATTCCCCCTTCGCCTGTCAGATATTAATCTACTTCTAATAGTATACACGAATAGGTGCATATACACAATCAAAGCAACCTTGGATAATTATTAACAACCGTAGGTAAAAGTTTCTTCAACTTCTGATAAATCATATATAAACGATGGCATCATCCATTTCAGTTATCCTGATAGCGCCCTTCTCGCTAACGGCAACAGTATTTTCTATGCCCACGGCTCCCCGTCCAGGGAAAACAAACTTGGGCTCAAGGGCAATAGTCTGATTTAACAGCATAGGAGTATCAAGCCCTTGGGCCAGGACGGGTAATTCATCCAGCTCTAGGCCTACCCCGTGACCCACAAATTTTGCCTGGTCTCCCGGAGCACCCATGAAATTTGCACCAAAACCTGCCTCCTCAGCTATTTTACTGGCTCCATAAAATAATTCCGACCCCAAGCGGCCAGGAGTAAGATTCTTAAATAAATAATCCTGAATCTCCAAAGAAGTGGCATAAGCTCTCTCTAACTCCTGTTCCAGAGTGCCTATTACGAAAATTCTGGTCATGTCAATAAGATAACCATAGATGATACAAACATAATCAACGATAACCGGTACGTTTTTTTTAATGATTGACTGAGATGCCCCCTGAGGAAACGCCTTGGACAGCCCTTGACCGGAAACAGGACCGTCAAAAAACCCCGGAGCAGTGGAGTTGGCTCCTGCCGAAATAACTCCCCAAAATAGTTCCTGGTTAAAAGCCCGCAGCCGTATGTATCCTTCGGTGCCCAATTTACGAGATCTGTATTCAACTTCTGCTGCAAGCTCAATTTCACTCATCCCGGGTTTTAGGAATTCCGGTATCTGGGCAAAGAGACGGCACTGGATGTCGGCTGCTTTTTTCATCTGCTCGATCTCCCAAGGAGATTTCACAGATCTGATTTCCCGATTGATTTGAGAAATATCAACAAATTCTTTCCCTGGGAAAAGCCTTGTAAAGTACTGGTATTGCTGTACAGGTACTACGTCAAAAGTAAGGCCGACGATGCGTATATTATCCCCCATAAAATCTGCCATTTCCTTGCTTGAGGGGAAAGGTCGAATATCCTTGAGGGGACTCTCCTGAAGGGCCCTGGTTAGGCTTTTTCTGACAAAAAGAACCGGACTGCCAGCGGCAGGTACCAATAACATTGAATTTTGGCGGGTACCTGCATAATAGAATACATCTATAGCGTAAACTATTAACGCTCCGTCAATACCCTTTTCTTGCATCCGACTTTGGAGTTTTAAAATCCTCTGGTTTAACTCTTCCTTCATATATTGACCCTGCCTTCCTGTGTTAACTATAATTTAGCCATAATTCTCTCTATCCAACATAAAAACCTGCAAAATTTAATAATTAATATGCCAATTTTTAGGTCCGCAACTACAGGCTGCGGACCTATTAACCAATCTAACATTTAATCATTGCTTATTTTTTTGGTAAATGTCCAGGGTATAGGCGGCTTCCTGTACCAGTTGGCCAATATGGGTGCAACCAGTGGACCCGCCGCATTTTTCGTGGTAGCGTTTCAGCTCTCCCGTGGTTAGATCCATTCCCTCCAGGCCAGGTACCCTTGCCAAAGCCTCACGGCATACAGCATCCGGACAGCGCAGCATAGAAGCCGAAGCTTTCTGAATCTGATAATCCTGATCAAGGTTCAGGGATAAAGTCATTTCATGAAAGGAATCCATTAGATGACCACAGATTTGCGACTTTTCCCCCGAAATATCCAAAGACGTCGTCAGATAACGATGGAAAAGGTTGCGCCCCGGTTGATGGTCTTTGACATAGTCCATAAAGCGCTGTTCCACCCGGTCCAGGTTACTATAGAGGACACAGGCATTTTGATAAGTTTTGTCCCAAAAATCTTCATATTCAGCGGCAGTGGCAAAACCACGCTCCTGATAGAAAAAAATTTCTGCCTGAATGACGGCAGTAAGGGCTTGAGACGCCATGTCCAAAAGGGCCGGAGCTGCTCCCAAAGCTTCCCGAAGTTTTCTTCCGGAACCAAAATAGGCTGTTATACCCACGAGGTTACCAACTGAGGCCGATGCTACCTCAGGTTTTCCCCGACGCACCTCCAGCTGAGCGCTTTTTATTACTAATGTTTTTCGTTCAACTTCCAGAATCAGAGATTGGTCTATAAAAGTGTCGGTATAATTAGCCTCAGCCAAAAATCCCTCCGGACCGCAATCCCGAACATGTAAGTACCAGCAGCGTTGCATTACAACCATAATATCCTCCATCTCTTATTTTTATTTTTTATGTTATAACAAAAAACCATTCTGCTTCATCCGCAAACATAATTAGAATATATTATATAATTTCAGCTAATTCAACAAGACTTTGGTGAAAGTGATGAAAACATAGGCTAAAGGGCAAAAATTTACCTCCAACTGCTTAACCCACTTAATCGGATTTAAATAAAAACTGCCTTTCATAATACGAAAGACAGCTTTTCAACCTAAATTACCTGTTCAAAGACCTATAACCTATATCCTTCCGATATTGCATACCCTCAAAACTGATTTTACCCACAGCCCGGTAAGCATTGTCAATAGCATCCTTAATACTGTCCCCAAGGGCCGTCACTCCCAGCACTCGGCCACCGGAGGTCACTATCTCATCACCCTGGCCCTTGGTCCCGGCATGAAACACAATACCCACTTTATTAGCCTCCTCCAGCCCTTTAATCACCTTACCCTTGGCAAAATCACCAGGGTAACCGCTGGAAGCCATCACCACACAGACCGCCGCCTGGTTGCTCCACTTGATATCCACCTCGGCCAGCCTTTTATCCAAAATAGCCTCGATAATTTCCACCAAGTCAGTCCCCAACCGCACCAACACCGCCTGGGTTTCAGGATCACCAAAACGGGCGTTGTACTCCAGTACCTTGGGGCCGTCTTTGGTCACCATTAACCCGGCATAGATAACCCCCTCGTAATGGCGGCCTTCTGCAGCCATACCCTTGATGGTGGGAATCAAGATGTCCCGCAGGGCCGTTTCATGGAGCTCCGGGGTATACACCGGGGCCGGGGAATAGGCTCCCATCCCACCGGTGTTAGGTCCTTCATCTCCGTCAAAAACCCTTTTATGATCCTGGGAAGGCACCATGGGCACCACCGTTTCCCCATCGGTGAAAGCTAAGATACTGACCTCTTCTCCCTCCAGGTACTCCTCGATGACCACTATATTGCCTGACTCGCCAAAGACCTTGGATTCCATGATATCCTTCACCGCATTAATGGCCGTTTCCTCATCCATGGCCACAATCACTCCCTTACCGGCGGCCAGGCCGTCGGCCTTAACTACGATGGGAGCCCCGTTGGTCTTGATGTAATCGATGGCCGCCCCGGCCTCGGTAAACTTGGCGTACTTGGCAGTGGGGATATTGTACTTAATCATGATTTCCTTGGCCAGGGCCTTGCTGCCCTCTATTTCAGCCGCTCTTCGTCTGGGTCCGAAGACCTTCAGCCCGGCTTCCCGGAACTTTTCACCCAAACCGGCAATCAAAGGCGCTTCCGGGCCAACCACCGTCAAGTCAATCCCCTTTTCCAGGGCCACCTTTAACAACCCGTCAATATCTTCAGCACCGACATTAACACAGGTAGCCATCTGGGCAATCCCCGCATTCCCCGGCGCACAATAAACTTCAGTGACTTTAGGACTCTGTTTCAACTTCCAGACCAGGGCATGTTCCCGGCCCCCGCCGCCGATGACTAGTACTTTCATGTATTTCCCTCCTGTTGGAGCTTGTAGCTGGTAGCTTGTAGCTTGTAGCCTGAATGATAACTCTTTGGTCATTATCCGAACCCTTAAGTTGTCTTTCAAGGCTACCAGCTATCAGCTACCAACTACCAGCTAATTAATGCTTAAAATGCCTCATACCGGTGAAAATCATTACCAGGCCGTGTTCATTGGCAGCTTGGATGGACTCTTCGTCCCGCATGGAGCCGCCGGGTTGGATGATGGCGGTGATTCCGGCCTTGGCCGCTTCGTCGATGGTGTCCCGGAAGGGGAAGAAGGCATCGGATGCCAGGACAGCACCCTGGGCTTTCTCACCGGCTTGTTCAAAAGCAATCTTGGCTGAACCCACCCGGTTCATCTGGCCGGCCCCGACCCCGATGGTCCGGCCGTCTTTGGTTACCACGATGGCATTGGATTTGACATGTTTAACTACTTTCCAGGCAAAAAGAAGTTCCTTTAATTGCTCAGGAGTGGGCTGCTTCTCAGAAACTACTTTGAGTTCCTCCGGCTTAACCTCGCCCCGGTCCACTTCCTGAATCAGCAATCCCCCGTTGACCTTTTTCATATCCCAGTCGGCACCCAGGTTGGCCTCCATAGCCCCGGTCTCCAGGATGCGCAAGTTTTCCTTTTTCTTGAGAATCTCCAGGGCCTCGGGTGTATAGCCTGGAGCAATAACCGCTTCAATAAAGGTTTTGTTAATTTCTCCGGCCGTAGCCCCGTCTACAGGCCGGTTTAAACCCACGATACCTCCGAAGGCAGATACCTCGTCAGCGGTGAAGGCTTTGACGTAGGCCTCGTGAAGATTGGCGGCCCAGGCGGTACCGCAGGGATTGTTATGTTTTATTATGACTGCCGCAGGGTCTTGGAACTCCCGCACCAGTTCGAAAGCAGAGTTAATGTCCATAATATTGTTGAAGGATAGCTCCTTACCGTGCAACTGCCGGGCATTACCTACACAAGCCCCGGTAACATAGTTGTCCCGGTAGAATACCGCTTTCTGATGGGGATTTTCTCCGTAACGCAGATCCTGAACCTTGGAAAATACCGGTTTCAAGGTTTCAGGGAAAATTTCTTTCTCCTCTTCCCCGGCCAAACTGCTAAGATAGCCGGTAATCAAGCTATCATATTCAGCGGTATGACCAAAAGCTTCGGCAGAAAGTTTCAAGCGTACATCATTAGGCACATCTCCGGAACTCTTCAGGTAGTCCAGGATTTGCCCATAACTGTTGGGGTTAACCACAATCACAACCCCTTCATAGTTCTTGGCCGAAGCCCGAACCATGGCCGGGCCGCCGATATCAATGTTCTCTATGGCGTCCTCCAAGGTAACATTGGGTTTGCTGATGGTCTCTTTAAAAGGATATAAATTAACGGCCACCAAATCAATGGTCCCGATTCCATGCTCTTCTAATTGTTTAAGGTGCTCAGGAACCCTCCGTGCCAAAATCCCCCCATGAATCTTAGGGTTGAGGGTCTTCACCCGCCCATCGAGGATTTCAGGAAAACCGGTTACTTCAGTCACATATTTAACCGGAACACCGGCTTCTTTAATGGTTTTGAATGTCCCACCGGTGGATATTAACTCAACCCCCAGGTCGGCCAACCCCCTGGCAAATTCCACCACCCCGGCTTTGTTAGAAACACTAATCAACGCCCTTTTAACTTTCATCTTCATCCTCCTCCAACTAAGAACTACAAACTACGAACTATGAACCAGCTAAAAGCTACAAACTATCAGCTACCAGCTACAATAACTTTCCGCCCCACAACCCTCAGCCTGCCCTCAGCATAAAGCTGTATGGCCTGGGGGTAAATCTTATGCTCCTGTTCCAAAATCCTGGCCGCCAGGGACTCAGCCGTATCATCGGTCAGCACAGGAACCACCGCCTGGAGAATTATAGGTCCGGTATCCATGCCATGGTCAACAAAATGAACAGTGCAACCTGAAAACCTAACCCCGTAATCAAAGGCCTGCTGCTGTCCATGTAGGCCCGGAAAAGCCGGCAAAAGAGCCGGGTGAATATTCATCACCCGCTGTGGGAAGGCCCCCAATAACTTGTCCCCAACCAAACGCATATATCCCGCCAAACAAACCAGTTCAACCTCATGCAGCTGTAAAACCCTGACAATCTCCGCTTCAAAGAACTCTTTCCCGCTAAACTCTTTGGGATTGATATGTACAGCCGCAATGCCCTTGGCCCTAGCCCTTTCCAGAGCATAGGCCCCGGCCTTGTCACTGATGACCACCTTAACCCGGGCCACCACGTCCCCCCTCTCGCAAGCATCTACAATAGCCTGCAAGTTAGACCCGCTGCCCGAAGCCAGAATACCGAGATTTAGGCTCATACTGTATTACCTCCGGTCGAGCTGTCAGCTGACAGCTTCTTATTAGATATACTCCACCACCGGTTCCCCCATTTGGGCTTCCACCTGGCCGATGGCCCAGGCTTTTTCCCCTTGGGTGGTCAAGTGTTCCAGAACCTTATCGGCCTGGGCCTGGGGTACGATTAGCGCCATGCCCACACCCATATTAAAGGTACGATACATTTCTTTCTCCTCAATCTTACCAATTTCCTGCATTACCTTGAAAATTGGTTTAACCTCCCAGGTTCCTCTGTTGATAACCACCTTGGTTCCCTGGGGTAACACCCTGGGGACATTCTCCGTCAGACCACCGCCGGTGATATGGGCCATGCCCTTGATTTTGAACTTCTCCAACAAAGGCAGGATGGTCTTAACATATATCCTGGTAGGCTCCAGCAGTTCCTCTCCCACCGTCCGGCCCAAACTGGGATGGTGGTCGTTCAACCCCAAACCACTAGCCTCCAACATTACCTTCCGGGCCAGAGAATAACCATTGCTATGGAGACCGGAAGAGGCGATACCAATTACGACATCACCAGGAATGATGGCGCTGCCGTCAATTATTTTCTCCCGGTCCACTATTCCAACTACAAAACCGGCCACATCGTATTCATCTTCATTATAGAATCCGGGCATTTCGGCGGTTTCCCCCCCGATGAGGGCACAACCTGCTTGCTGACAGCCTTCAGCAATCCCTTTAACAATATCTGCCACCATCTGGGGCTTTAATTTTCCTACCGCCAGGTAGTCCAGGAAAAACAAGGGCTCCGCCCCTTGAACCAGAACGTCATTAACACACATGGCCACGGCATCTATCCCGATGGTATCATGTTTTCCGGTGAGCATGGCCACTTTCAATTTGGTACCCACCCCGTCGGTGCCGGATACCAGCACCGGCTGCTTATACTTCGCCGTATTAAGGGCAAAGAGACCCCCGAAACCCCCGAGGTCGGTCAGCACCTCGGGGCGGAAGGTCTTCTTGACATGCTCTTTCATTAATACCACAGCTTCATTACCGGCGCTGATATCCACCCCGGCATCGGCATAGGTCATTCCTTTAGTCTCGGACATTACGATTCCTCCCTACCGAAATATGAATGTTATTCGAAAACGAATTTTCCGGCTTCTTCCGGAATCTCAATGGGATAATTGCCGCAGAAACAGGCGGTACAGAAGCCCTTTTGGCCACCTTTGTCAAAACACTTAATCAAACCTTCCAGACTGATATAATGCAGGCCATCAGCCCCGATATAGTCACGGATTTCATCAATCTTTTTCTGAACAGCGATTAGCTCGTCCCGGGTAGAGATATCAATCCCATAATGGCAAGCGTATAAAACCGGAGGCGAACTCACCAGCATGTGAATCTCCTTAGCTCCGGCATCCCGCAACATCCTGATGATTCTGCCGCTGGTGGTGCCCCGAACGATGGAATCATCCACTACCACCAGTCTTTTCCCTTTCAGAACCGGAACGATGGGGTTCAACTTCAGCTTAACCGCCAGTTCCCGCATAGATTGGGAAGGTTGGATGAAAGTCCTGCCAATATAACGGTTTTTCAACAACCCTTCCTCAAAAGGGATTCCCGACTCCTCAGCATAGCCCCGGGCCGCCGCTGTCCCCGAATCAGGGATGGAAATCACCAAATCCACATCTGCTTTATATTCCCTGGCCAGTTGACGGCCCATTTCCCGCCGCACCAGGTTGACATTATAGCCATCGATATTGCTGTCGGGACGGGCAAAATAGATGTATTCAAAAACACAGGTCTTCTTCTCCGCCCGGTTAGTGGAACGCAGGGAAGAAACCCCGTTTTCATCAATTATAACAATCTCACCGGGTTCCACGTCCCGGATAAACTCGGCCCCAATGGTATCCAGGGCACAGGATTCCGAGGCCAGGACATAATCGTCTCCCTTTTTACCAAGACACAAAGGCCGGATGCCAAAAGGATCCCTCACCCCGATAAGCTTATCCTCGGTCATCACCAGCAGGGCATAAGAACCCTTGAGGTCAATCATGCTTTTCATAATGGCATCTTCAATGCTGCTTTGAGCATACCGAGCAATAAGATTGACAATCACCTCGGTATCAAGGGTAGACTGAAACACTGAACCGTTAGCTTCCAAAGTTCTTCTTAGAGCGGCAATATTGGTAATATTACCGTTATGGGCCAAACCAATCATACCCCTGCTGTAATGAACAACCAGTGGCTGGGCATTGATGGCCAGGCTGGAACCGGTAGTAGAGTAACGCACATGACCAATGGCCATTTTCCCCGTCAATCGGTTAAGGATATCATCATCAAAAACCTCCGGTACCAAACCCATATCTTTATGGAGTTTGATGTTCTTACCGTCAGACACGGCAATCCCTGCGCTCTCCTGGCCCCGGTGCTGGAGAGCGTAAAGACCAAAATAAGTTAACCGGGCAATATCCAGGTCAGAACTGTAGATACCGAAAACGCCGCATTCTTCATGAGGTTTATCATCACTCAGTAAGCCCTCTGGTTGTGACCAAGGTTGAGTGTTATTATTACTTAACATTTTCTAGCCCCCCGCTAAATATCATCAAATCAGCATTACTACGGTATCTGCTCTATCAATTAATTAGCTGTTGCGGTTAATCGTTTGTATATTTCCTCGTAGGCTTCTTCGACATTACCCAAATCCCGGCGGAAACGGTCTTTGTCCAACTTTTCTTTGGTATGCTTATCCCAGAACCGACAGGTATCAGGAGAAATCTCGTCCCCCAGAATGACCTCCCCTTTGAAGACACCGAACTCCAGCTTGAAGTCCACTAGAATAATATCCCGTTTATCCATATAATCCACTAGAATCTCATTAATCTTAAAAGCCAACTCAGCCATCTTATCCATCTGTTCCCTAGTGGCAATATTAATAGCCAAGGCATGATAATCATTAATCAAAGGGTCCCCTAATTCATCGTTCTTATAATAGAACTCCAAGACCGGCCGGGAAAGGGGCGTCCCTTCCTCCAGTCCCAACCTCTTAGCCAGGGAACCGGCAGCGATATTGCGCATCACTACTTCCACCATGATGATGTCAATGTGTTTGACCAACATCTCCCGGTCATTGATGAGCTTGATAAAATGGGTGGGAATCCCCTTGCTCTCCAGCATTTCGAAAAACACCGCCGAAATCCGGTTGTTAAGAGACCCCTTATTATTGATAGTCCCCTTCTTCAACCCATTAAAAGCCGTAGCATCATCCTTATACTCCACCCACACCACATCCGCATCCCCAGTGGCATAAATCCGCTTGGCCTTCCCCTCATAAATCTGCTTCCCTTTTTCCATGCCCAACTCTCCTAAAAAGTATTTAGACGACCCATTTTTTTATCACAAAACTAACAACTAAGGAGTAACAACTTTATTCCCGGCCCACTTTTCATCCCGGAGCTGACAGCTGATAGCTGACAGCTGACAGCTACTAAAGTCCAAATCTTGTAAAAATCTCATCCACATGGCGCAAATACCATGAGTGATCGAATAAACCCTTAAGTTCTTCGGCACTAATTAATTCCATGACATCGGAATCTGCTAAAAGTAAATCAAGGAAGTTTTCCTTAGTGGCCCAGACCTGCATAGCATTTCGCTGCACCAGTTCATAAGCCCTTTCCCGGAGAATACCCTTATCCACCAGGGCCAGCAAAGTCCGCTGAGAGTAAATCAGCCCCCTGGTCTTATTCATGTTCTCCAACATGGCCTCTGGATAAACCAATAGATTGCTGATAACCTTAATCATCAGATGAAGCATATAATCCAGCAATATGGTGCTATCAGGAACAATTACCCTTTCCACCGAAGAATGGGTAATATCCCTTTCATGCCACAGAGCAACATTTTCCAGGGCCGCCTGGGCATTACCCCGCACCACCCTGGCCAAACCGGCAATCCGCTCATTGGTGATGGGATTCCGCTTATGAGGCATGGCGGAAGAACCTTTTTGACCCTTGCCGAAGAATTCCTCCACTTCCCGGATATCCGTCCGCTGAAGATTACGAATCTCAGTGGCGAATTTATCAAGGGAACTGGCTATCACCGCCATGGTAGTCATGTACTCGGCATGGCGATCCCGCTGGATAACCTGGGTGGAAATGGGAGCGACTTTAAGACCTAACTTAGCACAAACCTTAGCCTCCACAGTTGGCTCCAGATTAGCATAAGTGCCCACCGCACCGGAGATTTTGCCCACACTGATGGTCTCGATGGCCCTTTTTAAACGCTCAATATTTCTTTCGGTTTCAGCCAGCCAGAGGAGCATTTTCATCCCGAAGGTCATTGGCTCGGCATGAATCCCATGGGTCCGGCCAATCATCGGGGTATACTTGTGCTCTTTAGCCTTCTCCCTAATCTTTTCCCGTAAAGTTTCCAGCTTAGGCAGCAGCACTTCTCCAGCTTCCTTCATCTGCAAACAAAGGGCGGTATCACCTACATCGGAGGAAGTCATCCCCAGATGGATGTATTTGGACTCGTCACCCACATACTCAGCCACACAGGTAAGAAAGGCGATCACATCATGATTGGTCTGAGCTTCAATTTCTTCTATTCTTTTTACGTTAAAATCAGCTTTTTCCTTAATAACCTCAACAGCTTCCTTAGGGATTTTCCCCAATTCCGCCATGGCCTCACAGGCCGCAACCTCGATATCCAGCCATTTTCTAAACTTATTTTCCAAAGCCCAAATCCGCCCCATCTCGGGCAGTGTATAACGATCTATCACTTGCACGCCTCCCTTGTTGGTCAGCTGTCAGCTATCAGCTGTCAGCCGTCAGCTTAAAAAATTAACTATATAATCCGCTATAAGCGGTAATTATCAACGTTATAATAAGACTGGACAGGGGCCAACGGCCCCTAGTCCGAAAAATCCCAAAATGCAAGCCCGCCGCTGACAGCTGATAGCTGACAGCTGACAGCTTCTTTTACTCCCCCCCCAAGAAAAGATATCTTCCTACAATCAATATGGTCAGCAACCACATAAGCCAGTGAACTTCTTTGGCCTTGCCGGTAACAGTTTTCAGCATGGAATAGAATACGATACCGGCGGAGATTCCGTTGGCGATATTCCAGGTGAAAGGCATGAGGGCCATAACCATGAACGCAGGCATAGCCTCGGTGAAATCATCGAAATCAATATCCCGGATAGCGCCCACCATCAGCACACCTACGATAATCAGGGCGGGAGCTGTGGCAGCACCAGGAATCATCAAGAATAAAGGCGCCAGGAACAGAGCTAATAAGAACAAGATACCGGTGGTTACGGCGGTTAAACCGGTGCGGCCGCCTTCACCGATACCGGCCGCACTCTCGATATAAGCGGTTACCGTACTGGTTCCCAGCAGGGAGCCGAAGCTGACCCCGAAAGCGTCTACAAACATGGCCTTACCGATTTTTGGGTTGTTACCCTTCTCATCAAGCAATCCGGCTTTATTGGCGGTTCCCACCAGGGTTCCGAAGGCATCGAATAACTCCACAAAGGTAAAGGTCAGCACCACACTGATGATTCCATAATTAATGGCGCCCATGATATCCAGTTGACCCACTGCCAGATTAGAAAAATCGGGCAGGCCAAAGGTCAAACCTTCCAGCTTGGTAATACCCATGGGTATACCGATGAGGGTGGTGAGCAAAATCCCCCACAACAAAGCCCCTTTTATTCTTCTGGCCATCAAGATACCGGTAATAGCCAAACCAATAAGAGCCAGCAGAGCATCACCGTGGGTGATAGCCCCCATCTTGATATCCCATTCAAAGAATAATGGGGTTCCTAAACCTGATTTCCCAATAGACTCAAGGCTGGGACCCAGGTGCAAGAATACACTGGTGATACCAGACATCTTAAGTCCAATGAGAGTGATAAACAAACCAATACCAACGGTGATGGCCTTCTTAATGGAATTAGGAACAGCCACCATTAATAATTGGCGTATGTTAGTTACAGTTAAAATAACAAAAATAATACCGGAAATAAAGATAGCTCCAAGGGCCACTTGCCAGGACATAATACCTGTGCCCTGGGCCGCCACAACAGCAAAATAAGCGTTCAAGCCCATACCAGGCGCCAACGCGATGGGGAAGTTAACAAAGAGACCCATGGCAATAGTGATTAAACCGGCGGCCACGGCAGTGGCGAAGAAAATTGCGTTTTTATCCATCCCGGTGCCTGAGAGAATAGAAGGGTTGACCGCCAGGATGTAAGCCATGGTCATGAAAGTGGTTAAACCTGCAATGATTTCAGTTCTGACATCAGTATTGTTCTCTCGCAACTTAAAAAGCTTTTCAAACAAGTAATTCAGCCTCCTCACTTTCTGTCTTTTAAAACCACAGGGAAAATTAACCTGGCTAATGACCAGCCATGTACCACCTCCTAAAAAGTATACCCGAACTGATGGTTTTTCTCTCCTTAGAATCGAGTGAATCCTATCCGTCCGGGTTTTTCTCCTTTGGCGTAGCAGTTTTCCCCCGTAGTCGAGCAATTTACGGTTGCCCGGTAGAAACGTAAGAGCCATATTCTCAAACTTATACGAGATATTTACTTGTCCTCACTTAAATAGTAACAAAAAGCTCTTTTGGTGTCAACGAAAACCCGAACGTTTTTAGGGATTCTTTTAATATTATTCGGGCTAATTTCCCTTTAAATTGACATCATAAAAAAGTTTATTGACTTCCGATAACTTATTCCTTTTGCCAACCACAACAACCACATCGTTAGCTTGGATTTTAGTATCTCCATGGGGCATGAACAGGGTTTCAGCGTTACGCCGGATAGCCAGCAGGGTGACACCGTGTTTTTTTCTAAGTTCTATCTGGGCCAGAGTTTTCTCGGCTGCCGGGGAGTTTTCATTAATACGAAAAGTACTTATTTCAATCTCCGGCAAGTGTATCTTGAGATCGGAAAAAGAAGCCGACTTTTTAGCAATGGTTCGGAACATGTCATAACCATCGGCCCGTACTTCGGCTACAAAGCTCTCAATCTCATCCCTGGGGATAAGATATTTCTTTAACACCCGGGTGAAAATCTCCACCGAAGTCTCAAATTCTTCGGGAATAACTTCATCGGCACCCAATTGATACAAAGACTCCAGTTCCTGGAGATAACGGGTTCGTACCAGGATATAGATCTTCGGATTGATTCGCCGCAAGACTTCAGTGATTCTCCGGGTGGCCGCCGGGTCGGAGATAGCCACCACTGCAACCCTGCCCTCCTTGATATTAGCGTGATGCAAAACCGCTTCCTGGGTGGCGTCCCCGAACATGATGGGTTCGCCGTTTTCTCGGCCCGAACGAACCGAATCAGTATTCATTTCGAGAATCAAGTAAGGGATTTCTGCGGCAGAAGCGGCCCTAGCCAGGTTTTTACCATTGAGGCCAAAACCGATGATAATCAGATGATCTTTGAGGTCTGCACCCCTATCTTCTTCAAGGAGTAACTGACCTGCTTTCAGCTTAGCCGGCAAAGGTAACCTAATTACCCCTTGGGCAACCCGTGGGGCAGCGGCGATGATAAATGGCGTTGCGGCCATGGTTAGTACCGAAACCGCCAGGAACATCTGATAAACATCACCCTTTAGCAAACCGTGTTTTACCCCGGTCTTGGACAGGATAAAGGAAAATTCCCCCACCTGGCTAAGAGCTAGCCCTACCAGGATAACGATACGTAAAGGATAACCCAGGATAATAGCCGCCATCCCGGCAATCAAGGTCTTCAGGCCCAGCACTACCAAAGCAATAGCAAATACAAGAACCGACTGCTCCAAAAGAAAATTTAGGTTCAACAACATACCAATGGAAACAAAGAAAAAACTGGTGAAAACATCCTTAAAAGGTAATACATTACCCAAGGCCTGATGACTATATTCCGACTCGGAAATAATTAACCCTGCTAAAAACGCTCCTAAAGCCAGGGATAACCCCGCAGCATTGGTTACCCAAGCTACCGCTACACATATAGCCACAATACTTAACAAAAAAAGCTCCCGATCGCGGGTTTTGGCGATTTGATATAACAATTGGGGCACCACCCACCTGGTACCCACCACAACCAACAGGATTACCCCAATCCCTTTGGCCAGGAGAATCAACAAGGCCTGTCCCATATCCCCCGTCCCGCCGGCCAGCAAAGGGGTAAAAAGCATCAGGGGTACGATGATAATGTCCTGGAAAATCAAAATCCCCAAAGTTGTTCGCCCATGAGGGCTGTCAACCTCAGCCCTCTCCTGAATGAGTTTGAGCACAATGGCTGTACTGCTGAGGGAAACCAGAAAACCGATAAAAACAGCTTGACCAAAAGGAAGCCCCAGGGCCCAGGTCAGGAGAAAAGCAACCAATATAGTGAAGAACACCTGAAAAGAACCGCCCACCAAGACAGGCTTCTTAATCTGAGCCAGTCTTTCAAAAGAGAATTCCATCCCAATGGTGAAAAGTAGCAAAACCACACCAAATTCAGCTAATACCTCAACCTCATGCAACCCGTCCACCAACCTCAACCCATGGGGCCCGGCCATGATACCTGTCAGCAAAAACCCTACCACTGTCGGTATTTTTAGGCGGTGAAAGATGAAAAGTACAACCACAGAAAGTCCAAAAATTATCAAAATGTCTTTAAGTAAGGGTATTTCCATCTTCCATAACCTCTCATTTATTGAAATTGAACCTCTTTACCTTCTAAGAAGAGCTTAGACAAGGCTGAATTACCCCAACGGTCCACACTGACTTCTACATCAGCCAGAACCCTGGCATTCTCTATCTTACGGCCCTCATGTTGAGGGACATAATAACTATCTATTCCATAATTTATAGAGATTATTTTACTCATTTCGTCATAATAATTAACCTTACCCTTGATGGCAAGACTGCCATCGTCCGGTGGCTGACCGGAAACCGATTTTGCCACCCAATACTTACCGTCTTTCTTCAACCCCACGTAAACCCTTTCATTATGTTTATATTCCTTTTTATCTGCCGTAACCTTCTTCAAATCCACCTGGGTGATGACATAATTAAGGGTAACATAATCTCCCCTGAACATATCCCAGGGATCCACAGGCAAGGTCTGGAGTAAAACCTTGGTTCCGTAGGTTAGAGTAAAAAGCTTCATGCCTATCATTATCAACAGAACAGCTATCTGCAGCCCAACCGCCAGGGTAAACCATAATTTAGACCTCATGATTCATCACCCTCATTTCCCGGATAATCTTTCTCCTGTTCCGTTCAAGGAGAAATCCTCCCCCCAGGAGCAGCAGCCCCCCGGCCATGAAAAATACCGATTTGGGTAACATATCCCAAAAGAAATCGAAATACCGGGCGATAATGTCCAGGACAAAAAACACCAGACCAAAGTTGATTAACACAGCTTCTTTATTATAATACCCCATAACAATTACCGTAACTATAACAGCAAAAAGCAGTAAGTTGGCAATAGCCAAATACTCACCTTTACTTAACCAAGGAGCCAAGAAGGCCAACCCCATTAAGATAATAGAAACCGTTAAGATCAGCAAACCTTCCCTGCGGTAACTAGAGTCGCCTTTGCCTTTTAACAAAACCCAAAGACCGCTCCCCGTTGCCCCAAGGGCCGCCAAACCATATGTAACCATAAAAAAGCCGGAATAATTAAAATTCCGTTCTGTACCATAATAAGAATAAAAATCGGGAACAAACCATTCAAAGGTGGCCAGGAAAAGAAACAGGAAAAAAGCCAGTAAACCCACTATTTGAAAAGAAATCTTCATAAACGAAAACTTTTCCATCATGCCCTGAAGATTCCCCATAGAATAGATTAACCAACCCAGAACCATGACCAGAAGAAAAACAAACCAGATACCCTGGATTTCACTTATCCCCTTAAAAGAAACAAACCCGCCAAGAACCATCCAGAATACCGTTCCCGCCAGAGTAAGGCCTGTTGCCACACGGGATTTTATATAATAACCAAGCCCCAGAATAACCGCCAATAAGGGCAGGTATAACCAATTATAATTTTCAAACCCTGTCTGCTCTAGAACCGTCCATAGGGTCAGTAACAAAGATACTTCTATTAAAACCGAGAGGGACCGACAAACCAAAACCACCGGAATAATTCCTAGGAACCAAAAGAGCACCCCATTGGGATAATGGGAACTGATGTGGAATATCTGGGCGATGAGCCATATCCCAGCCCCGTATAGGACCGTACCCAGGAAAATTAACGCCCTGCCCACCCTGGGATAGTTTTGTTTCTCGAAGGTCAGGTAGTAACCTGCGGCATAAGCGATAATGACACTACCCAGTACTATAGCGACTTTTAAACCCTTGGCCATTGCCTGCCAGTTGGCGGCAAAGAACATGATTACCCCGGCACCAAGGAGGATTGCGCCGATGATAGCCAGAATGGTCACCAGTCTGCCGCCTTCGTCCTTTTGGCGGAGGTTGTTATATCTGCTCAGGATGGCCCCGGCCTGGGTTTCGTTGATGATACCCTCTTGTTGCCAGACCTTGACCTCTTGATCCAGCTGATTGACCCATTTGGGGGATAGCTTTTTGGTCGATTCTACCATTAAATCCACCTCCTACTTTCTTTTTCGCCAATAATATGTTGGAATCCTTTTATTTATAACAATTATTACTGTACCCAACGGTATGCAAAGCTCGGAGGGTAAAAACTATTAGGGCAATTTGAATGTTAAAAAATAATTTAAATGGTAATAAAAAAATAACCTAAGCCACGGTTATTTTTTTATGTGTAATCTCTATTTCATTTAACTTTCTATTTATATTAATGACCTCAAACTAGTCCATCTTACTTAAAATACCTAACTCCCGCTTCAAATATCTTCTGATCTTTCTCACCGGGTACATTGACCGCCACATTAGCACCGACCCGTTCGGAGTGGCCCATCTTACCCAGTACCCGTCCATCCGGACTGGTGATACCCTCAATAGCATGAACTGAGCCATTGGGGTTGAAGGCGATATCATAAGTGGGATTCCCTGCAAAGTCAACATACTGGGTGGCAACCTGACCATTTTTAATTATTTCCTCCACCATGGCTTCATTAGCCACAAATCTTCCCTCACCATGAGAGACAGCGATGGTATGCACATCCCCGGCCCGGACATTGTTAAACCAGGGGGACAAGGTGGAAACCACCTTGGTCTGCACCATGCAGGATACGTGACGGTTGATGTTATTATAAGTCAGGGTAGGACACTCCTCGATAATCTCTCTAATTTCCCCGTAGGGAACCAGGCCTAGCTTGATTAGCGCCTGGAAGCCGTTACAGATACCCAACATCAGCCCGTCCCTTTGTTGCAACAATTGGGTAACAGCCTCTTTAACTTTAGGGTTCCTAAAGGCAGTAGCAATGAATTTCCCGGAACCGTCAGGCTCGTCGCCGCCGCTGAAGCCGCCGGGGAGCATGACCATTTGGGCTTGGCTAATGCCCTTGACCAGGGCCGCTATAGATTCCTCAATCTCTGCCGCCGACAGGTTCCTAATAACCAAAGTTTCCACCACACCACCGGCTTTTTCGAAGGCCCGGGCAGTGTCATACTCACAGTTGGTCCCTGGGAATACCGGCATGAATACCCTTGGCTTAGCCACGGTAACAGCAGGTTTGGCGGTATTTCTCCCTTCAAAGGAGATAACCTTGGGCTGTTCCTGGATTTCCCCGGCCCTGGTGGGGAAGATTTTCTCCAAAGGACTGGTCCAGTGGCCATGAGCCTCCTCCAGTCTAATCTCCACTCCGTTAACAGCAATCACAGGGCTATTCTGAGTCCGACCCAACACCTGATATTCCACACTGCCGAAGGCTTGGGGCAAATCAACCCCTTCTTTAACCTCCAACACAATGGAACCATAATCCGGGGCAAAAAGTTTGCCGGAGTTAACTTCTTGACCAAAGACCATCCCGATTCTGTTGCCAAAGGCCATCTTGCTCACAGCTTCAGCCAAACCGCCAATTCTCACTGTATGGGCAGCCAGAACCTGGCCTCCCTGAATTAACTCAGTCACCTTGGAAAAGTTTCTATCCACTATAGCAAAGTCAGGCAGTTCCTGGGCATCCCGCACCATAGGAACCAATACCACTTGACTGCCAGCCTTCTTGAATTCCGGGGAAACAACCTTATTAACATCCACCGTATCCACCGCAAAAGCCACCAGTGTAGGAGGAACATTCAAGTCCTTGAAAGTCCCGGACATGCTATCTTTACCGCCGATGGCCGGAATCCCCAGTTTCTTCTGGGCGTAGAAGGCCCCCAGCAGGGCGCTGAAGGGTTTGCCCCATTTGGCAGCATCCTTGCCCAGCTTCTCAAAGTATTCTTGCAAGGTAAGCCTGATGCCCCGGTAATCCCCTCCGGTGGCTACCACCTTGGCCGCCGCCTCGACCACGGCATACAAAGCGCCGTGGAAGGGACTCCACTTGGCCAATTTGGGATTATAGCCATAGGTCATCACCGTACCGGTGTTGGTGTCACCCGAAAGCACAGGAATCTTAGCCACCATACCTTCAGCCGGGGTAGCCTGATATTGACCACCAAAGGGCAGCAGTACTGTACCGGCACCGATGGTGCTATCAAACCGTTCCACCATACCCTTCTGGCTACAAACGTTCAAATCCTGGAGGTTGGCCAACCAAGCTGCCTTCAAATCAGGCAGGTTTTCCACCACCCCTCCAGGCAGAGTGTTAAAGTAGTTATCTTCTTCTGCTGGAGGTTGGACAGTAACCTGTGTCTTCTGCTTAACTCCGTTAGTATTAAGGAAGTCCCGGCTGATGTCCACAATGGTCTTACCCCGCCAGAACATCTTCAACCGAGGTTCGGCAGTCACCTTGGCCACCACAGTAGCTTCCAGGTTCTCCTTTCGGGCCGCTCTCATGAAGGCCTCAGCCTTCTCCGGGGCCACCACCACCGCCATCCGCTCCTGGGACTCGGAGATGGCCAGCTCGGTGCCGTCCAGCCCTTCATATTTCTTGGGAACCACGTCCAGGTTGATTTCCAGGCCGTCGGTGAGCTCACCGATGGCAACGGAAATCCCACCCGCTCCGAAGTCGTTGCACTTTTTAATCATGGTGCTAACTTCCGGGTTTCTAAACAACCGCTGAATCTTTCTCTCCTCAGGGGGGTTACCCTTTTGCACCTCGGCGCCACAAGCGAAGAGAGATTCTTCGGTGTGCTCCTTGGACGACCCGGTGGCCCCGCCGCAGCCGTCACGGCCTGTACGGCCCCCTAGGAGAATGACCATATCCCCCGGAAGGGGAATCTCCCGAACCACATTATGCTTCGGCGCTGCGGCGATTACCGCCCCGATTTCCATCCGTTTGGCCACAAAGCCTTCATCATAAACTTCCGCCACTTGACCGGTGGCTAAACCGATTTGATTGCCGTAGGAACTGTACCCGGAAGCGGCCCCGGTGGTAATGGTTCTTTGGGGCAACTTGCCGGGGAGGGTCTCCTCGATGGGAGTCCTGGGGTCGCCGCTGCCGGTAACCCGCATGGCCTGGTACACATAAGACCGGCCGGACAAAGGATCCCTGATGGCGCCCCCCAGACAGGTGGCGGCCCCGCCAAAGGGCTCTATTTCCGTAGGATGGTTATGGGTCTCGTTTTTAAACATCACCAGCCACTCTTCCGACCGGCCGTCCACATCCACATCCACCACGATACTGCAAGCGTTAATCTCATCAGACTCGTCCAAGTCTGTCAGCAGGCCCCGTTTCTTTAATTCCTTCATCCCCATCACCGCTATATCCATCAAACAGACGTCTTTCTCTCTATCCCCATAGACATAGCTCCTGGAAGCCAAGTATTCCTGATAAGCGGCTTTCACCGGACGGTTAAAAGCCCCCTCCTCAATATTCACCTCTTCAATTTCAGTGAAAAAAGTGGTATGGCGGCAATGATCCGACCAATAGGTATCAATGGCCTTGATCTCAGTGATGGTGGGATCCCTCTTTTCCGTCTCCCGGAAATACTCCTGACAGAACTTCAAGTCCTCGAAGTTCATGGCAAAGCCCATGGAATCCATAAATTTTTGCAGTTCTTCATCACTCTTGTTGATAAAACCCTCCAGGACTTCCACATCGGGAGGAACCTCGGTCTGCATCTCCAGGGATACAGGCTTGTCCAGGGCCGCCTCCCTGGATTCCACCGGGTTAATATAATAGGCTTTTATCCTGACCAACTCATCATCAGAAATATCCCCTTTAAGGACAATCACCTTAGCCGAAAGAATCTGGGGCCGCTCCTTCTGGGTCAGAATCTGCACACACTGGGCCGCCGAATCAGCCCTCTGATCATACTGCCCAGGCAGGTATTCCATGGCAAAAACCCTGTCCCCTCCATCAACAGGCAAGATCTCATCATAAACCAAATCCACCGGGGGTTCAGAAAAAATGGTGTTCCGGGCTTGAGCATACTCCTCATCAGAAATACCGGAAATATCATAACGGTTAATTATCCTTACAGCTTCCAGGCCCTTGATGCCCAAGTTTTCTGTAAGGTCAAGAAAAAAACTCCGCGCTTCAATATCAAAACCCTTTTTCTTTTCCACGAAAACCCTTCTAACCGTCAATTTATTTTCCCCCTGTCTAGTTTAAAAGATTAAATATATAACCAGGCCACGGAGAACACGGAGAAAAAAATTATAATATTACTAATAAATATATCTCACCCCAAAACCTCCGTGTTCTCCGTGTTCTCTGTGGTAGATTTTTCTTAATTTAAAAATTTACATCTCCATTCTAACATAATATAATTAATAAGTGTAGTTAATAATATTAATAGATTGCATAAGAAAGGATTATATATGGACATTAATTTCGAACTTTACAAAGTTTTTTATCACGTTGCTAAGGGATTAAGCTTTTCCGAAGCCGCAGAAGGTTTATTCATCTCCCAATCCGCCGTGAGCCAAGCCATCCGCACCCTGGAAAGAAAAATGGACTGCCGGTTATTTATCAGAAGCACCAAACAAGTCAAATTAACCCCCGAAGGTGAAATTCTCTTTAAACACGTAGAACAAGCCTTTAACTTCCTTAAGGCAGGGGAACGGAGCATCAACGACCTCCACTCCCTGAAAAAGGGGGAGGTGCGCATCGGGGCCAGTGATACCATTTGCAAGTCTTTCCTTCTGCCCTACTTTCGGCAATTCAACCACCTTTACCCCAACATCAAGATCCACATCACCACCAGAACTTCCCCCAGTTGCCTCCAACTTTTGAAAAACGGCAGCATCCACATGGCTGTTGTTAACATACCCGATTATGACCTGGATAAAAACATCAAAACAGAAAAACTTAAAGACCTCCAAGATGTCTTCATCGCCGGCCAAAGTTTTGCCCATCTTAAGGATAAGCCTCTCCGCCTTAAAGACTTGGAGCAATACCCCCTTTTGCTACTGGAGAAAAACACCACCACCAGAGGCTTTTTCGAAGCATTTACCAAGAAAAACGGGGTCAGCATCAACCCCGAAATAGAACTTGATAGTGTGGATTTATTAATTGAACTGGCCAAAATCGGCCTAGGTATCTCTTTTGTCATCAGGGACTATATCGAGAAAGAACTAACCAGCGGCGAGGTGTTTATCTTGAACCTACAAGAAAAAATCCCCCAAAGAAGTTTGGGGGTTGTCACCAATAGCAATATTCCCCTTCCTGCGGCGGCCCAAAAGTTTATTGAACTTTTCCACCACTGTTAGAAGTGTCTTTACTGCCCGTGGGCCATTTTCCGTTCCAGCCTCCGGCTGTATTCCGTAAGAGCATAACAAATCACAAAATAAACCACTGCCAGCACGGCCAGAGTCTGCACCGGGTTATTATAGCGGCTGAAGAAAATCTGGCCCTGGCTAAAGAGTTCCGGCACTGAGATAATCAACCCACAGTAAGCGGTATCCTTAATCAATGAGGTAAACTGGCTCACCAAGGGAGGGATAATCTTCTTGAAAGCCTGAGGCAGGATAATATGCCACATGGTCTGCACCCAGCTAAAGCCCTGAGCGCGGGCCGCCTCCCACTGACCCTTAGAAATGGACTGAATCCCCCCCCGAAAGATTTCCGCCACCAACGCAGAAGTAAAGATAGTAAGGGCGGTCACCCCGGCCCAAAAAGGAGATAAACTTAAACCCACCTTAGGTAAGGCAAAGTATGTGAAAAAGATGATGAGAATCAAGGGACTGTTACGCAGGGCATGGGTATAAAGATATGCCGGGATGATAAGAATCCGCCAACCGGATGTACGCATCAAAGCCAGCAGAATACCAAACACCAGGCTGAGAAATATACTCACCACCGCCAACCCGATGGTCAATTTAAACCCGAAGTAGAAAAACTCGATATTATTAATATCCCAAAAAGGCAGCCAATTCTCCATAACACCCATCTCCCTTTACTGATAACCTTGAGCCACCCTGCGTTCCAGATACTCCACCAGGGCGCTTAAGGGAATTGTCAAAGCCAGGTAAAGCACAGCAGCGAAGATATACACCTCGAAAACGATAAAGGTCTCCGACATCACCAGATTAGCCTCATACATCAAATCAGCCACTGCAATAGTGCTTAGAATAGCTGAGTTTTTCACCAGGTTAACCACCTGGTTGCCCAAAGGGGGTAAGCTCACCCGCAAAGCCTGGGGTAAGATGATGTGGTTCATGGTCTGCAGATAGGTAAAACCTTGGGAGCGGGCCGCTTCCCACTGGCCTTTGGCGACGGACTGAATCCCGGCCCGAAAAACCTCGGCGATATAAGCCCCGGTATAGATACCCAGGCCCAAAGTCCCGCAGGTAAATTCCGATAGACTTACCCCAAGGGTAGGGAGGCCCTGGTAAAAGAAAAATACCTGAATAACCAGAGGGGTATTTTGAAAAAACTCCACATACCACTTGCCTATAAAGTTGGCTGCAGGGTTATCCACCACCCGGAGAATAGCCACTACCACCCCGATAACCATGGCTAAAACCAAAGCCAGCAGGGATACCTGCAAGGTAACAGCCAGACCGTCGAAAAACTGTGGCAACCGCTGCCAGACATCAAACCAATTTGTCATGTACTAACTTCCTCCTAAATGAAGGTTAAAGGGTCCCCCAAGAGAGGGGACCCTGCTGCTTACTTGGGGGGTTCTTCCTTAAACCACTTTTTGTAAAGCTCGGCATAAGTGCCGTTAGCCCTAATCTCCTTCAACCATTCATTAACAAACTGAACCCATTCCTCTTGACCCTTCTGGAAAGCCATGCCATAAGGCTCAGCAGTGAACAGGCCTCCCACCATTTGGGTATTGGCATCTTTTTGGGCAAAGCCCATGAGAATGGAATTATCAGTGGTCATGGCATCAGCCCGGCCGTTTTGCAAAGCCAGGAAGGCTTCAGGATATGTAGGGAACTCCACAACCTGAGCTTCAGAAGCCTTTTCCCGGATGTTCTTGGCGCTGGTAGAACCCTGAACAGTAGAAACTTTCTTACCCTTCAGATCCTCCACAGACTTCACCGGGCTACCTTTCTTCACCAACAGGGACTGGCCCGCTTCAAAATAAACATCAGTGAAGTCTACCTGTTTTTTGCGCTCTTCGGTGATGGTCATGGTGCCGGCCACAATATCAACCTGGCCGTTTTGCAGCATAGGAATACGGGTTTTGGATTCCACCTTGACCAAATCCACCTTGCCTGGGTCATTGAAAATCTTTTTGGCCAGTTCCCTCATCAGGTCGATTTCGAAACCTTCCACCTGATTGGTTTGGGTGTTCATAATCCCGAAGAGGGGGACATCGTATTTCACCCCGGCAACCAGCTTACCCCGTTCCTTGATGGTGTCCAGCATTTTCTTGGTTTCAGTAGCTGCGGGTTTATTATCTCCTGTCTTCTGTTCCCCACCGCCGCCACATCCGGTCAGCAGCCCCAGAGCCAACACCCCGGCCGCAACCATGGCCAACATTTTCTTCAACTTCATTACTGCAATCCTCCCTTTTTTTATTATTCAGGCTGTTCAACAGCCTGTTAGAGTATTTTGCTTAAGAAGAGCTTAGTCCGCTCCTCCTTGGGCTCCTTAAAGAAATGTTCCGGTGTGCCTTCTTCCACAATGGATCCTTCATCCATGAAAATCACCCGGTCTGCCACCTCCCGGGCAAAACCCATCTCATGGGTTACCACCACCATGGTAATCCCTTCTTTGGCCAAAGACTTCATTACATCCAAAACCTCATTAACCATTTCCGGATCCAAGGCCGAGGTAGGTTCATCGAACAACATAATCTTAGGCTTCATGGCCAAACCCCTGGCTATTGCTACCCTCTGTTGTTGACCCCCGGACAATTGACTAGGGTAAACATCAGCCTTCTCAGCAATTCCCACCTTTTGCAGATAAAAGCGAGCTATCTTCTCCGCCTCCCCTGGCTCCATTTTCTTCACCTTAATGGGCGCTAGAGTGATATTCTGCAGCACCGTTTTATGGGGATACAGGTTAAAATGCTGGAAAACCATCCCAATTTCCTGGCGTACCAGGTTGATGTTAACCTTGGGATCATTCAGCCGGAACCCATCCACCACCAGTTCCCCGGAGGAGATCTTCTCCAACTGATTGATACACCGGAGCAAGGTACTTTTGCCCGATCCGGAGGGTCCGATGACTACCACTACTTCCCCTTCTTTGATGGTCAGGTCAATGTCATTTAGTACGTGAAGTTGTCCGAAATATTTGTTTACTTGACGAAATTCGATCACTGTTTCCACCCCAAACCTCATTATGAATGCCCCCGCAGTTTGGCCCTCACTTTAACCTCCCCCAAAAGGGCGGTGCCAGCGGCTATGATGGCTAGATTAATCCATTGTTTCCATTAGTTGTTCATTTTTGGTAATTCCTTTGGTTATTTAATCTTATTTTCCCACTGTTATTAATATACCGTAAGAAGAAAGAAAAATGCCCATCTCATAATACCCCTAACCCCTGACCTCATACGATACTCGCTAACCTATAAATGCGATTATAGCGGCCTCTTTACATCTTGCCAATACTTTACAATGCTTTTATAATTAGTCTATAATCCCATGCAGAAGCAAATTCAAACGTTGCTTGGAGGTGAAATTTATGAGGGAGCAAAATATAGGTATGCAAAGCACAACAACACAGTTACTGCAAGACATGGTTTCTCACAGCGACTTATTTGCCAAACTAATTGAAGCTTTTCCTTATCCGGTTCAGGTTTTTGCTCCTGATGGAACAATGCTTATAGTTAATCAAGCCTTTTCCAAAGAATTTCATATTCCAGACCCATCAATGTTAATTGGTAAATACAACATTTTGCTTGACCCATCCGCGGAGGAATACGGTGCGCTGCAAAATGTAAAGAATGCTTTTGCCGGTATACCAGCCTTTGTTACCGATTTTATGGTACCGGTTAATGTTATTAAAAAGAACTTCAATATCCCTACCGAGGATATAGAAATATTTTATCTGGACGTTTCCACGTTACCGCTTTTGGATGAAAACAAGAAAATTATCTGTGTGGTAAACATCTTGATTATACGAAGAAAGCTGGTTGACCGGGTAGAAATTGCAGCAGCCAAGACCTATATTGAGTCTCATTGGCTTAGCAAGTTTTGTGTAGAGGATGTAGCCAAAGCAGTTTTTCTCAGTTCTTCACATTTTTCACGAATGTTTAAAATACATACGGGGATGACGCCTCATGAGTATTACATAAATATTAAGATAGACAGGATTAAAGAAAAGTTGCTAGAGATTAACCTTTCCATTGAAGAAGCCTTTACTGCCTGCGGCGTAAACTATCATAGTTATTACACGCGCTTATTTAAGAAGAAAACAGGGCTCACTCCCTTGGAATATCGTAAGCTTGCACAAAAATAAAAGATTAATTAAATACATAGGCTTTGAAGTCTGCTTAAAACATCAAAACCTATTCTATTTGAGCAGTATTGCGCCTTTTTAAAGCAATATTGCGCCTTATGATAATAAAAAATCAGGATTATAATTATATACTAAGTAAAATTAAACAGAAAAAGGAAGTGTGTTAATGAAAACTAAATTAAAATTCCTTCTTTGTATGACGCTAGTATTGGTATTAATTATTTCTACACCGGTCTCTGCTAGTTCTCCCAACATTAATCTTATACCTCCAAAAATTGCACAATTAACCCCTGAACATCAACTTGACTTCGACGGTTCACAGAGTGATTGGGCGGTAAAAGAACTTATTGAAGCCTTTCAATATGAGCTTACATACGACAACATCGAAAATAACTTTAAGAAACCAATTACGCGGGAAGAATTCTCTACAATTGCGGTAAAATTATACGAAAAGCTTTCTGGCAAAAAAGCAGTGGCAGTGGATATGCCCTTTAATGATACCACGAATACAGAGGTAGCTAAGGCTTATGGTTTGGGTATCGTCAAAGGAATAAGTGCTGACAAGTTTTCCCCGAATTTAAATATTACCCGTCAGGAAATTTCTGTGATGATTCTACGTGGCCTGACAGCTGCTAAACCGGATATCGACAAAAGTACCGATGGGAGTTTCCCCTTTGATGATGCCTCCCATATTGCTTCATGGGCCCTTGATGCCATGAAATTTGCATATAAGAATAATATTATGAAGGGAACTTCAACTAAAAACATATCTCCCCTTAATAATACCACCCGTGAACAGGCAATCATCCTACTTAAACGCACTTATGTTGCCAAATCAGGCAAAGGCACCTTAGCACCGACGATTGCTCCTAAAGATATTTCGCCAAACTTTGCCTTAAATAAAATTGTACCCGCTGATAACCCCAACAAAAAAGGAACTTCATCTAGTGTAAAGATCACTGTTGATCCTATGCTCAAAATCGCACCAAAAATTCCCTTTCCTGGTGTAGATGGCTCTACCGAATCTCCAGGTTTTCCTTTGAAAAATACAGATTCAGCCCTTGCAGGAGTACAACATCTAGGCCGGGGCTACAATATCATCACCAGCAAATACGCTGATGAGTCGGGCCTTGAATATTATGTACTTGATATCAAAAAACTATTGAACAGTGGAAAGGTCTATAAAATTGATGGAAGTAATAGCGATAGTCGTTATGTAGAGGGCAATAGTGCTTCCTCCTACTCTCAACAATTGGCCACCCGGGTGGGTGCCAGTGGAAACTACCTTTTCTTCAGCGGTAGCGTCAGCACAAATTTCAGTTCAAGCACCCTAACTGAAAAGAATCGTTCATATGCCACCCTGATTTATGAGGCATTAAAATATCGTTTGTATTTAGACAATCAGAACCTCAACCTTATGGACTATATGACCACTTCCTTTAAAAACGACATCGACAAAATGGATCCGGTTAAGTTGTTCGAAACTTATGGTACCCATATCCTTAAATCACTACACATGGGTGGAAGACTGGAATACAGTGCTTCTGCAAACAGCACATACTATAAAACAGAAAGTAGCCTAGAGGTTGATACCAAAGCCGCCTTTAACACCCTCTTTGCCTCTGCAGGGGTGTCGGTGTCATCCAGCAAAAAAGAAGCAAGTAGCAGTTTTTACTCAAACAGCGAGCGAAATGTTAAAGCATACCCCGCTTATGGGGGAACCGACCTTGACCCGTCTGCCTTTAACGAATGGTTCAACCGTTTGCAGAAAGAACCGGGTATTAGTGATTTCGGAAAAAATGGGCTCATTCCCATATGGCAGCTAGCTTCCACCACTGCCAGGAAAAATAAGCTTGAGAATGCATTTAAAGAATATGCGGCCTCTAAAAACTACGTACAACCTGAAGTCACATGGGGTATTACTGGAATCAAAATTCAAAGATACCTCTTGGCACACAGCAATGTACCCACCACCATCAACGATCCTGCAACAGGTGATGAATGGAAACTGGTTAGCAACATAGCTGCCCATCAAATGTTTCCAAGTGATGAATTGGACTACATTTATGTGCGGGAAGGCTTTAGCAATGACTCGAATAAGCCACCTGTCGTGGGTGTATTTATGGTAAATGAGACCCAGGGAGAAGATCCCATAGCTATTTTCAACCAATTATACGGCGACGATCCCACAGCAAGACTATGGGGTTATGCCGGAGAAATGCTGCCAAACTCAGGACTGGAATATTACATTAATCGAGAAGGGCTAGGAGATAAAATTACACTCCACTATGTCACAAGCTTGAACAAAAAGCACATAAAACGGTTGCGAGTCAAACATATCAATCCAAAGAACCAGACAGTATACTTCCCAGAGCACCTAGCCACGGATGCTTCTTTCAAACCTGTAATAGATATTGGTTCATACAATAAAAACGGTAATTACGAGCCACAGAATTGCACCGAAGGAGCTCCTAGTAACGCTCCATATCCAGGGTTGCCTAGCTGGGCTAAATTTACTGTTTACCGAAATACCTTTATAGAATATTCATACGAAAGTCAGTAAATAGTGTAAACCAAATAATTTAGTTCATTCAAGCTCATCAACTGGTGGCTGATGTTTCTCAAAAAAAAGACCATTCTCCTTTAATATGGAGAGTGGTCTTTTAAATTGAAGATCCCCCAAAGCCATCCTTCGCTGCTCAATAGTACCCAAATTCACCTCTTGCCTTATTCCCACTCAATAGTACCAGGGGGCTTGCTGGTGATATCATAGACCACCCGATTAATGCCCTTAACCTCATTAACAATCCTGGAAGAAATACTCTCCATCAGATCATAAGGCATTCTGGCCCAGTCGGCGGTCATGCCGTCATCGCTGGTGACGGCCCGTACCACTGCAGTATAAGCATAAGTCCGCTCATCACCCATAACCCCGACGCTCTTCATGGAAGGCAGCACCACGAAAGCCTGCCAAATATTGCGGTATTCCCCGGCCTTCTTAATCTCCTCCACCATGATGGCATCTGCATCCCGCAGGGTGTCCAGCTTCTCTCTGGTGATTTCCCCTAAGATCCGAATGGCCAAGCCAGGGCCAGGGAAGGGATGACGCCACACGATCTCTTCCGGCAATCCCAGTTCCTCGCCCAATAGACGAACCTCATCCTTAAAGAGCCAACGCAAAGGCTCAATCAACTCAAATTGCATATCCTCAGGCAGTCCGCCCACATTATGGTGGGACTTAATCACCGCCGCAGTCTCAGTACCGCTCTCAACCACATCGGGATACAAGGTTCCCTGCACCAAGTAATCAATCTGCCCAAGCTTAGCCGCCTCATCCTCGAACAAACGAATGAACTCTTCACCGATAATCTTCCGCTTAGTTTCCGGATCGGTTACCCCGGCAATCTTGCCCAGGAACCTTTCTTCAGCATCCACAAAATCCAGATTCATATGGAACTTACCCTCGAAGGTTTCCCTAACCTGCTGGGATTCATTCTTCCTCATAAAACCATGGTTAACATAGACACAAGTAAGCTGGTCGCCGATGGCTTTATGAACCAAAGCCGCCGCCACAGAGCTATCCACCCCGCCGCTTAAAGCACAAAGGACCTTCTTGTCCCCCACCCTTTCCCGGATTTCCCGGACGGATTGTTCAATGAAAGACCCCATGTTCCAGTCCCCGGAACACCCGCAGACCTGGAACAGAAACTTCTCCAGCACTTCCTTGCCCCTAGGGGTGTGAACCACTTCGGGATGGAACTGCACCCCGTATAACTTCTTCTCCCGGCAGCACATGGCCGCCACGGGAGTGTGGGTGGTCTTAGCGGTTACCATAAACCCGGAAGGAACGGCGGACACCAAATCACCGTGACTCATCCAGCACTGGGTCTCCGGGCCTAAACCGGTAAGAATCTCATCTTCTTCAATAATCTGAACCATGGTTTTGCCATACTCCCGGTTGACGGCCCCTTCAACGGTGCCCCCCAGGTTTTGGGCCATCAACTGCAGCCCATAACAAATCCCCAGAATGGGAATCCCCAACTCGAAAACCCCCGGATCAACCTTGGGCGCCTTCTCCCCGTAAACGCTGGAAGGCCCGCCGGAAAACACAATCCCCTTAGGATTCAATTCCTTAATCTTGGTCAAGGAAGTAGAAAAAGGCAGCATCTCACAATACACCTTACACTCCCTAATCCTCCGCGCAATCAACTGACTATACTGGCCACCAAAATCCAGCACCAGCAACAGTTCTCTTTCTCTTGCTAAATCCATATTGCTTCCTCCCTTGCCAGCTATCAGCTATCAGCTGTCAGCTATCAGCTTATTCTACAAACTATGAATCACCAACTAACAACTACGAACTACGAACCCAACATACAAGACAATCCCAACCCTCACCCCTAAAACCTAACCCCTAACACCTGACCGTATAGTAAGACTTCTAAGCCACCCCTGATGGTATAGTAAAGCTTATAAGCCACCCCTGACCTCATACACTTCTCTCCTAAGCACCATTATATAGGGAATATTCCGATACCGCTCGGCGTAGTCCAGGCCGTAACCCACTACGAACTCATCAGGAATGCTGAAACCGTTATAATCAGCCACCACCTGGGTTTTGCGCCTTTCCGGCTTGTCCAGCAAAGTACAGACCTTGACACTGGCCGGCTTGCGGGCCTGGAGGTTTTCCAAGAGGTATTTCAGAGTAAGCCCGGTATCAATGATATCCTCCACAATCAAAACATGCTGCCCTTCAATGCTCTTCTCCAGATCTTTTAAAATCCGTACTGCACCGGAAGATTCGGTGGAAGTCCCATAACTGGACACAGCCATGAAATCCAGGCTCACCGGTACGTTTATCTGCCGCACTAGGTCACCCATAAAAATCAGGGCTCCCTTGAGAATGCCAATAACCAATAACTCTTTACCTTCATAATCCCTTGAAATTTGTTCACCTATCTCTTTAACCTTAGCGCTAATATCCGCCTCAGACAAAAGAATCCGTTCGCCATCAGGATGCATCAAAAAATCCTCCCCTAACCTTAAGTTCATGTTAATGTTCGGTTTTTCACGGGTTTTTAGTCCACTCTGACCGTTATTGTTCACTTTTATTCGACATCGACTGAGAAATCCCTGCCTAAACAAAGGTTTTTTCACTTTTTAGTCTTCCTCACAGGACCGAGATAATTCTAAGAAAAAGAAAAACTCCCTATTCAGGGAGAAAAAAGATTTTTTTGTCTGATGATACTTCTTTTTTTACTTTAGGAACCGTTATTTTTAAATCCCGGTTATAATCCGAAAAATCTATGGTTAATTCCAGTTTGGTTTTATCATCAGTCTTTTCCCTGGCCCTTAATACAGCTTTACTAATTACCCGCTTTCCCTTATCCACCCATACGGTATAATGAAAATCAGTCCATAAAACTTCCAGCCAGGGGTTGTCTAAATCAGGTTTCATTTCCAGCTTAACCAACCATCTGCCATTAACCTTTTCTACATCCATTACCTTCAGTTCCAAACTATCTTTTATAGTAAAATAGGCTAGGGGATTTAACTCCGCCATCAGCATTTGAGATTTTTCAAGATTATTGTCATCAATAACAATCCAGTTATCATCCTTAATATCTTTAAAATATGTTTTGTTTCCGATCTGATAGATATCTACTGCGGTATTTAGCATCTCACCTTTGATATGCAATCCTTCTTTGCTTTTTTCTCCGGTAATCCTGCTTAACGTTTCCTGCCGTCCGTCCACATATATCACAGAACCGGTTTTGAAACGGAAACTTGTTGCCTTGTTGGTATTGGCTATTGCCTCGCTGAGCAATTGTTCGGGATCCACAGAAGAATAACCTATATAAAGGTTATATCCACCCCAGATTAACAAAAATACCACCAGGGCCGCCCCCAACCTAATATCCCACTTAGTCCAGCGAACCGGTATTCTCATATTTCTCCCCCCCATGTCCAATTCTAATTAATTCTACGAAACTTCCATAGGGAATATGACAAGAAAGTTAATAGCCCTTAAATCTGACCCAATTGTACAAAAACCATTCCTCAACGGTTCACCTTTAATCTTTAACCTTTCACCGGATAAAATTGCAACCACTTATCTATGTTTCACCAAAAGTCCAAACACCCTCAATACAATTGGCCGGATTTTTTGCCGGTAACATTCAAATTATTGCTGCTTACCGAAAGATACCTCCTATTTATAAGCCTTTGTGATATACTAATATTGCAAGGAAGTTAACAACTTCCTCGCCCAACTGAATATCTAGTGGCAGACTAGATATAGATAGCCTCACACAGGGAAAAGGGGACTTTAGAGTCCCCTTTTCCCTTTATTATACTACAGAAATTTAGAATTTCCACCCTGGAATTCTTGATTATTCGGTTTTTCTCGTCCACCGATTACTGTCCCGCAATCGATATTTTTCCATCATGGCTTTAAAGGCTTCTTCCAGGTCTATATTCAAGGAATTGGCAAAACAGACAATAATAAATAGAATGTCCGCCATTTCCATGGCCAAATCCCCTTCCGGTTCTTCCGGTTTTTTGGGCTTCTGACCGTATAGGTGATTAACCTCCCGGGCTAGTTCACCAATCTCCTCCGTCAAACGCAAGGTCATAGACTGGGGGTTCCAGTAACCCTCCTCAAACTGGCTAATCCAATCATCCACCGCTTTTTGCATATCTTTAATCTCCATCACCAAACCTCCTCAATCAAGGTCTTACCCCGATTGTTTCGGCAGAAACCAACATCTTTCCTGCCCCCGGAGAAAATTTTCTCAAAAGGGTGCATCCCCTAGTTCCTTTCCCTCTAGAGACCTTCGGGCCTCTATTTACTCCAAACTAGGGTCAGTATAATGATAAAGAAACGGCTTTCGTTGCTGATAAACTTCCTCCCCCATCCCATCCAAATGGGTAAAATTCCGTCCTTCCCCAAGGGAATAGCCATACCATGGCAAGGAATGGAATCCGCCTTGTCCGGCAAAAGGTTCCCGGCTCCCATGCTGGCCGATAGTTTTAATATTTGTTACCCTTTTCAAACCCATAGCAGAACCCTCCTTATTATACTTCAGTATAACCGGGAGGGTTTTTCCTATTCTTATATCTAAAACGGTCGTTTAGATCGTTTTGTTAGACCCTGGGGAGCTGAAGAAGATTCCTTTGGTTAAAGTAAAGCCCCGCTATAATCCCCCTTTTCATCTGCTATCGTTATAAATCTTATGTATACAAAACAAACGGATAAAAAACAAAAATCCATCCCTACTCTATTTGGGATGGATTTTTTACGTAAAAGTAAATCTGGAGCTACCCTATCTGTTTTTCCTTACCTTTTTTATTTCTTCTACACTTATGGTTCGTCCTTCTACTTTAACATGACCTGATTTATGGGATCTTGCAGATTTTATAACTTTCCCCGCTCTAGCAGCAACTTGAGGTGCTTTTCCAGCTATTGTATTATCATAGACTTGCATAATATCAAATTCAGGCTCAATTTTAAAAAAAGTCTTAGGGAAATATTGATGTGTATAAATTATACTCTCTCGTGGTACTTTCCTTATACTTTATATTCAGGAAGTTCCTTTTTTATAATATCACTATCGATAATAACAACCGGTTCGTTTATCCAGGGTATAATAATTTCATCCCTTATTAAACTTTTACCTGAAGCAGACCCGCCGCCCATAAATAAAGCAAAAGGATTATTAACATCCCGTTTCAGTTTTTCTTCTGTCTGAGACGTTCACCATTCAAAATCATCCGGATAATCAATCCCCCGCAACCTTATTGCCCCCGGCTCACATTGATGCTCCTTTGCCGCCTCCATAACCACTTCTTTTATTTCCTTATGGTCATTGTCGTATCTGAACTCTGTTATTCTTTTGGCCATAGAGGACAAGTTTTTCAGCCGCTTTTCTTTAGTCATGTTTATGTATTTGATATTCAACAGATCAACATACTGGCCGGCAATATCCTCAATGCCAGTATAGCTGCCGTTCATTAGATTTAGCCATCTGGCAAAGGAAGCTTCTGAAAAAGTATCTTTGACGCATTTCACAAACTCAGCTTGGAAAAGCCGTATAAGTGCAATCGTTTCATCCCAAATAACCTTCTTATCCAAAGCCTCTTTGTAAATGAATTTTGTCTTTGTTAAATCCTTTATCCGTAATTCGATAAGCTCATTCATAGCAAGCATTATGAAAAACATTTCCGGGTAAAGATAATTGCAGCTGTAATATACATTGTTTTTGGGTGCAATGATGGAGTGCCACTTCATTTTGTCTTCTGTCATGTCGTTGTCAACAAGCTCAACCGCCCTATCTCCCTGATAGGCATGTCTGATGTCATAGCAAAGACCAAGTACACGGGTGGAGATCTCAATATATCTATGATGTTTTTCAGAGTATTCATCTATGGTGATTTCATGGAATGCCTCAACAAGATTGTAGAGGTCGCTAAAATCTCCGCTAATGGTTACTCCAGTGAGGTTTGGGGTATTTGTAATTGTTATCAAATCATTACTCCTTTTCGGATTTTATATACTCCTCATCAATTCATTGGGTGTATTTGTTACAGGGCGCTTATGTACAGTAATTAAAGCGGCTTTCATCTCTTCACCGGTAATCTCTCCCCGAACCCATTGTGCTGACAGCCTTTTTGCATAGGATGTAACCGGTACTCCCTCAATTTTATTGATAGCATTGGCAAGCTTTGCTGCTGCTAACCTACGGGATTGTAATTCTGAATTCAGTAGTGCCTGAAAGGCATCTCTGTCATCATGCAGCTTCATATAGTTCACCTCTCTACTAACACATCGACCAGATTGAGAAGTGTCTTCTGAGGGTAGTGCTGTCTGGCATAGGTTAAGGCTTTCACCGCATCCAGCCCATTTTTTTCAGCAAAAGCATGGAGCAAGGCATTTGGATTCTCTGCATCGACCGGAGCCTCCGGTAAATCTCTTATAACGTCGAGAAACTGCAAATACCGGAAGTTTCCGGTATTAACCGTAATAACCGGCTTCCTTGCTATGATGTATTTATCATTAATAATTTTTCGATAGGCGTTGGTAGCGATTTCGCGCTTCTTGGGGACAAGCGTGGTCAGACCTATTTGATTCATAAGGGATACGCCTGTTTCATAGCCAATGATATCATCGCCTCGCCTTATCAAAAGCTGTGCTTCCAAGGTTTCTACGCTCGGATGAGCCTTGCCGAAAACCGTTTGCTTGGCGCGATAATAAACACCTTTTTGGAAACGCTCAATCTGTCCTTTGTCCGCCAAGCGTTTCAAGGTGACGTTAATAATAACATTATTATACGCAAATAATCAATCTAAGAACCCAAAGGTCTTTACAGTCCTTATAATTCTCTTATCCTTTTCTTTTGCCGCCTTGGTTCTCCGGTCTATCGGCTTCTCGGCATCCTTGGGAATAAAAAACGTGTAGCCATTGAAACTACACGGTTTTTTGCGCTGGAGCTGGTGAGGGGATTTGAACCCCTGACCGGTGGTTGTTTGCAAGGTGGTATCATTACTTTGTTTCTCCGTCATCAGCACGGTATTCATGTGCAATGGGTTTGTAGTCTTTCATCTGGTATTTTTGATACTTTTCACCTTGAGGAAGCGATTCCTCCTGATCTAAATCATCAGTGTACTCGATTGGCTCTGTACAGATTGCATCCAACAGAATTTTCTCAAAATGTTCAAATTCAGAATACTGACCAAGGCTGGCCATTACAAAAGCATTGCGAACATATCCGGCACTAACAGCCAAAAGGTCCTTGTCAAAATAATAACCGTAATGCTCTACAAAAAAAATCATGAGCATCACGATGGTTCGTGTATTTCCTTCACGAAAAGGGTGTATTTGCCATAGCGGCGGAAACTTTCTGGCGAGCTGAGCCGCAAATTCCTCGCGACTAAGTTTCTTCCAAGGGATTCTATTAATTGCTTCCCATGCAACATCCAAGTCCCTCTTTATTTTATCCCAATCAGTATACGACACACTGATTCCCGCTAATAAAGGTTCGCGTTTCTGGATGTTTATAGTGCGAAATTCCCCTGCCCAGGCATATACATCCTCAAATAAAACCTTATGAATTGACTTAATCCCTTGTGTAGAAAAATCATCAAAGCCATAATCGTACAGCAACATCATGTTAGCACGAGAGAGTTCCGCCTCGGCCAAATTCAATTCCTTTTCTTCATGGATATTCAACAGATTGCGTAATACTGAGCTTCCCTCATAAAGATAAGGATCATTCATGAAGTATACCTGTCTCTGAACGTTTATGCTTCGAAATAAGCGCAGCTTTCATCGCAGAGCCCGAAATCTCGCCTCGCGCCCACTGAGCTGAGAGCCTTTTCGCTTGGGGTGTTACAGGGACACCTTCTATATTATTAACAGCATTTGCAAGCCTTACTGCAGCTAAGCGCTTAGAATACTTTTTAGGTGACATATCATCAACCCCTTTAAGAATATTGTACCAAACCGCTGCGCGGTAGCTCAACGGTTTTTTGAATTTAATTTTACTTTTCTGCTTTTATCCTAACCTTACC
>JAJZSN010000155.1 GCA_021849745.1 Bacillota bacterium | reverse complement strand
TCTGAGTAGCTGTGATGGAAAATTTGCCATGTTCATGGCATAATTTTAGGGCCACCTTTTGGATAATAGGTACCATTTCCAGGGGAACCTCTACCGCCAGATCTCCTCTGGCCACCATAATTCCGTCAGATACCATGATGATGTCATGTAGATTGGTGATGGCTTCCTGGGTTTCTATTTTGGCCAGCAATGCGGGTTTATTCCCCTTACCGGCCAATTCCCTGACCTGGACCATATGCCCGGCTTCCCTGACAAAAGAACAGGCCAGATAATCAAGACCCTGTTCCAGAATGAAGGCCAAATCTACTTTATCTTTTTCCGTTAGAGCAGGCAGACCCACTCTGGTACCGGGAAGATTAACTCCTTTATGATCGCCAACCGGGCCGCCGGCCACAATTTTCAGACGAAGAAAATCATTTCCCACTTCTTTAACCTGTCCCTGAACCAGACCGTCATTCATCAATACTTTGGCACCCACGGTAACATCCCTGGTAATCTCAGAGTAATCCACAAAGGCTTCTTCCTGGTTACCAAGTTTCTTTACGGTGGTTAAATGAAAAGTTTGTCCGGTTTCCAGTTGAACTTTCTTATCGGTGAAAACTCCCAAGCGAATCTTGGGACCCTGTAAATCACCTAAAATGGCCACCTGCTGCCCTGTGGTACGGTTTAACGACCTAAGTAAATCAATGGTTTCCCGGTGTTCTCCATGGGTACCGTGGGAAAAATTTAGTCTGGCTATCCTCATCCCTGCCTCTACCATACCCCTCAGTACTTCCTCAGACCGACTGGCAGGACCGATGGTACAAACAATTTTTGTTTTGGTCATCCCTTTACCTCCTGATCGTTAGCGCAGTTGTTTAATGGCTCCTGCTACCGTGAATACCCCTAACATACCTAATAAGAAAAGGATAACCAAAAATACAGGTATGTTATGTAGAAAGAACCCACCGATGGCTCCCCCAAAAAAAGTGCCGATAAACTGGGACATGTTGTATAAACCGCTGGTGGTGCCTACTAATCGCTGGTTGGCAGCCATCGTAACAGCAGTAGACAACAAGGGTTGGGTCATAGAGAATCCGGTGAAGAACAGGATAGCCCCAATTATTAACAAAGGGAACCCAGGTAGCATTAAGACAACCGCACTGGCGCTAAGGAGAATAAATGCCAGTTTGGCCATGGCATAACTTCGGCCGCTATCGGTCTTTTTGGCTGACCAGAGCATAACCACAGTGCCTATCGCCACCATGGGCACCATTATTTTCCAAAATTGATTCAAGGCCACGTAATTCTGAGCCAATGAAGGTAAAAAAAGACCCAATATCGATGTTTGATAAAAGTTGGTGATAAACCCGCCTAGATTTAATTTAAACAGCCCGGGTTGCCGCAATGCAGAAAAAACTTCGCTGATACTGATTTTAGACTCAACATTCATTAAGGCGGTACGCTCTTCGATGGCAAAATAAACATAAGTGGCCGATATAGTCACCAGTCCTGCGCAAAGCCAGAATAAGGCGGGAATTCCCCACCAGTGGCCCAGCATGGGCCCCAGGACAATACCGATGCTAAATGCGATACCAAAGGGCATGCCAATAAGGGCCATAGCCCGGCTGCGCTTATCCCGTTCAATGACATCGGCGATGTAGGCATATACCGCCCCGCTTATGGCGCCGGCTCCCTGCATGGCCCGGGCCAGAATGAGAACCAAAATATTGGTGGTCACCGCCGCTAAAATACTTCCCAAGATAAATATGAATAAGCCGATTAAGATTACCCGTTTACGACCAATCCGGTCTGACATCATCCCTACGGGAACCTGAAAGACAGCCTGTACCAAGCCGTACACCCCTAAGGCAACCCCAATAAGATGACCATTATTGGTGAATTCCTGGGCGTAAATACTTAAAACAGGCAAAAAAAGTGAGACCCCGAACATTCTTAAAGCTAGGGCCATGGAAAGGCTGATGATGGCATGTTTTTGATGTGTGGTAAATACCGCTGCTGTAACCAAGCTACTAACCTCCCTGGAGTTAGTGGCAATATCTAAATAATCTTTGTTTATTAATATTTCACCATCAGTTATATTTTTCCCTGCTAACCCAGGCAAAAACAGGAAGTAAAGAAGAACTATTACCCTTAAGCCATATAAAGCAAGGCATTACAAATGGATGCTGCGATGGTGCTTCCTCCTTTATTGCCCACCACCGTAATATATGGAATATCCATTTCCTGCAGGAGTTCCTTGGATTCCCTGGCCCCTACAAAACCTACCGGCGTACCTACTACCAAAGCCGGCTTGAGGCCCTGATGGGTTATCAAGTCACATAACTCAAACAAAGCGGTAGGGGCATTGCCGATGGCTACAATACCACCCTGAAGTTGGGGTAAAGCTTTCCGTAAAGCGATGATGGCCCTTGTTAAACCCGACTTTTTAGCTTCTGCGGCTACATCCTCATCACTAATATAGCATTCTACCCGACCGCCAAATTCATGTACTTTATTTTTGTTTATCCCGGCTTTAAGCATGTTTACGTCGCAGATAATGGTCTTGCCGCCCTTGATGGCCTGAATACCGCCCTCGATTGCCCCAGGGCTGATGCGAACCAGTTTAGCGTAATCAGGATCTCCGGCGGTGTGTACAACCCTTTTAATAATCTTACTTTCCGCAACAGGAAGGGTTTTCAATTCTGGCAGCAGTTGGTCAATGATGTCCATACTGGTTGACTCGATTAGTTTTGGATCCTTGATGATTTCCATTTAGGAAACCTCCTTTATCCGATCCAGCAGAATATCCACCAGCCGGATATCTGCTCCCAGATTGCTTGCCATTACTATTTCTACTCCCGGATATTTGGCTTTCTCTTCTTTAAGAATTTCCGGAATGTCCTCCTGGAGGTGGATGCCGAAATATAGGAAGAAAGGCACCACCACA
>JAJZSN010000074.1 GCA_021849745.1 Bacillota bacterium | reverse complement strand
CTACCCCAAGGGCTTGTTCTGTTATTGGACGAAAGAGAAACGCCTAAACGGTGTCGGTGATAAACGGGAATCGCCCCCGTCATTTTCGGTTCCGATATTGCCGTCAACTAGCGTGATTAATAACACTTTACAGGAAAGTACCAAAGATGACAAAAGCCATATTATTTGAATTATTTGAGGCCTTACAGTTTGTTCATTTTTTAAACGGGTGACCTGCCTCTCTAAACTAGATTTTGAAATAAAGTTAACAACTAGATATATTTCCTTCCTTGTATTGGGTAGTAACAAGGTCTTTTTATATGATTCAATTAACCCATCAAAGTCATCACCTTTACGAAGTCTTGGGATATTGGAACCACTATAATAACTTGTCCACTTTTCCCTTTTTTTACCTAATGTAACTGATGATGAGAACATATTGCCTAAGTTCTTTTGAGCCTGGGAAACAACTTCATGAAAATTAGAAGCAGATAAACCTTCTTTTCCCTTTTTAGCATGAAAAAAAACAATGTTTTCATCAGATTTAATAGATATGTAATCGGCCCATTCATCTCCAAAATCATCGCAAACTAAATAGTCTGAGGTAGAAGCTAAAACATTTTCGGTAAAGGAAAATAATGAATTAGTGTCAAAAAAAGTTGAATTAGGATTTACTCCTCCCTTTTCTTGAGTAATATTTGAAAGTTCGGGAAAGGGTTTAAATATTCCTAAAAAGTACTCTAAATTAGATCTTAATGCGCTATCCTTAAAAAGCTTTTTGCTGGAATATACAAAGTCAATGTCTTCAAAACAGATGATGAATAATTGATTCTTATTTATATATGTTTGTAAATCGATTTGTTCATTGCCTGAAAACTTTAGTTGCACCAATTTAAGCTTTTCCGAAACAATTGAAAATGAATTCCTATTCACTCTCAAACTTGCCTTTTTTTGACCTATATTGACAAAGAATTTCCTTAACTCATCTCTTTCCTCGGTCTCAATCTCAAATGATTTTGCTAGTGTTGAAATAATCTTGTTTAAACTAATTCGCTTTTCCCTTCCATTATAAACATAAGAACATTCTAAATCTTCATGTTCATGTAATTCCTCAAGGGTAAATAGTATACTATTCGGTTTCAAAGCTTCTACCTGTTCATTAAATTCTAAGGGTATCGCAAAATGATCTAAATAACTTTGAGTGTTATTATGTACTCGAATTTTATCTACTACCTGTATAACCCACGCAAAATATTCATCAGCATTAACCCTTTTTCCAAGTTTATTGATTCTCGAAACATTAAAGGATAAAGAATAACGGTTACCCGAATTACGAACCCTCATACTATTAAGAATATACTTACCGGCACTAAGAGGAGCAAAAGAATCCTTCAAATTAATGGCCTCTATATTTCTCCTGCGGATCACCTTATCAGAGATATCCATATTGTTCATTGTAAACTTTTCGAAGGCTGTATTATCGGATATGTATAACTGCGATATAGTACTATAGTCAAGTCCAGATATATATTCTCCAAGCAATTTATCCAGCCCTGAAATGTTTTTCTTATTAATGATCACATAATCCATATATTCAACAATCAAAAGGTACGCAAACTTAACTTCTTTTTGTAAATCGTCGTCCAGAAAACTTGGTGGGGACTTAAATTTAAAAACACATACTGAATAATTAATATGTGCCTGTCCTAGCTGAAAACCTCTTCTTATCTCATTTAAATAATAGTGACCAGATTTATCTCTTGAAACAGTTCGGAAAATTGTTTCAATTTTGGTTGACGATAAGTTTTTCTCAGGATTTTTTTTGTAAAAGTACGCGTTTTCACTTAAAACTAAATTTCCTATCAAAACTATTCCCCTTTCCTAGTGTTATTACGCATACGAACCTGGTTCGTTTATTTTCAATTTATCACAAGTCCTAATGTACTCTTAAGAACTCTGTAATAAATAAAACCCCGTGATTAGCTAAGTCTCGTTTCTTACCAGTTATTTATTTAATCTCCACAAACACATCCTTAATCTCTCTTATTCTACACATTTCTTCCATTCCCTCTTTCTGTATCTACTGAAATATAAAACCACCCAAAAGGGTGGTTACCGCCAAAAAAGGCGGGGGCCGCTTCACCGGCCCCCTATATATGAGGAGAGGGGCAGCAAATTGAGTCAACAGTAGCGAGGGGGCCGTTCCTGGGAAAACGGAGGTAAACCCAAGGCCCATATCCTCCCCTCACCACTGGTCACCCAACGGTATGCAAAAGAGGTTAAGCCGTACCTACCCAAACGGTCGGTACAACCTAACCTCCAGTAACCCAGTCGGTCTAAGGCATTCAATGCCTCCATTTCTCAGATAAGATTTGCTCAAACCTTACCCCTAAAACCTAACCCCTTACCTATAAAACTACCCCTGACTAACCGCCAAGGCTTGCTCCAGGTCAAAGAGAAGATCACTAATATCCTCGATGCCGATGGACAGGCGTACCAGGTCTTCAGTTACCCCGCTAGTTACTTGCTGCTCAGGGGTTAACTGCTGGTGGGTGGTGCTGGCTGGGTGGATGACCAGGGACTTGGCATCACCAACATTGGCCAGGTGGGAGAAGATTTTCAGACTATTAATAAACTTCTTCCCTGCCGCCAGGCCACCTTTGATACCGAAAGTCAGAATGGCACCGGCTCCTTTGGGCAGATACTTCTTGGCTTTTTGGTAAGAGGGGCTGCTTTCCAGACCGGGGAAGCTGACCCAGGTTACAGCGGGATGGGCTTCCAGGAACTCGGCCACCTTCTGGGCATTGGAAACATGGCGTTCCAGGCGCAGAGATAGGGTTTCAATACCCTGGAGGAACAGGAAGGAATTGAAGGGACTGATGGCCGCTCCGGTATCCCGCAACAGGGTTACCCGGGCTTTGAGGATATAAGCCAATGGCCCCAGGGCTTTGACATAAGCCAAACCATGGTAGCTGGGATCTGGCTCCACCAGGCCGGGGAATTTGCCGTTATCCCAGTTGAATTTACCGGAGTCGACGATGATTCCTCCGATGGAGGTGCCATGGCCGCCAATAAATTTAGTGGCTGAATGAACCACTATATCGGCGCCCCATTCGATGGGTCTGGACAGGTAAGGAGTGGCGAAGGTATTGTCCACTATCAACGGAACGCCGTTTTCGTGGGCGATATTGGCCACTGCTTCAACGTCCAGCACGTCGATTTTGGGGTTACCGATGATTTCCGCATAAACGGCCTTGGTCTTGGGGGTGATGGCCTTGCGGAAGTTTTCAGGATCGGAGGGGTCAACGAAGTGAACCTTAATACCCAGTTTGGGTAAGGTATGTTTGAACAGGGTATAAGTTCCGCCGTAAAGGGTGACGGAAGATACGATTTCATCTCCGGCGTTGGCAATGTTCAGTATGGAGTAGGTGATGGCCGATTGTCCGGAGGCTACTGCCAGGGCCCCTACCCCGCCTTCCAGGGCCGCAATCCGCTGTTCGAAAACATCCTGGGTAGGGTTCATGATCCGGGTGTAGACATTGCCTATCTCCTCCAGGGCGAAGAGCCGGGCGGCTCTTTCGGTATCTCCCAGGACAAAGGAAGTACTCTGGTAGATGGGTACCGCTCTGGCCCCGGTGGTGGGGTCAGGCTGCTGCCCGGCATGAAGGGCCAGGGTGTCAAAACCCAGTTGTCTTTCTTGCTGCTCTTGACTCATGTTCATCGCTCCTTTGCATTATGTTACTGATAACTTCCGAGAATAGCCTCATATATATCTTCAGCCAGTCGCAAACCACCCCGGTAGCCTACATAGGTGCGGTCCAGGACCAATCTATCGGTTACCGGCAAGCCGATGCTAAGCTGATAACCTTTCAATTCATCAGCTATATCCTTGTCCCAACTGCTACCAATAATTATCGGAGGCTGCCGATGGTCAATGGATCGCAATTCCTGTTGGATTACCCCACCATCAGGGGTGAAGGTGACTTCTGCAGATAACTTGGGGGCCAAGTCGGTAAATTCGGCCAGGATTCCGGCTCTATGTTCTTCCGGAGCATCATCGGTGACGAATTGCCGCCCCGGCAATAGGCCTAGATCATTGGCCAGGAATTTGCTTACCCCTAGGGCGTAAAAGGAGTCGGAGATATTGATAAACCGCCCGGGCAGGTCATACCGGAACTCCAGGATGAAGTCGGCGGCTCGCTCCAGGTAGTAGTAGAACCTAGTCTCCTGTTGCCGGATGTAATCCTCGGTTACCTGGTCCTCCACCCCGGCGAATTTGCCTACCGCTCTTAGAAAGCGGCTGGTTTCTGCCGCCCCGATGGGCAGCACCGGGTGATGCAGGTAAGGGGTTCCGAATTTTTTCTCCAGGAGCTTGGCTGTTTTCAAGCCTACCCAAGGGGAAACCACCAGGTTAAACTGGGCTGCCGGTACTTTGCGCCAGGCCTCTACGCCCCCGGAACCGGGGCCAAAGAGGATATTGGCTTCCAGGCCGATACCTGCCAGCAGTTCTTTGATGGACTCCAGGTTGCCGCTCCAAAAGGGATCTTGGTAGGGAACCACCGACCAGACATTGACCAGACCGGGTATTTTCTCCTTGGCCGGTTGGAGGAACTGGTTGATGATGGCTTCCACCACCAGCTCGTGTCCTTCATAGGTAGTGCCCTTGAAACCACCGGTTTCGGCATAGACGATGGGTACGCCTTGTTCCTGGAACTCGCTGACCACCATACCGGTGTCATCACCCACAATGTCGGCGGTGCAACCGGTGAGGACCACGAAGAGGTCTCCATCCATGACTTTGATGGCCCCTTCGATTACCTGGCGTAAGCGGTCTTCGCCTCCGAAGACCACTTCCTTCTCCCCTGTATTGGTGCAGGGAATGGCTCCTCCGCCGGCGTAACCAGAGCCCTGAAAACCGTTGCAGAAGCTCATTCCTCCCCATATTTTCCCACTGCAGCCGGGGCCGGAGTGAAGGATGGGAATGGCCCGCTCGATGGCCACCACCGTTTGCTGGGCGCCGATGGTGCAGAAATGTCTTGGCTGTTCAATGATGGTACTCATTCAGTCACCCCTTTCCCCAGGAAGGCAAAGGGTTCCTGTTTCAGCCACCAGTCAGTATAAGGCAGCTTGCTGTATTTGGCCAGGTTTTTCACATAGGCGGGATTGGCGATGGTTTCGGCGATTTTCTGGCCGTAATTGATGAGGCCCTGGTAACCGATGCCGAAGTGCTCATCCCCCATGAGGAAGGTGGGTATCCCCAGCTTGGCTCCCCATACTGCCATCCCGTTGTGACGAACTATGAAGATGTCCGGTTGCAGTTTATTGAGCAGATTGACCATCTCGAAGGACTGCTTGTTGCAGATACTGAAGCTTACATCTGCGTAATTATCGATGATGTGCTGCAAGCTATCCCCTTTGGGGTCACCATGGTCAAGCTTCTGATCATGGTGCCAGACGCAACCGCCCAAGATATCTAATTCTAGTTCATTAAGTACATTGATGATACTGTGGCCCTGGACAGCGCCCGCACCGACAAAGGCTTTGATTCCTTTGAGCTGTTGCCGCAGCTCCGCCAGTTCAGGAGCGATTCGTACCTTTTCCGAAGCGATGAGGGCCTCCACCTCTTTTTCCTTACCCGTTACCTTGCCCAGTTCCCTGAGCCAGGCGTCGGTTCCAGGAATACCGTAGGGTGGTGGAGCTTTCACTTCTGGTACTCCGAAGTGCTGTTCCAAGCCGGCCGCTAGGTATGTACCCAAGGTACCGCAGACCTGCAGTGTGGCCGCAGCTTCGGAGAGTTTCTCCAATTGTTCAATAGTGGTGAAGGGAACTACGTAATTTGGCGTTAGACCGATTTTACCCAATAGTTCTGTGAAGATGTCATCGCCCCAGAAATTGATGATATTCACCAAATCAGTCCGTTTCCTCTGGGCCGGTTTGACTACCTTGCGCAAAATGGCATGATAGGCAGCATCAAAGCCGCTGGCCCAAATCTGGGAACGGAAGCCCTCGCAGGATACGGAGATTATGGGGATGCCCAGTTCTTCTTCGATGTCTTCAGTTGTTCCCTGAAGATCTTCCCCTATAATTCCGGAAACGCAAGAGGTAGTGATAAAGATGGCTCTGGGTTGATACCTGTCATAGGCGGCTCTAACGGCCTCCCTTAGCTTGACCGCACCTCCGAAAACGGTGTCGCTCTCCCGCAGGTTGGAACTGATGAGCCTGGCGTTAGCCAGGCGCCAACCCCTTTTATTCTGGCCGATGCGGTTGATAAAGTTGAAATTGGTGAAATCTCCGGCACAACCTAAGGGTGCATGGTTGACCACGGCAGCATCCTGAATCATGGCCAATTGACAAATGGCCGTCACCGAGGCACAGGTGGCGCATTGGGAGAAAGAACGCTCTTGTTCTTTTAGATCACCTTTTTGGGATTTGCGGCATAGGTCGCTCACCGTACCCTGATATCCAGTTATGGAGCCTAACCGGAGCTCCCTGATAGGAGCTTCCGGACTCTTTAAATTAATTGCCATAAGTGATGCCCTCTCCTGTCGAGTTTTCTCGTGATTATGTCTCTAATTAAATCTTCTCCGCTACTCCGCGTATGGATCCAGTTTCTAAGGCCAGGAGATGATCGGCCCACTTAGCGGCCCAGTCTCGTAATTCGCCAACACCAAGTGGTGATGGAACCGTGGACTGGGTGTGCTCAGCAATCTTGGCAGCCAGTCTCCGGTATACTTTAGCTTGCTCGGAATCAGGAGCCGCTTCAATGGTGGTTTTACCCTGAAGTTCACTCTGGGCCACAGTTACCGACCGGGGAACGTATTCCACAACCTGGGTCTTGGTCTGGAGGACGAAGTCATCAATGATTTCCTTGGCGTAGGGTGCATTAATAGAGTTGGCAATTACCCCGCCCAGCAAAGCTCCGCCGGTATTGGAGTATTTCTGAATACCCTTGAATAGGTTGTTAGCGGCATAAACAGCCATGAAGTCAGCGGATGATACGGTGAAAACATGCTCAGCAATGCCCTCCCGGATAGGTACAGCGAAACCGCCGCAAACTACGTCGCCCAAAACATCGAAAATAATATAATCTAAATCCAGTTCTTCATAAACATTTAATTGTTTCAGTAATTGTACAGCAGTGATAATACCCCGCCCGGCGCATCCTACCCCAGGTGCAGGGCCGCCCGCTTCTACGCAATAAATTCCGTTATAACCTTGGAAAATTACCTCTTCTGGTTTAACGGTGGTCTTTTCCCGTAAGGTATCCAATACTGTGGGAATATAAGTTCCGTCACGCAAAGTATTGGTTGAATCAGCCTTGGGGTCGCAACCAAATTGTAAAACCTTATAACCCTGATCCACCAATGCCGCACTTATATTGGACGTTGTGGTAGATTTACCGATACCGCCTTTTCCGTAAATTGCAATTTGCTTAATCTTCTTTGCCATGTTTCCTTTTCCCCCTAATTTTATTATTATTTTTATTTTATAGCTGTTGCTTTTAAATGGCAGTATTAACCTGCTTATTACCTTCTCCCCCAGCATATTCCACCAGAGCATCCTCGATAAAATTTGGTCTGACCAAAGGTTCAATACCCTTTTGCCTTAGAACCGCTGCAGCCCCTGGTCCAATCTGGCTGACCAATACCGCCCGGCAGCCTTTCAGCAATTCGGCAGCCTGTTCCAACCCATCTTGGTGATGCCCATCCGGAGTGCATGCCGGAGTTGTATCCCGGAGCTCAAGAAACTTAAATGGTTCACCCTCATTTATTTCAAAAATTAAAAATTTTTTCGCCCGACCAAAATGTTCATTAATGAATTTACCATCAGTACTGGCAATGGCGACGAGATGGCTCATATGTATTTCCTCCTGTCATAGCTTGTAGCTAGTAGCTGGTAGCTGGTAGGCTTACTGGCATTTCTTTAAAGCATTTTAATGACCCGATAGGTCATCTTGTTGGCTACAAGCTATAAGCTACCAGCTACTAGCTGACTCAAACACTACCCGTGAGAAAACGTCGTCAACGGTTGGTCATAGAGCTCTGCGGCAAAGTCTAAGTTCTGTCCAGGGATGCCGCAGGCGTCGGCCCGGCATTGTCTGCAGTGACGAAATACCGTCAGGTGCCTTTCGGCGGCTTCCCGGACCACCTGAAGTTCATCGCAATTTGGTGCCGGGTATCCTTCGAATTCATTCTGTGGAATAAGGGGGATTATATTAATTACCGAAGCCCCCATGCTGGCCGTAACCTGGGCCACCTCTTCCACATGATGATCATTAATTCCCGGAATCAACACAGTATTAACTTTGACCACAACTCCCAACTTAGCCAACTTGGTAATACCTGATAACTGTGCCATAATCAACCAACGGGCAGCATCTTCGCCGGTTTGGTACTGGCCATTATAAACAATGTACGCACAAATCTTAGCAAGGATATCAGGTTTCACAGCATTGACGGTTACCGTTAACGTTTGGACACCGGCCCTAACGATACGTTCCGCTTTTTCTCGCAAGAGCAAGCCATTAGTGCTAAGGCACTTGATCAATTGGGGGTAACGGGCATGAACCAGTTCAAAGGTTTCCAAGGCATGATCGGTGGCCAGGGTATCTCCAGGTCCGGCGATTCCCACCACTGTAATCTCCGGGCATAGTTCCAGAGCTTTATCCAGAATTTCTACAGCCCTTTCTGGCTTAAGCAGTTGCCTACTGACTCCAGGACGGTTCTCTAGTTTATTGAAACCCCTTTTACAAAACCTGCACTGAATATTGCACATGGGACTTACCGGCAGATGGATACGGCCAAATTTATTGTGAGCGCTTTCGTTAAAGCACGGATGATTCTTAACAAGATGGTCGAACTGACCATTACTGCTGCATTGAGACATGTTTTCACCTCCTTCTATTGCTGACAACTGACAGCTTATTAACCCACTTTATTCAACTTAACGGCTTCCCGCAGAATATCTGCTTTATCCGTCTGCTCCCAAGGGAGATCCAGATCGGCCCGGCCAAAATGGCCGTAAGCAGCAGTCTGCTTGTAAATCGGACGGCGTAGGTCAAGTTCCTTGATGATGCCGGCCGGTCTTAGGTCAAAATCCTTTTCCAATAAAGCATCAAGGATAGCGTCGGAAATCTGGTCGGCAATCTTATCGGGATGTCCTTCGGTAACTGATTCAGATGTAAATAGGTATCTACTCATGTCGGTCCTCCTTGTAGTTATCCAGTAAAACAAAAAGGCCAAGTATTTCCCCCTTCTTGACAGGAAATTACCTGGCCTCCAGTTTTTCTGGTCGACACTCCATTTTTATTTTTCACCTTCTTAATTTGCTTTTGTGAATCTTACCTTTTCTGTCCGGTCAATCTGAACCACCTGGGAATCGTGAACCACCAGGGTCACACTGCCGTACTTTAGGTTATTTAAGTTTTCCACCGCCTTTTTCACGGCTATGACGATAACATCAGGCTGACTCTTTCTTAATTCAACAACCTTTTTACTCATTATACCGCCTCCTCACGTATTCTTATTTGATTGAGTTTCATGGCCGCTACGCAGGACTGGCCCCTCCTGGCAAAGGTAATAGGTACCTTGCGTTGTTTTAATTCTTTCTTTACCTGGTGCATCAGGCTGTGGGCAACGAAGTCATAAAAAATGATGACTTCCGTTAGATTTTCCGGGATGACCCACTTCCGTTGGGCTTTGCTTCTCCCGTCCCAGTGAATGACTTCGGTTACTCCTTTAGACTTCAGTTGTCCGGGTATATCCCCTAACCGATCGGCCCCAATTATTAGTACTTTCATTGTCATGACCTCCTGTCGAGGATATTCCTAAATAGTAGAGGCTAAGCTCCATAGACCGTATTAACTCCGGTATGAACTCTTAGCCTCCAGTCTATCTGGTCGACCTTTATTTCCGACTATTCCGCCAGAAATTATTTGAATTAATTATACCTAAACCGTTCCCAAGATGTCAATAGTTTTTTTCTTAAACTCTCGATTTTTCTGTTCTGTCAATTTGGATAATCTTCAAATCATGGACAACCAAGGTTATTTTGCCGTATTCCAGGCTTTTCACTGCTTTGACAATTTCCTTAAGTAACTCATTAGACACTTCTGTTTTGTCTTGGTTATCTTTGTTTACCTCTGCCATTAAAAACACCTCTCTTCGAGAGTTATTTGACCTCTGGCAAACCTTTGGCTTTCAGGGTCTTGTTTAGGGGATCAAGAACAAATAACTGATTGACATCAGGTTTCTTTTTCAGATACCCTGCTTCATAAGAAATCTCAACAAAATCTTTAACGGAACCGGTAACAGGATCATAGGTAGGAGTTATCCGGGTAAAGGCATTATCCAGAATATCCTTGGGCAGGCTCTTGTTAGTCAGGGCCTTCAGCTGCTCATTGATGAGCTTCTTGGCTTCTTCGGGGTTATCTTTGATGAACTGGGTCAATTCCACATGGGCAGCCAGCCATTTTTCCACCAGGTCGGGATGTTCTTCCAGAAACTTGGTGCTGACGATAACCACAGCAGTGGAATAATTACCTTCACGCCAAACCTGATTGTAATCGAGAAGGATTTTACCACCTCCCTGTTTCACCAGCCGGGTGCCCCAGGGTTCGGGAACCAAGGCAGCATCCAGTTCCTTCTTAGAGAAAAGGGCCAGGATATCTGGGTTTTCCACAGCAAATACCTGTACATCGCCGCCTTTGTCCTTGCTCTTGAGACCGTTTTCCATTAGTAAGTTACGAAGGGAGATATCCTGGGTGTTACCTAATTGAGGTATGGCTACCCTTTTTCCGGCCAGGTCCTTGACATCCTTGATACCGGAATCTTCTCCTACCACCAGTACCGCTCCGGCGTTGGTGGCCCCGGCCACAATCTTCAATAGCCCATTGGACTTAGTAAAACCGTTAACCGCAGGTACGGGACCTATGTATCCCAAGTCCACTTCACCGGCCAAAAGGGCTTCAATCTCCGCCGGACCTGCATTGAACACTTTACGTTCAATCTTCACGTCAGAGCCCAGGGCTTTCTCAAATGTACCGTTAGCCATTCCGACCAAAGCCTGAGAGTGGGTAATATTGGGGAAATGGGCCACTCTAATGATTTCCTTACCGCCAGCCGTCTCCTCCTTGCCCCCGCACCCTACTAGGAATACCAGGCCAATTAGTAGTGCAATCATACTCAGTTTTCTGATCATGATTTTCCCTCCATTTTATTAATTTGAATCACAATTGTAAGATATTCTTATTCCCTAGGCAATGTGCTTAGGAATAATCACCACCCTTCAAATGATTATGCTTTTTGGTTGGTTCATAGTTCGTAGTTCGTAGTTCATAGTTAAAAGATTAAGACCTCTTCTGCTATGAGAAGAGGTCGTTTGGTAACGTAACTCCTCTCATCTTTCAGGATCACTCCTGCAGGAATTGGCACCATGGCTGTGATGGTCTTTAATTTTCAAACCGCCGGTTGCCGGGTTTCATCGGGCCTATCCCTCCACCTCTCTGGATAAGAGTTATTTTATTTTTTTCTTGATTATACGGCTAGAACCTAACCCCTAATCCCTAAAACCTTACACCTTATATATATTTATACCCTACTATTCCGAGTAAGTCAATATGTCTTTAAGTTTTTTTAATAACTTTTTTCCCTATTAAAAAGGCGGTCGGAGTGTCCAACCACTCCGACCGGCTTGTGAATAATTAAAATGCAGGAACTACAGCTACCCCGTATTTTTCCTCAATAAAATTCTTAACTTCGGGGGTCAATAAAGCGGCATCAAGTTTCTTAATCTCTTCCCTGTTTTCATCCCCTTTTCTAACCACGATTATATTGGCATAGGGGGAATTGGCATCTTCTCTGAATATGGCAGACTTAGGATCAATCTTGGCCTCTAGCACGTAATTGGTATTGATTACCGCAGCGTCCATAAGGGGTAACAAATGTCTTGTTCAGATTGGCTATGGTGATCATATTGTTAACTCCTTACCGCTTCTGTCATGGCCCGGATATGCTCAATGGGACTTGAAGTGCTCAATCCGCAGGCTGGTGAAATGATATCTATGCCTTCTTTAACCAGCCGTTTAGTAACCTCACTAATTTTTTCTTTTGGACCGAATTCCAGCAAATATGTACTGACATTGCCCATGGTATTTATGCCTGGTAGTGCTTCTTTTAGTTTCCGCAGGTTGATGAGGGCATCGGTACTGATAGCATCAGCACCTATCTCCGGTAGCAATGCTTTAACAGGAGATAAATCACCACAGATATGGACGATGGCGGGTAGTCCGGCTTCATGGGCTCCGGCCACCACCCTGTGTAGATAAGGAACGGCATACTCTTTGAACATCTTGGGGCCTAATATCTCCCCGGTAGCGGTAGGGTCACCGAAGGTTATGGCACTTACGCCATGCTGGGAGAGAAGACGGACAAAACCTATCAGAAACCGGGTTGCGTAATCCATGACCCGATGAGCTGCTTCCGGGTTTCTCCGTAAATCCTTCAAAAAAGGTATAGGGTCCACTATGGAGGCCGCCAAACTGACAGGCCCAGTTAGACTTGCCAACACTGGAATATCCGGGAAATCACTGGCTAGCTTGCTGGCCGCTTCTGCCACCGTGGCAATTCTGCCCTGTTGGAGCAAGGTTTCTACGTCCTCATATACCACACTGCCTGAATCAGGGAAACGTTCTTTGGCAATCTTGGGCTCGCACTCCAAGGTTCCCATGTCAATAGTGCTTCCGAAAACTTCAGCTTCCACCGTCATACAAAAGGGGAGGCCGAAATTCTCAAAACCGGTGTATTGTTGGATAACTCTAGCCAGTCGAGCCATCAAATCAGCATCCTGATGGGCTTCGGGCAAAGTAATCCCGGTATTTTTCATGACCTCTACAATAGCGGAATTCATCATGCCGCCAGGACAAATAACCGGTGGTCGGTCTACCGGCTTGTTTTCCAGTACATTAAGAAGTCTTTGTTTTGGGTTCAATAGGGTCATTTTATCCCACCTCCAGTTTTCCGGTATTAATAAGGAATTTACCGTATTTTCTTACGGCTTCCATCATAGCTGTGATATTAGTGAAAGGTGTTTCTGTGGGCAGGCTGCAGCCAGATGCCACTATATACCCTTTCGGGGTGTCATGGGCTTTGCTGATGCACTTTTTTACCGCCTCTTCTACTTCCTGAGGGGTTCCTTCCAGCATTATTTCCGAAGGTCGGACATTGCCCATTAGCCTGACCCGGTGACCAACCCTTTTCTTGGCTTCTTCCAGGTCAACTTCGTTATCCAAGCTAAAGCAGTCGGCCCCAGTATCGGCCATGGCCTCATTTCGTTACCACCTAAGCTATGGCATCTTCAACTTGGATACCTAGCAAGCCCTTAGCCACCCGCACGGCATTGGTGGCATTATCAGCATACCCATCTGCTCCGATGTTCTTGGCATAAGCATGGGAAACAGGGCCGCCGCCAACCAGAACTTTAACACTGTCCTTGAGGCCTTCCTCTTCCAATAACCGTACCACCTTTTCCATCTGGGGCATAGTGGTGGTCATCAGGGTAGATAAGCCGATTATCTGAGCTTTGACCTCTTTGGCTTTAGCTACGAAGGCCTCGGCCGGGATATCGCGGCCCAGATCGATGACCTCGAAACCACCCACCTCCAGCATAATCTTAACCAGGTTCTTACCGATGTCATGGGTATCCCCCTGAACCACCCCTATAACAACTTTAGCCTTCTCACCCTCCTCGTCTTTGGGCAGATGAGGGGTTAGAATCTCCAGCCCGGCATACAAAGAATCAGACGCCAGGAGCAGTTCCGGCACAAAATACTCTTCTTCTTCATAAAGCCGCCCGGCCTCATTCATTCCAGCCACCAGTCCGTCGTTGATGGCGGTGTAAGCATCAAGTTTTTCTTCCACCGCTTCCTTGGCTGTGGTAACGGTTAAATTTTCGTCCAGTTCTAGTACTCCCTTAGCCAGATCGGCCAGGATTCTTTCTTGTTTACTCATCATCAGATTCCTCCTTAATTTTATTTAATAACTCTTGAGCATTGGGAAAACCGTCTTTAGCATGGGGAAAAGCTATAGCTTCAGCAAACCTGGTCTGAAAATCAGGTTCCAGGGTGGTTTCGAGGAATTTAACCTTTTTGGCAATTTCCCCGGCCTCATTTCTTTTATCAATGTTGAGTAAAGCCAGTTTGGCTCCGTCCCCGGCAGCATTACCCACCGCCCTGATGTTTTCAGGGGGGCAATCAGGAAACATCCCCATTATCAGGGCCTTTTCCCGGTCGATATAAGTGCCGAAAGCTCCTGCTAAAATAACTTCGTGTACTTCATCCACGCCAAACTTCTCCATCAGGTATTTGGCTCCCACGTAGAGGGCCGCTTTGGCTAATTGCACCGCCCGTACATCCCCCTGGGTGATGATAATATCCTGATTAATGGCTGTTTCCTCGGCCCAGGCCAGGACAAACTCTGTCTTCCCGGCGGCGTTTTTCCGCAGCCGGTTAGTGGGCAGGTCTTTGTTGAAGCGGCCGCTGGCTGAAATAATACCAGAACTGAACAACTCTGCTACCGCATCGATAATCCCTGAGCCGCAAATCCCCCTGGCCTTCCCGCTATTACTTTCCGAAGACCAAAGGTCACTTCCAATGACCCGAAACTCCACTTCCAGAGTCCGGGGTTCTATGCGTACCCTTTCAATGGCCCCTTCGGCGGCCCTCATCCCGAAGGTAATCTGGGCCCCTTCCAGGGCCGGCCCTGTGGCACAGGAGGTGGAAGCCAAGAAATCCTGGTTGCCTAGGACAATCTCACCATTGGTGCCGATATCGATAATCAGCTTAGTATGCGGACTGTTGTAAGGTTCCTCGGCAATGATTACCGCCATATTATCAGGGCCGACAAAACCCGCTTCCACCGGCAATACGTGGACCCGCCCCCCTGGTGAGATGTTTATCCCCAATTCCCTGGCTTTTAAGTCCAAGGCCTCCTTCACCGCCGGCAAGAAGGGGGATTGGCCCAGAAACTGGGGCTCCAGGTTTAAGGCCAGGTGGTGCATGGCAGTATTGAAAACCAAGGTCACATCTGCTATCTGTTGGGGGATTAAACCTGCTTCAGCGGCGAGAGCAGCAATGACCCCATTTATTCCTTCGATAATCACCTTATTTAAATCGGCCAAACCATCAGGATTGGTTCCGGCGTAACTGATTCGGGATAGAACATCTTCGCCGTAGCGCACCTGGGGGTTCATCAAGGACTTGGTGGCCTCCACTTTCCCTGTTTCCAGGTTGCACAGGTAGGCGGCCACAGTGGTGGTGCCCACATCAACGGCTACCCCATATAACCCTTCCCCATGACCAGGCTCTACACCAATCACTTCCCTGCCCTGCCAAACCCAAACTGTGACCTGTCCTTCTTCCTCCCGAAGAACAATGGGTAGTTTTCTTAAAACAAAGTAATCTACCGTAATTTCCGAGGGTAGGTTGTGCTCCCGCCACAAGGACTCCCGTAATAACTCCCAATCTCCCCTGGAATCCCCCAGGCTCCTGGATTCCAAGTGTATAAGATACTTGCGGACAGCCGGGTTAACGGTGATTGACCGCCGGGTGCCTTCCTCAAGTACCACCTGTTTGGCGGCCCTGCTCTCCTCAGGCACAAAGACCAAGACATCCCCCCATACTTTAGTTAAACAAGCCAGGCGGTAATTCTCAGCTATCTCTTCCTCCATAAGTGTCTGCTGTTCTTCTTCAGTCAGGAGGGAAAGGTGTTGCAAGGAAGACTCCAGTCCAAACTTGGGAAAGAAGCCGGTTTCAATTTTCACTTTGCACTTACCGCAAATCCCCGCACTCCCGCAGGGCGCTTCAATATCAACACCCAGTTCCCGGGCCGCCTCCAGTAGGCTTTTGCCTGGCGGCACCTGGCCCCGCCGCCCGGATGGTTGAAAGATTACCTGATAGCTCATAAACATCCTCCGTTTTCGGGTTAAAATAATAAAAAAAGACCTACCATAATTGGTAGGCCTCTAGTCTTCTAGTCGGTCTATGTTACCAGTATCCATATGTTATAATAAAAGGCGAACTTCCAGTGTTCCTGGTCGGTTCTATTATATCCAAGTAATTTGATGGGTTTTTATTTATTAATATTATATAACCCCTAGTTTGCCTTGTCAACTACTTTTAAATAAAAGCTCCAATAAAAATCCCGCAGCAAATTCTCTGTACATATTCTGCTACCGTTATCCCGGTTACCCTGGCGGCATGATCGCTCCCTAGTTTTACACCTTAACTAAAAACGAAAATCCCGAAACCCTTGCGGCAAACTGCTTCAAGGGCATATTTTTTTCTATTTTTCTTCATTATTATGTATAGTAAAGTATAGAATTATATGCTATA
>JAJZSN010000154.1 GCA_021849745.1 Bacillota bacterium | reverse complement strand
CCGGATGTGCTGAACCTGCCTCCGGAAGAAGCCAGAAAAACCTTGGTTTCCCAGGGGTTAAAACCCCTCTTCGAGGGTAAGGGTAAAGTAATTCTGGGCCAGTTCCCCCTGGCCGGGGCCACAGTGCCCATGGGCACAGAAATCACCCTTTACCTGGCCAAATCTCGTAACGGAGAGGACGGAGGTGTGGTTACCGTCCCGGATCTAAAGGGCAAAACCATGCGGGAGGCAGCAGCCATTCTAGGTATGATGGGATTACGCCTGGAACCGGAGGGTTCCGGGGTTGCTGTCAATCAAACCCCAGCTTCCGGAATCCAGGTAAAGGTAGATTCACTTGTAAAGGTCAAGTTTGAAGGTGTTGCTAAGGAACCCCAACCTTCTGATGAACCGGATTCCCGTAGGACCACCGGGATTCCCGAGGAACCACAAGAAGGTCCGTAGCATATAGTGACAGCAGGCCCGGAGTTGGAGTTGAGCTCATTCAACTCTGACTCCGGGTCTTATTATAACAAGTTTACCTTTAAGGAAAGCTGGTAAAACTAGAGATTAGGATTTATTTTCCATAACAACTGGGGGTGTCATCTGATGGTAACTTTGCAGGATTTACTAAAGGTTGTAATAGTAGAGAAGCGGGTTGGTAATATGGATATGGAAATTAAGGGTATTGCCTATGATTCCCGCAAGGTAAAACCCGGATACCTTTTTGTATGTATCGAGGGTTTCCGAACTGATGGGCATAATTATATAGCCGGCGCCCTGGCCAATGGCGCCGTAGCAGTGGTGGTACAACGGGAAGTAGTCGACCTGGACAGGGTGCCTTGGATTAAAGTGCCTGATACCAGGAGGGCCTTGGCTTACTTAAGCGCCAGGTTCTATGACTATCCCTCCACTAAGCTGAAAATGGTGGGGGTTACTGGTACTAATGGTAAGACAACAATTACTTATTTGGTTGAAGCTATCATGAAAGCAGCCGGATATAAAATAGGCCTCATCGGAACCATCCAAAACAAGATAGGTGACCAGGTTTTCCCGGTGACTAATACCACCCCTATGGCCTTGGAACTACAGGAATTGCTCAATGACATGGTGGAACAGGGGGTTGGCTATGCCGTCATGGAAGTCTCATCCCATGCACTGGAATTGGGCCGGGTAGATGGGTGTGAATTTGATGTAGCGGTTTTCACCAACATCACCCAGGATCATTTGGATTTCCACGGCACCATGGAGAATTACTTGGAGGCTAAAAGCAAACTCTTTTCCGGTCTCAAAAAGGAAAGTGTCAAAAATAATCGAAAATATGGTATTATTAATAAAGATGACCCCCATAACGGGTACTTAATAGAACGTACTAATGGAGAGGTTATTACCTATGGGGTGGAAAACCAGGCGGACATCATGGCTGCCCAGATTCATATCCAGGCCAACGGGGTAACTTTTGATGTCACCACTCCTCGGGGCGAGGCCCGAATTAGGTTGGCCACTACCGGAATGTTCAGTGTTTATAATGCCCTGGCGGCTATTGCTGTAGGTTTTGTGGAGGGTATTGACCTCCAGATTATCAAGGAGGCCCTGGAAGGACTTAAAGGGGTAGCCGGCCGGTTCGAGCCGGTGGATGAAGGCCAGGATTTTGCCGTGATTGTGGATTATGCCCACACCCCTGACGGCCTGGAAAATATCTTGAAGACCGCCCGGGAATTTGCCGAGGGCCGTATCATCACCGTCTTCGGCTGCGGCGGCGACCGGGATAAGACCAAACGCCCCATCATGGGCCGCATCGCCGCCCAACTGGGGGATTTCACGGTGATAACCTCCGACAACCCCAGAAGCGAAGACCCTGCCACCATCCTTGATGATGTGGAAGCAGGTACCGCTGAAGTGGTCGGCCCCGAAAAATATATGAAAGTTGTCGAACGCCGGGAAGCCATCCGCCACGCCATCACCATGGCCAAACCCGGAGACATAATCCTCATCGCCGGTAAAGGCCACGAAACCTACCAGATCATCGGAGACCAAGTGCTGGATTTCGACGACCGAGAAGTGGCGAGGGGGTTCTTGAGGGAGAGACGGGGGTAGCTGATAGCTTGTAGCTTATAGCTTATAGCTTTACCTTAAGGCGCTTATATTATAGCTTTATATTTAGGCCTATAGCTGACAGCTGATAGCTGATAGCTTAACATGCATAGGCTGGGGGTATTTCCGGAGTAACTTTTCATCAGCGTGCGTTCGACAGCCCGTTGGATGCCGGGACACTACCCTAAAAGGGCGTAAAGGTGCAGTCACCTCTCTTAAAAGACGGAAAAGAACTATAATGGTAGCTGGTTTGAAGCCTGAAAAGTTGCCGGAGGAAAATACCCCAACCTCCCGCCACAAATCATGCACTCGAGGTGTAAAGCGATGTACATAATGACCATCAACGAAATAGCTTCAGCCATCAACGGCCAACTAATCCAGGGTGACGGCAACCTGAAGGTATCCCAAGTCAGCACCGATACTCGGCAGATTAACCCCGGCGATCTTTTCATCGCCCTCGCCGGTGAACGCTTTGACGCCCATGATTTCCTCGGCCAGGCCGTGGCTGCAGGGGCGGCAGCATTGGTGGTCAGTCGCGACGGTTTTTCGGGGGATGTCCCGGTGATTAAAGTTGAGGATACCCTGCAAGCTTTGCAACAGTTGGCCAGATACAACCGGGACAAGTTTGACGGCCCGGTAGTAGCCATCACTGGCAGTAACGGCAAGACCACCACTAAGGACATGATTACCTCGGTGTTGAGCCGCAAATATAATACCCTGAAAACTGAAGGTAACCTCAATAACGAAATCGGTCTCCCCCTGACCCTTCTCAAACTGGGGCCGGAACACCAGGCAGCGGTGGTGGAGATGGGGATGCGGGGCCTGGGCCAGATTAGTGAACTGGGTTCCATGGCCCGGCCTGATGTGGCGGTAATCACCAATGTCAGTGAAGTCCATTTGGAGTTATTAGGTACCATTGATAATATTGCCCGGGCCAAGGGA
>JAJZSN010000073.1:15278-16439 GCA_021849745.1 Bacillota bacterium | reverse complement strand
AAGGAGCGGATTTTGGCTTCGTCAAGGTGCTTGGGCAGGGGAGCGAACATCAGAATCCCATTAACACTCTTGTTGTCCCCTACGTCGGTGACGGCTTTTTCGAAGGTAGCTTGGTCTACGTCAGCAGGATATTCGAAAACTTCATATTCCATACCGATGGCTTCGCAAGTTTTCTTAGCTCCACCTTCGTAAAATAGATCATCAGGACGGGCACCGACCCGGATAATTCCCAGCTTAGGGGTGATACCCTTAGCCTTTAATTCCTGAACCTTATTGGATAGTTCATCTTTCATCGCATCGGCAACAGCTTTGCCTGCCAGTCTTTCTGCCATTAGTGGGAACCTCCTTCTTTGCTAATCTTGCCGAGCACAACTTGCAGAGTTTCATCGGCGATTTTGGAACCGTCAGCTAATAGACGATCCATTTCTTCTCTGGTTTTCTTTACATATTCTTGATCCTTAATGGTGTTAAGGTTGATTACTACATTCAGCATACCGCTGATGAGGGCAGATTTAAGGAACACAACCCCACAGCCGACATCAGAGATGGCGATGAGGGTACCGATTTGACCCATGCGCTCATGAAGCTTAATGCCTTCATAGGATTTACGCATAATCTCCAAAGGTACTTCACAAGCGGCGATGGAGCACTTCTCCATAGTTTCTTCTTTGTATTTAATCTGCTCTGGGGTTTCCTTAGGCAGACCATAGGCCTGGGAAAGGGGTTCGAAAACCTCAGCATCCTTGTCAACCAGGGCCTTCAACTCGGCGATTACCTTATCACCCTTAACAATCAATTCTTTCACTTCGTCTTCTACATCGGCATACTTTTTCTTGCCCACGGTTAAGTTTCCAACCATGTTGGAGAGGGCCATACCAATGGCACCACCTAGGGCCGCGGCTCCACCGCCACCGGGGATTGCAGCCTTGGATGCTAATACATCCAGAAAATCATTACAGTTTTTGTCCAGCATGGACATGTTACTACCTCCTCTTATCCCTTTTTTACGGGCTGTTGATAAACTTCGTCTAGCTGCGTCAACAGCCCTTTTTTAGCTTATGTACAGAGGACTAGCCACTGGTTATATTTCCCAGTGGCCGGCCCTATGTCCGTCTTTAAACAAAGGCGGGCAACAAATATCTTATTTATTTAAGTTGTTGT
>JAJZSN010000073.1:0-15268 GCA_021849745.1 Bacillota bacterium | reverse complement strand
GGCAGCCACCCGGCCAGCACCCATGGCCTTAATAACGGTAGCAGCGCCGGTTACCACGTCACCGCCGGCATATACGGCTGGTTTAGAGGTGGCCCCGGTTTCTTCGCTGGCCACGATGTTACCCCATTTGCTGGTTTCCAGACCTTTGGTAGTCCGGGGCACCAAGGGGTTTGGTCCTTGACCGATGGCAACAACAACGGTATCAACATCTACTACGTGCTCAGAACCCGCAACGGCTACAGGTGAACGACGACCGGAAGCATCTGGCTCACCCAATTCATACTTCAAGCACTCCATGCCTACAACCTGACCCTGTTCGTTGCCAATGATTTTGGTGGGGTTCGTGAGAATTTTGAAGATAACCCCTTCTTCTTCGGCATGATGAACTTCTTCCACCCGAGCAGGTAGTTCGCTCATAGAACGACGATAAACAATATATACTTCTTCAGCGCCAAGACGCAGAGCGGTCCGGGCGCAGTCCATAGCTACATTACCACCGCCAAGAACGGCTACTTTCTTGCCGATTCTAACAGGGGTGTCATATTCAGGGAAGAGGTAACCCTTCATCAAGTTAGTCCGGGTCAGGAACTCATTAGCCGAGTATACGCCATTTAAGTTCTCACCAGGGATGTTCAAGAAGTAAGGAAGACCCGCACCGGTTCCGATGAATACGGCATCAAAGCCTTCTTCCTCCATCAGCTCATCAACAGTGGTGCACTTTCCGATTACTGCGTTGGTTACTACTTCAACGCCCAGTTTCTTAAGGTTCTCAATCTCGGCCTGAACAATATCTTTCGGCAAACGGAATTCAGGAATACCATACATTAACACACCGCCAGGGACGTGTAGGGCTTCGAACATGGTTACTTTATGACCGGCCTGGGCACAGTCGGCGGCAACAGTCAACCCGGCAGGCCCGGAACCGATAACGGCAACTTTCTTACCGGTAGCAGGAGCACATTCAACCAGCTTAACACCATTGTCCCTTTCCCAATCGGCAACAAAGCGCTCTAAACGGCCGATACCTACAGGGTCACCCTTCTTGGCTAATACACAAAATTTCTCGCACTGGCTTTCCTGGGGACAAACCCGACCACAAACAGCAGGCAGTGCGTTTTTGCTTTTAACAATCTCGATGGCGGAAGCAAAATCCCCTTCAGCCACTTTGGTAATAAATTGAGGAATAGGAACCTCTACAGGACAACCATCACGGCAAGGTTCCTTGACACAACCTAAACAGCGGGAGGCTTCGGCGATGGCAGTTTCGGTGCTATAGCCCAAAGCTACCTCTTCAAAGTTCCTGGCCCGGACTTTGGCATCCTGGCAAGGCATATCGTGTTTAACTTTACTACCTTTTAGTGACATCCGCAACCACCTCCACAACTTGCTGCAGCCTGAGCACGAGCTTCTTCATCCTTAAAAATCTGGGCCCGGCGAATTTGTTCTGCGAAATCTACTAGATGTCCATCGAATTCAGGGCCATCTACACAAGCAAACTTGGTCTCATTACCAACAGTTACCCGACAGGCTCCACACATACCGGTTCCATCAACCATGATTGAGTTCAAGCTAACCACGGTATGAATACCCATTGGACGGGTTACTTCGGCAACCGCTCTCATCATAGGCAACGGTCCGATAGCTACAACCAGGTCTACTTTACCTTTTTCTTCTACGACCTGTTTAAGCATATCGGTTACGAAACCTTTTTCACCGTAGGAACCATCATCGGTACATACCTTGATTTCGTGACTTGCATCTGCCATTTCCTGCTCCCAAAAGAGCAGTTCTTTGCAACGGGCACCAATAATGGAGATAACCTCGTTACCGGCATTCTTCAACTCTCTGGTAATTGGGTACACAGGAGCAATTCCAACCCCGCCACCTATACATACTACCCGCCCAAAATTTTCAATGTGGGATTCAGCACCCAGAGGACCAACGAAATCCAGGACAGAATCTCCGGTTTCTAGTCTACCCATTTGCTGGGTGGTTTTGCCAACTTCAGCAAAGATAATGGTGATGGTGCCAACTTCTTTGTTAAAATCAGCAATAGTCAGGGGGATACGCTCCCCTTTTTCATCAATGCGCAAGATGATAAACTGACCAGCTTTGGCGTTCTTTGCTACCAATGGAGCTTCGATTTCAAACAGCTTCATAGTTGGCGAAAGAACTTCTTTTTTGAGAATCTTGTACATGCGACTGATTCCCCTCCCCTATTCTAAATAATTCGCAATTTTTAGTATATTCGAGGCATTAGCCTCGTTTTCCTTCTTGTTGTGAATAATTTAACTAGAATTTTTTAATATTCTTTTAAATCCTTTGATTTCAAGGCTTCTGCGCCGATTAAAGCTACTCCGACAGCATTATCGGTACTATGAACAGCCTCGGCAAAATAAAGCCTGGCCCCTACCGCTGGGTGCTCCAACCTTTGTTTCAATCTGCTTCGCAAATATCGGTTAGCGGCAACTCCTCCAACAATGAGCACTTGGTCCAAGCCTTCTTCATTCACTCCTAACCGGAGAATTTTTTCCAAAGAATTAATGATACATTTCTCCACCGCACGGGCCACTCCGGACGGGTCTGCACCTTGGGCCAGCAACCGGGTAGCCTGAGTTTCGGCCCCCGAAAAACTAATCTCATAGCCTTTCACCGAAGAAGGAATACTTATCCCCCCTTCCCCGACCTGAGCGGCCAACTCCTCCAATCGTGGCCCGGCGGGAAACTCCAAACCCATGGCCACTCCTACCCGGTCTATCAACTGTCCGGCATGAAGGTCCCTGGATCCGCCCAACAACCGTTCCTGAAAAGCATCCCCATTCCCCGGCTCCAAACGGCGCACCCGCAACAACTCGGTAGTCCCCCCGGATAAATGAACAGCGAGGAACTCCTCACTATTCGGCCCACCGGCAGACCATAGACCGGCCATAAGATGCCCTTCCTGGTGACTGGTCGGGATAAAAGACACCCCAAAAAGAGCGGCCCAAGACCGCCCAAAACCCTCCGCCACCTTAAAAACAGGCATATAAGAACCGGCCACTGGACGCGGCCGGGTACTGGCGGCTATACCTATAATTCTGTCCCTAAACTCCCCTACGGCCAGACCCGCTTCCTGGACCAAACTTTCCGCCAACTCCGGCAAGTTCACATTATGCTGAAAAACCGCCTCCGACTGGCGAAGACCCCTCTCACCGACTTTCACTTTAAGCAAACGTCGTTGTTGAGCCACCAGCCGCCCGGCAGTATCCACCAAGGCTAGAGAAGTGGTATAACAACTGGTATCAATTCCTAAAACCCAACCCATACTCTCACCTACTTGGTTAGCTCAGCTCCGGTAGGTACTGCCCCTTCCGTCTTAGCCTGCCCTCCGTAAAGTTTTGGTTGTTCCACAACTTTTCCCAGAATGCCGTTGACAAATTTCCCCGATTCCTCGGTACTGAAAACCTTGGCCAATTCGATAGCCTCATTAACAGAAACATTATAGGGAATATCGTCCTCGAACAACATCTCATACAAAGCAAGGCGCAGAATATTCCTATCAACCTTGGCAATCCGCTCCAGATCCCACTCCAGGGCTATCTTCTGAATAACCGCATCTAACTCCGGCATCTTTTCCAAAGCACCCTTCACCAGCTTATCGGCAAATACCTTATCACCGCCACCAATACCAAACTCCTGGCAAGTCATCTCCAAAGCCGCCTCCGGCGCCACCTGCCCCACATCAACCTGAAACAAAGCCTGCAACGCCGTCTCCCTAGCCTGCCTACGCCCCACAAAAAACGCCTCCTAATAATCTACTGACCCAATAAGCCCACCCAAGGGCTGATAGCTGATAGCTGACAGCTGATTTACTTTTCCCCAAAAATCTTAGCTAACATATTTTTTACACTACCCTCGGCATCCATACCTTTACCCACAGAATACCCAATCCAAGTAGCCAAAAGAATCAATATAGCATTGATAATTCCGTATTTTATCACCACAACACCAAAAATAAAACCAATCACAGCCCCGAAAAACTTAAACCGGTGGTTAGTCATTATTTCTTGAAATAACTCTGTCCACATATCAACCCACCTCTCCCTATTCGACCCGGGCCTTGAGCTCAGAACTGACGTTTTCCACTAGAATCTTCACACTATTAACAGTAATCCCGGCTACCTCAGACAGGTAATCCCTAACCCCTGACTGAATCTCATTGGTTATTTCGGGAATACTAATGTCAGGAGACACCACGGTACGAATCAATACCTTAACCCCATTAGGCTCCACTAGGATATAGGGCTTAACCTCCCTAACCCCCCGCACCTGGAAAGTTACCCGCTTGACCAGGTTCTCCAGAGCCTCCAAAGATATTCGCACTTGTCCCATGGCGGTATCCTGAATTAAAGTATTAACGACTCCTTTTTTATGAAAAGCAGCCATTACTAATTTCACGCTAATTAAGAAAAAAATTACAGAACCTATAATTATAACAATTCTCTGCTCCTCTGAAGCTAGAGCATCAGTCAAAAAATAAACTACATCTGTCCATCCTAAAGCTGCTAAAATAACGATTACCGACATGATACCGACAAAAAAACTGTATAAAGTTAATAAAGCGCGGTCAAAAATTCCCATCTCCAGATCCCCCTCTTGAGTAATCAATCGGAACTAACCCCCTGTTATAAACAGGGGGTTAGTTAATTACCGTACTCTATGTTCCTCTTCCCTGGGTTCGGGCTGCGGAAAGGCCACACCCTGAACGTGAACATTGACCTCCACTACCGCCAAACCGGTCATACTCTCCACAGCTTGTTTCACATTGGCCTGAATCTCGGAAGCCACTTCGGGAATACGTGTACCAAACTCCACAATGACGTAAAGATCTATGGCTGCCTCTTTCTCACCAACTTCTACTTTAACCCCTTTAGACAGATTCTTGCGGCCCAGCATCTCGGCAATGCCACCGGCAATACCGCCACTCATTCCCGCTATACCCTTAATCTCGGTTGCAGCCAGGCCGGCAATAACTCCCACCACTTCATCGGCAATCCTGATGGAGCCGCCTTCACCTCTGCGCTCCAAACTGTTATTCTTTTCAGCCATAACCTACACCTCCCAGTTTATTGTTAACCAATTATTAACTCTATTATACCAAACCAAATTAAGGGCTACAAGGGTTTGGGGGCAGAGGGTCGAATTTTGGGAAGAAAAATGGTAAAAATAATATTTACATGGTACAATATTTCAAGTACAATTCTTTTGGTTTGGGTCAAAAAACAATTGGGGGGATTTTAATGGCTAAATACGATGTGGCCATTGTTGGCGCTGGACCTGCCGGAATTTTTTCAGCTTACGAACTGATAACAAAAAACCCTAATCTTAAAGTCATTTTAATTGAAGCCGGTAAAGATATCTACAGCCGAATTTGCCCCATTTCAGAAAAAAAGGTTGGTCAATGTATTCATTGTAACCCTTGCGCTGTCATGAGAGGCTTTGGCGGGGCAGGGGCTTTCTCTGACGGCAAGTATAATTTCACCACAGCCTTCGGAGGCTGGCTTAATGAATATCTTACAGATAATGAAATTCATGAACTAATAGATTACGTAGATCAAATTAATCTTGAACATGGAGCTCCTGCTGAATATTTCACTACCAAAAACAGCGCTATCAGCAGAATAGCCCTTGCCCATGATCTTCATCTCCTGAATGCCAAAGTTAGACATTTAGGCACTGAAAATAACCTGCAGATATTGAAGAAAATCTATGAATATCTTAAAGCAAGGATTACTTTATTATTTAAGACCCATGTTAAGAAAATACAAAAACTAAACACCGGTTTTCATCTAGAATTAAAAGATAAACAAAATCATATCCAATGTAATTACCTTATCGCCGCACCGGGCCGGGCCGGCTCCGAATGGTTTGCCGGGCAATGCAAGGACTTGGGGCTTTCCATGTTTACCAACCAAGTAGATGTAGGAGTTCGGGTGGAAATTCCTGCCGAAGTGTTTCAACACATCACCGATGAAGTCTATGAGGCCAAATTGGTTTACCGCACCAAACAATACGGTGACCTGGTACGCACCTTCTGTATGAACCCCAAAGGGTATGTAGTAACCGAAAACACCGATGGAATCATCACTGTCAATGGCCACAGCTACCGGGACGAAAAACTTCACAGCAAAAATACCAACTTTGCCTTACTGGTCAGTAATAAGTTAACCCATCCCTTTACCGAACCCCACCAATATGGCAAAAGAATCGCTTCCTTCTCCAACCTCCTAGGCGGCGGGGTCTTGGTTCAAAGATTCGGTGACCTAATCAAAGGTCGACGCACCAACGAGCACCGTTTAGGCCAGAGTTTCACCAAACCTACATTGAACGCAACCCCTGGGGATTTGAGCCTTGTTCTACCCAAACGTCATCTTGACAATATCATCGAGATGATTTACGCACTGGACAAAGTCGCTCCCGGAATGGCTAACCATGATACCTTGCTTTACGGAGTGGAAGTTAAGTTCTACAGCTCCCGGCTTAAATTGACTAACCAGTTAGAAACCGAGATTCCCAATATGTTTGCCATCGGCGACGGCGCCGGGGTAACCCGTGGCTTATCCCAGGCCAGCGCCAGCGGAGTCCATGTGGCAAAGGTTATCAGAGAAAGACATCAAGCCTAAAAGGGCAACCAGTAAAATGACTAACCCACTGAAGATTTCACCAGACTCCCCTGTCATATTTAAGTAAAAAAATCCTGATAAGTCTACCCCCGGTAGGCTTATTTTGTTTTAATTTTCCCCTCTAGATACTATTTTCCGCACTCATTCCCAATAGTTTTCCGAGAATGGAATCCTTAGTAATATTACCATGGGAACAATCCCAGCTTGCCTGGCCATTCTGAATTAGACGAGGCTGGTAATCCATCTCCTTCTTGATTCGATAATAATTAAACTGACTATAATCAATATTTCGTTTCTTTCCAATAATTTTTCTTCGCAACTGGCTAAAAATTAACAATTACACTCTATCCCCCTAGCAATTTTTAATAATATACTATAATCGTCACCAAACTTACAAAGCCCTTTACAATGCTCGTATAAGTCGGAGAACAGCATATATCTTAATGCAACACACTCGACATTTTTGAACGAGGGGCGTTGAAGCTGCGCAATTATTTCCTTTTCACGGGAATCCGGTGCAACTAAGAAAAAGTGATACCGCTTATCTCCAAGGGAAGAAGCTAAGTCAATAAGTCTCAAAATTCCCGAATAGATAGATGTACTTTTCTCTATTTCAAACGCACATTCAATTTCTCGGGTATCACGTTTTACCCATATAACATCGATAAGCGAAATAGTTTTTACTACATCCTGTGGAAGGTTTAGCGGCGGGAGATCCGGCAGAGTAATAAATTCGAGACTTTTTCCGTCTAATGATTTGGATCTATCGTTTGATGCCACAAAAACATCATACCCTAAATCAATTCCAATTTCAGTAAGGAGAAACTGCATTTTGAGATGTTCATTTTCTTCTTTTATTTCATCCTCAACTTCCCGATGGCGCTTCTTTAAAGCCTTTTCCAGCTTATCTTTTTCGAACTTAAGAGCTGTCTCCCAATTTTCATCCAAAGCTATCTTGCCTACACCGATGTCAAATAATAGCCCTGATATGGCGCCTAAATCTTTTGATAATGAAGGATGCAACTCTTCGTTTGCTTTAATAATCATCTCTCTCATTTCCAGGTAATGTTGCCAAGAACCTAACTTCTTTTTATCTGAAAATATGGCATTAAAACCATATACCATCGCTGTATTAAATGGCGGCATTAGAGTTGGGTGTAGAAAATAAAGTATATTTGCAACCGCAGGGCCCAAACCTTTAATACTACAACTATCAAGTTTAATAATCTCTCTTATCAGCTTGTCGGCTGAATTCGCTGACAAACAAGCTTCTAAGAACTGGCCGAAGATTCGCTTGTTGTTTTCATTCTCATAGATATCGGGTATTCTAAGTTTCGGTTTCCAATAAAATGGGTGAGCTGCCCCTTCAAACACTTGTTTTTGTTCCGTTATACAAGATAAAACAAACTCGAGGGGGGATCCCTTAAAGTCGTTGCCAAAAAAGCCATTTTTAATTGAAGTCACTATATCCAATACGCCATGTCTGATAGAACGAAAAGCTTTCATCCTGGCTTCATTATAAGTAAACCATGTATTATATACTGATTCGGGATCAGATTTATACCTTTCTACAAGCTGTCTTAAATTCACTGCCAAAATAATCCCCCCTCAACTCGCCAATATTTCACCCAAAAACCCAGACTTCATATAAGTCTGGGTTTTTAATTACTTTTATTCCGATAGCTGACAAAAGGCCAAGTGAAAATCCTTTTCAATTTCCGCAATATTATTATAGAGTTTTTGAGAATCGAGTAATCTTTTAAGGAACTCCACCTGGTTAGGTTCTAAGGATAATTCGTCATACCAAGGCACTTTACGATTATCTTCGCTTGTATAAGCGGTATATAACAAATGGAGAAGAAAATCACCAAAATAAGCATAATCAATGTCCGGGGTATATTTACCACCAATCCAGCGTGCTAAACCGAAGTCCACCAAGTAAACCTTAGTTCCATGGTACAAAACATTAGGTACCCTAATATCCCGGTGTACCACCCCGTTGCTATGAAGATACTGCATGATATCAATTAGCTGCAAGCCTATTTGGTAAATTTCAGCGGTGGAAAAAACACGGTTTTGGGTATAGATAAGCTCTTCAAAAGTTGTCCCGGCTTTGCTCTCTAATACATAAAAATAGGAATCTGAGAGTTCAACCTTTTTTATTATCCTTGGGACACTGTGGTGTTGAATTTTGCTCAGTATTTCTTCTTCAAAGCCAACTTTTCCTTGGTTCTTTTTGAACATAGCTTTTTTTAGTTGCTTGACTATGAATTGTTGCCCATCCTGGGTAACCAGATAACAAATTCCGAACCTACCTTCCCCAATGAGTCTTAAAACAGTGTATTCATCTATTTTTTCACCGGGGTTAAAGACTTTATCCCGGTGAAAAATCCTTAGGACCATGATTTATGACGCCAAAGGGACTTCCGTTTGTGGTGAGATGAAAAGGAACTGCGAGAATGTTTGTGACCAAACAACATTTTATAAATAAAACCTAGAATACCCGATTTAAAACCGGAACGCTTATAGTAACTGCTGCCACGATTGTGTTTTGGACGATACCCTTTGCTTCTGGAAAAAGATAAAAAACTCATCTTAATTCCTCCTCACAAATATTTTGGGTTAATTCCAAGGCTAAATAATATAATTATACCATTAATTAGAACTGGATTCAATTACCGCCTCAACCAGATATCATTCCCTTTATATTGGTCTCGAACTTCTGCTAACTCTTTCCGCCGAGCAATGAACTCCTTAACCTTAACCCGTAACTTTTCATGAAAACATTCTTCTAAGTTAAATTTTTCGAATAGGTTAGAAGCCTCACCATACTCCCATCTAATATTCTTTTTCTCCAGCACTAAACTACCTGTTTGACCGCAGATAGTGCAAACTACCGTCTCTGGATTATTAAACCTCCAGGCTTCCGACCAACAGGTCGGACATTCACCTACCAGGGCCGGTCGAGCCTGGCCAAAAAGGGCTTGACCCATTTTCCGGGCTCTGGTTATAGCGCCTTCGCCCATAACGCCTTCTCCGGGTAAGGCCCCCATAAACATATGACTATCCTTTAAATCAAAACCCATTAACCTAACCATTGTATTAAGGGCAGTAGATGTATAGCCCTCCCAACCCTGAATACCTGCAGTAGCCACCACCACACAGGGCTTACCCCACCATTGATCCATAATCTGGGCAAGAGCAATAATCCGATCCCCTAAGACTTTAGTTACTGCGGCAGGGCCCATAGCGTAGCAGGGAGCGGACAGGATAATACCATCGGCGTCTTTAATCTGCTCCACTAAGTAATAAAGGCCATCGTCTAGAGGGCATTGCTTGTCTGGGGTCAAACAAGTATAGCACCCCCGACATAATTCCAAGTTCAAATCAGCCAATCTTAATAACTTCAATTGACAGTTATCTCCAGCGGCCGCCGCCACCTCTTTAATTAAAATCTCCCCATTGGCCTGTTTGCGTTGAGAGGACACCAAGCCTAAAATCTTCCTCATTCTCTTGCCCCTCCTTTTGCTTATTTGACAATCCTAATAAATCTCCTTCTGACCCCCGACCGACGAAGTAATACCCATACACCCAAGTTAAAGAAGCCTATGACTATCCTTCTTAAAGACATCCGGCGAAGCATTCTGAATCTTATCTAGCAAAGCCAACAAAGCAGGCTTATCTTCAGGTAACGTGCCCATCAAGGGATAGTAATTAGACGCATGATTGGCGCGAAAAACACAGTTAGTGAGCTCTAAATTCTCCAATAAAAGCTTAGTCTCGGCCATTATCTCCTTAGGAGTTAGAACCTCAAATTGGCCCCTTTGCTTTTGCTCAAATAATGGGGTTCCTTCCACAATCATTAAAGCTAATAGGCCTAAATAATCGGGATCAATGGCATTAAGGACTCGGGCAGTATCTAAGGCATGTTCCCGGAGGAGTTCCCGGCTGCCCATACCTGATATGATTGTAATGGATAGTGGGATTCCTGCTTCCTTGACCTTTAACCCCGCCCTAATGGTCTCATCAGCGGTTACACCCTTATTGATATTGGTAAGGACTTGGTCATTTCCCGACTCCAATCCCAGATATATTATGCCTAACCCCTCCTGGCCAAATTGTTTTAATTCCGCTAGAGTTTTGCGGTTGATGGCCTTGGCTGAACCATAAATCCCGATTCGGTTACATTCGGGGAATAATTTTCTAATTAGACTAAAAAGTTTGAGTAAATACTCAGTGGGGAGGATTAAGGCATCCCCATCGGCTAAGAATATTTTTCCTACATAGGGATGAGTTTTTCTGGCTTCCTTTAAATCAGCTTCAACCTCATCCAGAGTTCTGATTTTAAAGGTTTTAGTTTTAAAGGCAGAACAGAAAGTACATTTGTTGTGGGAACAACCCAAGGTTACTTGAATAATTAAGCTATAGGCTTCACTGGGGGGACGAAAAAGGGGTAAATCATATTTCATCTCAAATCAACTTCCTTTTCATAGATTGGCCGTAGTCGGAATACCATTAATCAAAAGGCGCACCGCTCGCTTCACTTCTTAGCAATATCCACAAAAGTGGGTATGCTATAAGTTCCTGGAGCAACATAATAAGGAGGAGGTTTAACCCCTCCTCCTCCATTATACTATATATTTACCGGCTGATGAAATAGCATTAGCTATTTCCTGTCTCAAAACTATGGTGTTCCAGGGAGTATACCGTGAAAGGTCTTGCAGATCTTTTAGGTAGTTGGCTAACTCCTCATCCTCTGCAAGGGCTGCTAAAGTCTCCTTGGCGATATTCTCCAAAGTTCCAATGGTTGAATAAATGTAAGCTCTGGTCATGCTCAATTTGAGCTTTGCCTTGGCTTCACCCTCCTTAGCCTCTGCCTTTTGGGCCCTAATCAGAGCACTCTCTAAGGCAAAAGCCCCAATGGCCAAATCAGCTAATCTGCCAAGTACCTCCTGATGATTCTGTAAACCTTCCCCATACTTTTGAATTCCGGCTTCCATGGTCAGCAGGAAGATATCCTTTGCTGCCTGTACAACCTGAGCTTCATTCTCCCTAGCCGGAATCCCGGCTGCTAGATCTCCCCGGAGCTTTGATATGGCTCCCTGAAGAGGCAAATCTTCTTTGGCTGCACGGCGGAGTAAGATGATTGGAATCAGGTTACGGTTGATTTCATTGGTTCCTTCAAAAATCCGGTAAACGCGGGCGTCCCGGTAGAGCCTTTCAATAGGATATTCTGAAATAAAACCGTAGCCCCCATGAATCTGAACCCCTTCATCAACTGCATAAGCCAAAGCCTCGGTGGCAAAGACTTTATTCATTGAACACTCGAGAGCATACTCCTCAACACCTTTGGCAATGACCTGCCCCCCGTCCTCACCCGATATATCCAAACTACTTAAGAGGTTTTCCAAGAGACCACCGGTCCGGTAGACCATACTTTCCATGACATAGATTTTTATAGCTATTTGGGCTAATTTCTCCTTAATTGACCCAAAATTGGCTATGGGAGTATTAAACTGTTTCCGGTCATTAGCATAGGTAGCAGACAATTCCAATGCATACTTAGCATTGCCCACAGAGTTTGCCGCTAACTTATACCGACCCATATTCAATACATTAAAAGCCACTACATGGCCTCGGCCTATTTCATATAGCACGTTTCCCACCGGAACTTCTACATCTTCAAGAATAACAGTTCTGGTGGAAGAACCTTTAATTCCCATTTTCTTTTCTTCCGGTCCCGTAGAAAGCCCTTTAGAATCCCCATCCACAATAAAGGTTGTAAACTTTTCTCCATCAACCTTGGCATATACAATGAACACATCTGCCATTTCAGCATTAGTAATAAACTGTTTAGTGCCATTTAAAACATAATTCTTACCATCGGAACTTAATACTGCCTTTGTCTTTACTGCTAAAGCATCTGATCCTGCTCCAGGTTCAGTCAAGGCATAGGCAGCGACTTTTTCTCCACTGACTATACCCGGTAGATACTCTTGCTTCTGCTCCTGATTACCAAAAAGCACGATGGGTAAACTACCGATACCGGTTTGACCACCCTGAGTCATGGCAAAGGAACCTGCTCGGCCCATACACTCGGCAATAATGGTAGAACTGATCTTATCCATGTCCATCCCATCATACTCTTCCGGTACGTCAGCTCCAAGAAGACCCAATTCTCCACAACCCTCCAGCAGTTCTCTGACTAAACCTTCCTTCTGGGCCTCCAGTTCATCTATTCTCGCTAAGACATTGTCGGCAACAAAACCTCCGGCAGTACGGAAAATCATTTTATGTTCTTCGGTAAAATCTTCAGGTGTAAAGACTTCCTGAGGATTAGTCTGGTCAAAAAGCCAGCTACACCCTTTTGGAAAGTTACTCATTTTGTTCACCTCTATTTGTCCGTAAAGTTTGGCTTCCTCTTTTCTAACATAGCCCCAATGCCTTCCTTACGGTCATCACTGGCAAAGGCCAGGATAAAGTTTTGAGTTTCATAAGTTAAGGCTGAAGTAATATCTAGGTTCATTCCGGTATTAATTGATGCTTTAGCCATTTTCATGGCCACTGCCGGTTTTGCTGCCAATTTTGCGGCTAGTTTCTGAGCCTCTTCCTGAAGGGAATCTGCCGGAACTACCTTGGTTACCAAGCCCACCCCTTCTGCAGTAGCAGCATCAAATATATCTCCTAAGAAAATTAATTCCTTTGCCTTGGCTGCTCCAATTAACCTGGGCAGGCGTTGGGTACCTCCTCCTCCGGGAATAATACCCAAATTAATTTCTGGCAACCCAAATTTGGCAGTATCTGCAGCCAGTCGGAAGTCACAAGCTAAGGCCAATTCAGAGCCACCACCTAAAGCTAAACCATTAATGGCAGCTATAACCGGTTTCCCCAGATTCTCTAGCTTTTCAAAGGCTATTCTTGAGTCTTGGCAGAAGGAATAGGCTTCCACAGGAGTCAAATTGGCCATTTCTGTAACATCAGCCCCTGCAGCAAAGGCCTTATCCCCTGCTCCCGTAAGGATTACTGCTTTAACTGAGTTATCTGCATGCAATTCGTCAACTGCGGCAGATAATTCCCTGAATATTTGACTATTCAAGGGATTCAAAGGTGGGCGATTTAAGGTGATGGTAGCCACACCATTTTCTTTAGTTAACTGAATTACCTCATAAGTCATGGTCAGATACCTCTTTCATATTAGATCCGTTTTACCTACTTATTGTAGTCATACCACCCAGCACCGGTCTTCTTACCTAAGCGACCTGCCCTGACAAGGGCTTTAACGGTTTGGGGAGCATTCCATTTCGGATCCTTGGATTCATTATAAAAATATTCCGAAACAAAAACAGAGATATCTACCCCGGTGAAGTCCATCAGTGTGAAGGGTCCCATAGGATAGTTAAGGCCCAAAGTAACAGCTGTATCAACATCCGCTGGGCTAGCAATCCCTTCTTCCACAATCCGGATAGCCTCTAAAAACTGGGGCATCATGACCCGATTGACGATGAAACCTGGGGTATCTTTTTTCACCTCAACGGTGGTTTTACCAATAGCTTGAGCCAATTCGGATACTGCTTGAACCGTTTCATCACTGGTGTAGTAACCTCGGACCACTTCTACTAACCGCATAACCTGAGCGGGATTGAAGAAATGCATACCCGCCACCTTATCCGGCCGTGAAGTAGCCGCCGCTATAACAGTAATAGACATGGACGAAGTATTTGTAGTTAGGATTACCTCTGGACGACAAATATTATCCAGTTGGGCAAAAGCTTGTTTCTTCAATTCCAGATCCTCAATAATAGCCTCTACCACAAAATCAGCGGCGGCAAAGTCTTCTATATTGGTGGTGGTGGTAATCCGGGCCAACACGGCTTCTTTTTCTTCTACTGTCATCTTCTGTTTCTCGATATTCTTATCCATCAGAGAAGTGGCCCGTTTAATCGCCCCATCCACAAATGACTGTTGTATATCACAAAGAATTACCTCAAAGCCCTTAAGGGCCGCCAAGTGCGCAATACCTCCACCCATGGAACCGGCACCCAAAACACCTATTTTCTTAATAGTCATGTACTATACCTCCTCATATTTTTATTTGGGGAGAATAAGGGGGTGATTGACCCCCTCCATATCTTTTCCTGCTATATAAACGTTGTAATTAAAATGGCATTTAGGCCTGAAAAACTAGGTACTTAGGATACCTTGATAACTAAAGCCGCTCCGGTATCTCCTGCGGCACATCCGGCAAACAATCCATATCCTCCGCCAAGGATGACCAACTCTTCAATCATCTCAATAATTCCTCTGCCAGCAGTCGGTCCCTGGGGATGCCCGTAGATGAGAGAACTCCCATTATTATTAAAGCTCATTACATCTATACCCATTTCCTTAGCCATATGTACATCGTTGGCTACGAATGGATTGTGGGTCTTAATAGCTTTCAAGTCGTTAACGCCAATACCGGCTTTTTCAAGGGCCATCATGGCGGACGGAACTACTGCCGCGGCCATATGGGCCTTTTCTGCCCGGTCAAAGCCGTAGGAAAGAACCTGGATTTGGATGTTCTTGTTGCTGCTAAGTTCCTGGGCCTTATCCTTGGTTGAGATCGG
>JAJZSN010000072.1 GCA_021849745.1 Bacillota bacterium | reverse complement strand
TTCCGATCTGGTTGTGGCGGGCTGTTGGCCAAGGAGGCCCGATTAGGCTATAAGACGGCCATCGTGGATCTGACTAAGGGAGAAATGTCCACCAACGGCACCGTTGAAGAAAGACAGGCTGAAGCAGCCGAAGCCATGGGTATCCTGGGAGCCGTCTGGCGGCAAAACCTGGAGATTCCCGATAGGGGCATTACCGTAAACGACGATTACGTCGCCAGGGTGGTAAAGGTTTTGCGGACATACCGGCCCAAATTGATTCTGGCTCCCTACTGGGAGGACAGGCACCCCGACCATGCGGCGGCCAGTCGCTTGATTCAGGAGGCCCATTTTGCCGCAGGTCTCCGCAAACTATTGCCGGAACTACCTCCTTACCGGCCTGTTGAGGTTCTTTATTACTTCCTGCACCAGGATATTAAACCTGATTTCGTTGTAGATGTCACTGAAGTTTTTGAGATTAAAAAGGCAGCCATTTTAGCCCACCAATCCCAGTTTGGACGACGGAACAAGATGCTGCCCACCATTTTGAACGGAGGTTTTCCTTCGGCATTGGAAAGTCGTAACTTGTATTACGGGTCCAAGATAAGGGCTCTTCAGGCCGAGGGGTTTGTGGTCAAAAACTGGCTGGAAGTTCGGGATCCCCTAGAATTCTGGGGAGCCAAAGGGGTGTAACATGAAAATAGGAATGGTCTGCTACCCTACCTATGGGGGCAGCGGGGTGGTGGCCACCGAATTGGGGGTACACCTGGCCCGGTGCGGCCATGAGGTACATTTTATCAGTTATGACCGGCCTTTTCGCCTTAATGGTTTTCAGGAAAATATATTTCTTCATGAGGTGGAGATTTCCGAATATCCTTTATTCAAATTTCCCCCTTACAGTATCGCCTTAGCCAGTCAGATGGTGGAGGTGGTCAATAAGGTAGGCTTGGATTTGGTTCACGCCCATTACGCCATTCCCCATGCGGTTAGCGCCTACCTGGCTAAACAGATGCTGAGGGGACGCCTGCCGGTGATAACCACCCTCCATGGCACTGATATAACTTTAGTGGGCAATGACAGCCAGTTTACCCATATCACTAAGTTTTGTATCGAGGAAAGCGATGGGGTTACAGCGGTTTCTGAGAGTTTGCGGGCGGAAACACTGGAGACCTTCGCCCTGGATAAAGAGATTACCACCGTTTATAACTTCATCGACCCGGAGGAATACCGGAGGGTGGACAACCCGGACATGCGCAGGTATTTCGCCCGCCCGGAGGAGAAGGTTATCATTCATATCTCCAACTTTCGCCCGGTAAAAAGGATTAGGGATGTGGTGCGGATATTTGCCGGAATCAATGAAGAGTTGCCTTCCCATTTACTGTTGGTTGGGGATGGCCCCGAACGGTCGGCGGCCCTGCACTTGGCCGAGAAGTTGGGAGTGGCCCAACGGGTTCATTTTTTGGGTAAGCAGGAATGTGTGGTTCAGTTGCTTTCCATTGCCGACCTGTTTTTGCTACCTTCTGAGAAAGAGAGTTTTGGCCTGGCGGCCCTGGAGGCCATGGCTTGCGGGGTGCCGGTTGTGGCCACTGACATCGGGGGAATCCCTGAAGTGATAAGCCATGGGGAGTGTGGTTATCTGGCGCCCCTTGGTGATGTGGCTCAAATGGTCAGGCAGGGTTTGGATATTCTGATTAATCCGGAATTGCACGGTAAAATGGCCAGCCTAGCCCGCCGGAGGACAACGGAGAAGTTTCATGTTGAAAAAATAGTAGGGCAATATGAGGAAATCTATCGAAAAGTGACCGGAAAATAGTGGTCACTTTTTCTTATACTAAAGAATACAATTAAAAATGCCTCTTATTGTGGTTTTGGCCTACACACCCTTTTCCAGCCTGTTTCATACACTAACAGTAAATAGATTCATTGGTCTAAACAGATTTCATTGTCGGGAGGGAAGGGTAATGGCCAAGCAAACGTTGCTAATTGCCGATGTCATATGTTCGGATATTAACATGCGCAAAATCGTCTCTTTGGATAATAATATTGAAATCCTTGGTGATGTTCAGGATCTTCAAAGCCTGGTTGACAGCGCCAAAAGACTTAAACCCAATGCTGTATTGGTTAATGTTGACTTACCGGGGTTAACCATCCTGGGATCGGTAAAGATACTTAAGGAGATTATGCCTAATGTGGCCTATGTCTTTGTTTCCTACGACCCCAAGACCAGGGTTAGTTATATTGAGCGTAACTGCAATCTGATGGAAATAGTGAATCTGCTGTGGAAGGGTAAAGAAAAGTTTCCCCAGCTTTCTACCAAGATTCTTGCTGATTTTCGCCGCTTGATTGATGGGCGTTTTCAAACGGAAGTGGTACCTGGGCAACAGACCAAGGTTCATTTGACCAGGCGGGAGCTGGAGGTCATTTCTCTCCTGGCCAAGGGGTATAATGACAGGCGGATAGCCCAGGTGCTGGTGATTAGCGAAAAGACGGTGCGTAATCATATTCGCAATATCCGCCAGAAGCTAAGGGTGGAGAGCCGGATTCAGGTAGCCCTTTATGCGGTGCAGACGGGGTTGGTAAACTTGACGGAGATTAGTTTGGAACAGGGGTAAATTATTATATAATAAATCGGTGGAAGCCCGGAGGAATCCGGGTTTTTCCATTTCACAAATAATTAACCACGGAAGGCACGGAGAACACAGAGAAAAAATTTATATAGGCTTTATATATCAAAAGTCTAAGGACTAAATAACCCATAATGGCGGCCTATAAACCTCTGTGGCCTCTCCGTGGTTAATCATTTTCATTGTTTTTACTTTACCCCCTCATTTATTTTTGGTCTTATTGCACATAATAAAGAGATGAACTTTCCCCAATTAGGAGGTTAGCGTGAATAAATACGGCTGGACAGGCTGGGTAGCCCTGGGCTGCCTTATTGCCGGTTTCCTCATCATGACCCAGTTCAAGGCCCAGCAAAATATCATCGGAAAAAATCCGGCTGCCATGCGGGCCGATGACCTGGTGGGCACTATGATTCAGGTGGAGCAGGCCAACGACCTGCTGGAGCGGGAAAAGTCCGGGCTATCCCAGCAACTGCGCAAATATCAGCAAGGGCAAAGCGCCAATAAATTGATTCTGGACGAACTGGCCCAGACCAAGGTGCGGGCGGGTCTAGAACCGGTGGAAGGTCCTGGGATGGAAGTGGTTTTAGCCGATAGTCAGGGCCCCCGGGAAGAGGGGGTTGACCCTAATAACTACTATATCCACGAATCTTTTTTGCGGGAGATTGTCAATGCTTTCTGGACCGGGGGTGCCGAGGCCATCGCCATCAATAACCTGCGGCTTAATACCTTAAGTGAGATTTTTTGTGGTGGTACTACCATTTTCACCAATAAAGAGTTGATTTCCCCGCCTTATCTGATTCAGGCCATTGGCGATTCCAACAATCTGCGGACGTCTTTGAACATGGATGTGCTGCCGTTTTTAAGCAGTTTGCAGAAAGAATACGGCATCAAACTGGAGGTTAAGGATCAGGCCAAAATCCGTTTGCCCGGCCGACCGGAAACCCTGGAATTGAAATATGCCAAACCTTTGAGGTGATTTGATGAAGTCCTTTAAGTGGCAGTGGCCCATTATGTTGACGGCCATGGTTCTTGGTCTGATGTTAACTTTTCAGTTTCGGGCCACCCAGGAAATACAAAAGGAGAGCAATAATTCGACCCGCCGGTTTGCCACTTTTTTAACAGTGCTTAAAAAAGCGGAAACCAGGAGGGTGGGGCTGGAAAAGGAAGTTATCCGGCTGCGGGAGCAAATTCGGGCTTACCGGGAGGGGGCTGAAAAGTCCCCGGCGGTTACCGGTGTTACCAAGGAAATTGACCGGCTGAAGGTGATTACCGGCGAGCTTCCTGTAGAAGGGTCCGGTCTGGTGTTAACCTTGGATGATCGCAATATCCAAGGGGGGACGGTGATTTATTCTTCTGATCTCAAAGATGTTATTAACATCCTCCGATATGGGGGAGCGGAGGCTATCTCCATCAACGGCCAGCGGATTGTGACCAATACGGCTGTTCATGAAGCGGGGAGGAACCTACTGGTTAATAAAGTCCCTATCACCAGGACCAGCGGGGTTCCTTATGAGATAGCGGCCATAGGTAATGCTGCTGAATTAGAGAACTACCTGCGGGTTACCTATGGTTTACTACCAGACCTGGAAGCGGGGGGTGTACGGGTGAATATCGTTCGCCAGGAGCGGTTGGTTATTCCTGCCTTTAAGGGGGGAACCACTTTCAGGTTGGCTAAACCGGCAGGAGTGGAAGCAGGCAGGTGAAAAGGGTGGGGGTGGAGAAATCTTTAAATCAGCTATCAGCTATCAGCTGTCAGCCTGGGGAGTTAACTTATGAGTGTTCTTGGGAGGGGTTATGGGGATTATTGTTGTTACTGCGGGGGTAATTTGTCGGGGGGAGAAAATTTTGTTGGCTCAGCGGGTTCAGGGTGATCCACTGGGGGGATTGTGGGAGTTTCCGGGAGGTAAAATTATTCCTGGGGAGTCGCCGGAGGATTGTTTAGTTCGGGAGATTAGAGAAGAGTTGGAGATGGATATTGAGGTGGGGGAAATCTTTCAGGTGGTTTCCCATGTCTATCCTGGGGGTAAGCACATTCTTCTCCTGGCGTATCTTTGTCGTCACTTAAGGGGTGAGGGGATTGCCAGGGAGTGTCAGGATTTCCGTTGGGTAACACCGGGGCAGTTAATGGACTTTCCCATGCCGGAAGCTGATTGGCCAATCAGAGATAAGCTTATGGGTAGGAGTTAGTGGTCGGCTGTCAGCTGTCAGCTGTCAGCTATCAGCTTTGGGTCAAGCCTTCGCAAGTTTTTGCGGGGGTTTGATTTTTTTGTCTAAGGATTCTTTATTTGTCTAATAAAGGGGGAAGTATTGGATGGTATGGTTATTTGTGGTATATATAATGTATGTTGGAAACTGGGTGGAGGGTGGTTATGAAGAATACTCCGGGGAGAAAAACGGTTTTGCTAATAGCAGCGTTGGCTGTCATTATTGCGCTTCTGTTTGGATTGGTTCAATTGGGCTTGGCTTCGGTGCAGGCTAATATGCCTGCTTGGAGTAAGAGCCAATTAGAGACTGACCGCAATACCTTTATTTTCGATAACCAGGGTGGTTTGCTGGCCGTTCTTCATGGGGAGAAAAATAGGGTTCCCGTTCCCTTTGAGAGGATGCCGGAACATTTGCGTCAGGCGGTGATTGCCACTGAGGATGTCCGCTTTTATGACCATGAGGGTGTGGACTTTAAGGCCATCGTCCGGGCGGTGGTGGAAAATCTGGAGCATACGCGGACGGTGGAAGGGGCCAGCACCATAACCCAGCAATTGGCAAAGAATTCTTTTCTAACGCCGGAAAAGACCATGGAACGGAAGGTTAAGGAGGCTTTGCTGGCCATTCAGTTGGAGAAAAACTACAGTAAGGATGAAATTCTGGCCATGTATCTTAATCGCAGTTATTTCGGCCATGGGGCTTATGGGGTTCAGGGGGCGGCCCAGACCTATTTCGGTAAAGATGTTCAGCATCTGACCTTAGCCGAGAGCGCTCTCTTGGCCGGTCTCTTGCGCAACCCAGCCAATTATTCACCCTATCTGGACCCTAAATCGGCTCAAGGAAGGATGGCCACCGTCCTGAATCTCATGGTGGAGGCCGGTTTTATTACTGGTGAAGAAGCTACAGAGGCCCGGCAGCAAGGTTATTTCTTGGCCGGGCTTAAGAACCGTGAGGTTTACCGGCATCCTTTCTTTGTGGATCATGTTATCCAATATGCTAGGGAAGAAATTGGCTTAAGCGAGGAGCAGATCTACCGGGGCGGGCTGAAGATTTATACCACTATGGACCCAAAGGTTCAGCAGGGGGCGGAAAAGGTTTTTGCCAACCCCCGCAATTTCCCGCCCAGCCCACCGGATCAGCAGGTGCAGGGTGCTGTGGCGGTGCTGGACTACCGCACAGGTCAGGTTAAGGCTCTGGTAGGGGGCCGACGTCATGTGGCCAAGAGGGGTTATAACCGGGCCACCCAGTTGAAACGCCAGCCGGGTTCCACATTCAAGCCCATAGCTGTTTACGGGCCGGCTCTGGAACAAAAATATCCGCCTACTACCGTCCTAACCGATAGTCCGGTGAGTTTTGGTAAGTACAGCCCAAAAAACGCCGGGGGCGGGTACGGAGGGCCAATGATGATGAAGGATGCCCTGCGCCGGTCGGTTAATGTGTATGCGGTAAAACTTTTTGATAAGGTCGGAATCCGGGCCGGGTTCGATTTTGCCAGGAAACTTGGTTTTCCTTTAGTAGAACGGGATCAGGTTCTGGCCCTGGCCCTGGGTGGGATTACCACCGGGGTTTCGCCCTTGGAAATGGCCGCCGGGTATGGGGCTTTTGCCAATCAAGGGGTGCTGGTAGAGCCTAATCCCATAGTGAAAATAACCGATTATCAGGGTAATGAACTCTATATCGGCAGAAATAACGGCCAAAGGGTGATGAGTGAACAAACCGCTTACCTCATGACCGGTATGCTTCAGGGAGTGGTTCAGGGAGGGACAGGAACCAGGGCCCGCCTGAACCGGCCGGGAGCTGGGAAGACAGGTACTACCCAACTGCCCGATACCAGGGAGTTTAGAGGTGTCGGGGGCAACAAGGATGCTTGGTTCGTGGGTTATACCCCCGAACTGGTGGCGGCGGTGTGGCTTGGTTACGATGATACTGATCGGCGGCACCGCCTGGATATTTACGGCGGGTCTTTTCCGGCCCTCATTTGGCGGGAGGTGATGAGGGCGGCCCTGGAGGGGGTTCCGGTGGGGAAATTTCCGGCATACCAGGGCAAGTTCAAGTTTCGGCGGGATGTGTTGACCTCTTTACCTAAACCCCAGCCTGTTCCTGTTCAGCCGGTACCGGGTCAACCTGGGACACCAAGTCAACCTGGTGTAGAGCCCACCGGGCCTGCCGGTCAATCAGGGCCGCCGCCATCAGGGCCCCTGGTTAAACCGGAATCAGGGGAAACCGAAGCAGCTCCGGTTTTACCTCAGCAAACTAACCCTGCAGTCCAACCGACGGCCGGCTAAAATAGTATGGCTAGGCAGGAAAACCCCCCATCTTTCTTGAATACTTATAGGTATTCTGTCGAAAGAAGGGGGGGGTTTTTAGCATTGGCTAAAAAGACCCATTGGTTTAGAAAAATTGTCATCATCACGGGGTTTATTTTCTTCATCATCATCATTTCAGCCCTGACTATATTGGGCACTACAGTAGGGGTGAGCCTGGCCCTGGTGGGCGAATATGCCGATGACTGGAATCAGGCCGACCTGAACACGGACATCAACACCACCATTTACGATGCCCAGGGCCAGGTGCTGACAGTTCTCCATGCCGAGAAAAACCGGGAGCCTGTTGCTATAGAACAAATGCCCGACCATTTAAGGAAAGCCTTTCTGGCTGTAGAGGATATTCGCTTCTATGATCACCGGGGTTATGACCTTAAGGCCATTGCCCGGGCCGCCTGGGTTAACTACCAGGCCGGAGGTGTGGAGGAAGGGGCCAGCACCATTACTCAGCAGTTGGTGCGGGATTCCTTTCTGAGTCAGGATCAGACAGTGCAGCGCAAGGTGAAGGAACTTATCATAGCCACCGAATTGGAGAAGCGATTCCCTAAGAATGACATCCTGGAACACTATCTCAACCGCATCTACCTAGGGCACGGGGCTTACGGAGTCCAAGCGGCGGCCAGGGTCTATTTCGGTAAGGACGTAAGGCAGTTAACCCTGGGGGAAAGCGCCATGCTGGCCGGTCTGCCCCGTAATCCCAGCTATTATTCCCCTTACCGGGACGTGCATCGGGCTACGGAAAGGAGAAACCTGGTACTGGCCCAAATGGTTCAATATGGGATGATTACACCGGAGCAAAGCCGTCAAGCCAGGCAGGAAGATCTCAGCCTGGCGGGATTACCCAAGGCGGGGGTTTATCAACACCCCTACTTCGTAGATTATGTCCTGGATCAGGCTATCAAAAGATACAAGCTGACCAATGCAGAACTTTACCGGGGTGGACTGAAGATTTATACCACCCTGGATCCCAAGGCGCAGAAGGCGGCGGAAAAGGTTTTTGCCCGCAAGGATGTTTTCCCGCCCAGCCCCCCCGACCAACTTGTTCAGTCTGCGGTGGCGGTGGTGGATTACCGTACCGGCCAGGTTAGGGCCCTGGTAGGGGGCAGGAACTACCAGACCAGACGGGGGTTCAACCGGGCCACCCAAATGGCACGCCAGCCTGGTTCTACCATGAAGCCTTTGGCGTCATATGGCCCTGCCCTGGAAGCAGGTTTCAAGCCTTCCTATGTCATGGTTGACGAGGCGGTTTCCTACGGCAGGTACCAGCCCCAAAACAGCGACGGGCGCTACAGGGGAGCCATAACCATGGAAACTGCCCTTAAGTATTCGGTCAACGTCTATGCTGTTAAACTCCTAAAACTGGTGGGGATTGAAAGGGGCTTCGAATTTGCACGGAACTTAGGAGTTCCTTTGACAGATCAGGACCAGGGACTGGCTTTGGCCCTGGGCGGTTTGCAAAAAGGGGTTTCCCCCTTGGAGCTGGCGGCGGCCTATGGGGCTTTTGCCAACGGGGGTATTTACCGAGAACCCATAGTAATCACTAAAATCACTGATTACAACGGGATTGAGATTAAAGGCCCCCAGCAGGCGGCCCGGCAGGTGATGAGCCAACAAACGGCCCAAACTATGACCGCCATGCTGCAAGAGGTTGTCAAAAGCGGAACCGGTATCGAAGCACAGTTGGAGCAATGGCCGGTAGCAGGGAAGACGGGTACCGTGCAACTGCCTGATTTACCCCAATTCAAGAGGCATAAAGGAAACAAAGATGCCTGGTTTGTGGGTTATACCCCTGAATTGGTGGCTGCGGTCTGGCTTGGTTATGACCATACCGATGCCGGTCATTACCTGGAAGGGGTTTATGGTGGCACATATCCTGCCCGGATATGGCGAGAAGTTATCAAGGGAATTTTCGTGGAAAAATTGGCCCACGAAAAAAATTCGTGATTTGATTTTTCCCCCGGGATATGCTAAACTTTTGACTAAGAAGGGAGGCGTATTAAGATGTCAATTACTAAAGATATGGGTATTGGCGAGGTAGTAAGCCAGTATCCCCAAACTATTCCTGTTTTCCAGGCCCATGGCATGGGATGCTTCGGTTGTGCCGCCGCCAGGTTCGAGAATGTTGAACAAGGGGCCTTGGCTCATGGCATTGATGTAGCAAAACTGATTCAGGATTTGAATGATGCAGTGAAGCAATAATAAAGAGGCGTAGGCCTCTTTTTCTTTTACGGGGTGAGGGAATTTGGAGAAAATTTTTAGGGAAGAGAAGCTGGCTATTCCTTTAGGCTTGTGGTTAAGCACGGGGGCATTGTTGGTTTTATGGGGGCTGGTGCTGTATTTTCAGCCCCATATTCTGGTTTTCCTTATCGGTGGGTTGATGGTGGCTAACCAGGCTCGATTTTTATTAAACCGAATCAAAACCTCTTATCAGTTGACTTTGGAAGGTCTGAAGTTTCTTCAGGGGGAAAAGGTCTTGGCTTTTGTGCCCTACACCGCCATGAGGGAGATTGTTAAGGGTAAGTTTATGTCCTTGATTAGGCACCCGGCGGTGAAAAACATTGCTAAACCATCCTATCTCCAGGCTTACCCCAAACTGGGGGGTTCCTCTGAATTGTCTATGTTGGTTTATGAAGAGGATGGGGTTACCAAGGTTATTAAGTTTTTGCCCTCGCCGGGAATGCATGTATTTCTGGAGGATAAGATTAAGGAGTCTTCAGTCGTCAGTCTTCAGTCGTCAGACGCTTAGAATTGTTTGGGGTAAAAAAAGATGAGGCATAGTGATGACAGGAAAAACAGAAATATGTATTAATTTCAAAGGTGAACCGGTGGCCGGGGTTTTCTTGGAAAGGTTGAACCGGTTTGCGGCCATGGTGGAGATTGAGGGAGTGGCCCGACGGGTTTTTGTGCCTAATTCCGGGCGAATGAAAGAGTTGCTGGTGCCGGGGGTGCGGGTTTACCTTCAGTATTATCCTCTCGCCCATCGGGTGACCCAGTATGATTTGGTGATGGTGGAGCATGGGCCAAACCTGGTTTGCATTGATTCCCGGATGCCCAACCGGCTGCTGGAAAAGGCCTTAAAGGCGGGGGCCATCCAGGGGTTTGAGGGGTTCAGCGGGTTCAAGCGGGAGGCGGCCATGGGCAGCAGTAGACTGGATTTCATGTTAGAATACGGGGATCAGAAGGTATATATTGAGGCCAAATCCGTTACCCTAGTGGTGGACGGGGAGGCCAGGTTTCCTGATGCCCCTACTCCGAGGGGCGCCAGGCACTTGAAGGAGTTAACCCACCAGGCCCAAGCGGGGGAAAGGGCAGGGGTACTATTTCTCGTTCAGAGGAATGATGCCCGGCAGTTTGCCTCCAATGACGGTACCGACCCGGAATTTGGCCGCACCCTGCGGGAAGCGGCCCGGGCGGGGGTGGAAATTCAGGCCTGGATATGCCGGGTAGAACCGGGGTTGGTGTGCTTAGATTCCCGGATACCTGTGAGATTGGATTAAATAGATGAAAAAAGTTATTAGTATAAGCCTGGGTTCTCCGGCAGGGGATGTCCAGGCTTGTGTCGAATTATTGGGACAACGGATTTTAATAGAAAGGATTGGCACCGGTGGCGATCTGAAGAAAGCCTTAGGCCTACTGCGGGAGTTGGATGGGCAGGTAGATGTCCTAGGCCTGGGGGGAATTAATTTTGCCTATGGTTTGGGCCGTCGTAGCTATCCCCTACGGGAGGCGAATTTCTTGCGCCGGGGGGTATGCCGTACCCCCCTGGTGGATGGCAGCGCCGTCAAGGAACACCTGGAAAGGCGGGCGGTGGCTTACCTTGCTGAGCAGGGGATTTGCCACTTCAAGGGCTGCCGGGCGCTGGTGGTTTCCGTGCTGGATCGTTTCCCCCTGGCTGAGGCTTTGGCCGCAGAGGGGGCCAGATTAACCATCGGGGATGCCATGTTTGGTCTGGGCCTGCCTATAGCCTTTCGGTCTTTGGCTGCCTTTTCCCTGGCCGGGCGCTTGACCTTGCCTTTATTAAGGCTGTTGCCCATTGGTTTTCTTTACCCTCTAGGTGAGAAACAGAACAGGATTAGACCCCGTTTTGGCCGGTATTATCAAGAAGCCGACTATATCGCCGGGGATTTTCACTTTATCTATCGCCATCTGCCTGACCGTCTGGACGGCCAGACCGTCATCACCGGTACGGTACGGCCGGATGATGTGGAGGAGCTTAGGAAAAGAGGGGCGGCCCGGTTAATCACCCTTTTCCCGGCCTGGGAAGGGCGGTTCCTGGGGGCTAACCTTTGGGAAGCGGCCTTAGTCGCTGTGTTGGAAAGGAATCCGGGGGATTTATCCGGACAGGAGTGGGACCGGTTGCTGGAGGACTTGAACTGGCGTCCGGTGGTCACGGAATTATAAATTGCGGGAGGGGAAGGAAGATGGTTTACTGGGATTTATTCGTTGCTTTTATGCGAGTGGGTATTTTCGGTTATGGAGGTGGGCCTTCCCTTATCCCTTTGGTGCAGGAAGAGGTTGTTAACAGGTATCATTGGATGACCAACGAGGAATTTGTGGATGCTTTGGCTATGGGCAACGCCTTACCGGGGCCAATCGTGACCAAAATGAGTACCTATGTGGGTTTCAAGGTGGCCAGCTACCCGGGGGCGGTGGTGGCTACATTGGCGGTTATCTTACCCACCGCTATTGCCATGTTGGCCCTTTTTGAACTATACCGGAAGTTTAAGGATACTCCCCAAATGGCCGGGATGCTCAAAGCGGTGCGTCCTGTGGTGGTGGTTTTGCTGGCCCTGGTGGCTTATGACATGGCCAAGGCCTCTTTTCCCGGCTGGGTTACGGTGGTCATCGCCGGTATAGCGGTAGTAGCCCTAGGGTATTTGAATATACACCCGGCCATTGTTATCGTGGCGGCTATGGTTTTCGGATTTTTCTTTCTGTCTTAAGGGGGTGGAGGATTGATTAAGATACCCATGCAAATGGCGGCGGGCATCGGCAGCTTGCCCCATAGAGAAGTGGCCCCGGCCCTCCGGCTGGTGGCGGAAAGCCTGCCCTTGATGCCTCATTGGCCCCAGTTGCCCCTGCGCCATGAAGGAGAGGGCTTTATCGAACAGTATATTCAGCCTCTGGTGGAGCTGGGGTTGATGGTGAAGCGGCCCGGGAAGTTGCCTTTTTTCGATACCTCGCAACCCGACTGGACTGAGAAAATTACCCGGTTCTACGAGCTGTACCTGGCTGCCGAGGAAGGAGACAGGGCAGCCCTGAATTTCTTTGCCCTGAGGCCCGAAGGGGCAGCGGGGTTTTATGGATTTTTGGCCAACCTGCAGGAAAAGGGCACGGGGGCGGCCCGGTATCTGAAGGGCCAGGTCAGCGGCCTACTTACGGTGGGTCTGCAGTTGACCGACCAAAACCGGCAGCCCGCTTATTATCAAGGGGATCTCAAGGATATCCTTCTGAAGACCTTGGCCCTGGCGGCCCGGTGGCAGGTGGAGACCTTAAAGGCTTTTGGCCTTCCGGTAGCGCTGTTTATAGATGACCCCCGGATTTATGCCTGCGGTTTATCCACTCATATAACTTTGAATAAAAACGAAATAACAAAAGAGCTAAACACCTTGTTCCGTGCCATCCACCGATCCGGTGCAGCGGCCGGGGTTCACGCCTGTGCCGGGGCCGACTGGTCTATCGTCCTAGATTCGGAAGCTGATATTTTAAGTTTCGATGCTTACGGATACTTCTCCACCTTGGTGGGTTTTGAACAGGAAATCAACAATTTCTTCTGCCGGGGTGGTGTTCTGGCCTGGGGTATCGTGCCCACGGCAGTCAAGGTGTTGACCGATGACCGCCACAGCTTGCTGGCCTTATGGCAGGAGCAGATGGAGCAACTGGTTTCCCGCGGGGTTGACCGCAAAAATTTGTACAGCCGGTGGCTGGTGACCCCCAGTTGTGGAACCGGCCTGCTGCCTTTGGAGATGGCGGAGGAAATCTATCGGCTGACAGGAGAACTGGCGGAAGACATGGGGAGGGGTTGACATGAAAAAACAGGGTCTATGGATAATAATCGTAGTCTTTCTAATAGGTGGTCTTTTGCTGAGCGGCTGCACCTCCGGAGGCAGCGAACCACCTAAAACTCCGGCGGAACAAGGGCAACAGTCTAAAACACGGGACGAGATTCAGGGGCAGAACACGCCTCAACCTCCGGCGGAGAAAACAGTTAAACTCGTGGTTTATTTCCCCGATGAGCAGGGTAATAGGTTGGTGCCGGTAACTAAGGTGGTTCCTCAACAGGACAAACCCTTAGCGGAACAGGTTATTGAGGAATTAATCAAGGGACCGGGGCCGGCCAGCCTTGGTGAGGCTATTCCCAACGGAGCCAAGCTCCTTTCCCTGGAAGTCAAGGACGGCATCGCCTATGTCAACTGGTCCAAGGAGTTTCAGACCAACCACTGGGGTGGATCAACAGGGGATAGCAATACCATTTATTCCATTGTCAATTCTTTTACTGAACTGCCCGATATCAAGAAAGTCCAGTTCTTACTGGAAGGCAAGGTGGAAGAATCCATTTTCGGCCATGTGGGTACCGGGGAGCCCTTGGGCAGGAATGAGGAGATTTTGAAATAGCTGGGTTGAAATGATAGGGAGTATTGATGAAACGGATAATTAGGTACAAAGATAAGAAGAATTCTTCAGGCCGCATTAAAGACGGTGTGCTGGTGTTGGATATCTCCAGCCGTTTAAGTCTCAAGGAACAGCAGGAGCATATTGAGATTCTTACCCGCCGCCTCCTTGGGAAATTGGCCGGGCTTGACAGTGGAACCTTGACGGGTCTGGGTCAGGGGGAGATTTATAACCACGGGCAATTGCAGGAGTTGGCCCGTAGAATTAATGATGAGTTTTATGGATTCCCCCTCCGTGGGATTCGTTTTTATCAGCAGAATAGCATCTGGGGGAGTTGTAATTACCGCAAGGGGACCATTCATATTTCCCATCGCTTGCAGGGCGCACCTGAGGAATTGCTGCATTATGTGGTAGTTCATGAGTTGTGTCATCTAAAGGTGCCGAATCATAGCCGGGCGTTTTGGGATCTGGTGGCTAGAGGTTGTCCGGAGTATAAGAAGTATCGGAAGTTGTTGCAGGTTTATGGAATGGGGAGAGATTTACGAAGAGCTAATGAAAATATATAATCCATAGTGGAAAATAAATTTTTAAAGGACTTTTGAAAGAGATGGACTGTCAAACAGATGTCAGTTTTATAGGTTACAATCCTCTTAGTTTATTAAAATTAAGGGGGTTTTTGTTTTTAATTACAAAATTTTTGGTTATCCCCATGTTAAATAGAGGAATTTGAGGAACGATGTTGAAATTTATAGCATTGGCTGGAGAAATATTTGGGAGGTTTTTATGCACTTATATTTTGTATTAAATCATCGGGAGGGTCTTACCTTACCTATTCACTATAATCACTTGTTACAAGCTACTCTCTATAACTCTATGGAACCCCAATTAGCCAATTTTCTACATAACCAAGGTTATAGCAGTAATAAAAGGGTATTTAAGCTTTTTGCTTTTTCAAAACTAACGGGCAATTTTAAGTTGGATCAGCAAACAAACACAATTAAATATGGTGAGGTTACTAAATTAACAGTTTCATCGCCTTTAGATGATGTATGTCAATCTTTAGCCAATGAGTTGTTATTAAACCCCAACCTTCGATTAGGTCAACAACGGGTAATCGTTGACCGTATAGAGTTAAAGAAATATCAAATCAGTACAAAAACTATAAGGGTAAAAACCCTATCTCCAATAGTTGTTTACAGTACCTTGCTTAGGCCCGATGGGAGAAAATATACCTGTTACTTCCAGGCGGGTGAACCCATGTATAATGAATTGATAACCAATAATTTACGTAAAAAATATAATGCTTTGTTTGGTGCGGAGCCCCCAGATGGAGAAGTTTCCATAAAAAGCATTGGGCCTACGAAGATGCGCATAAACAAGTATAAAAATTTTATTATCAAAGGTTATGAAGGAAAATTTGTTTTAACAGGACCCGAGGAATTGTTGCAATTGTCAGTTGATTGTGGGTTAGGCAGTAAAAACTCCCAAGGTTTTGGCTGTATAGAAATCATATAAAAAATGATATAAAGGAGGTGAAATTATGCAAGAAGCAATATGGCAAATTGGACAGGTAGCCTATAATCCTCAAGATGTAATAAGCAATTACTTACAACCTTTAGCTACGAAAAATAAGAAGGGGCAACCCCTGCAGGTAGTTAAGATTGACTTTAATTTACAATTAGGGACATTAGAACTAGATGTAACAGAGGAATTGGACGACAATACTTCCAGCAAGTATTGTTATATCGGACATGCAGATGCACCTAGTGCCCCCCAGTGGCAGGCGAGCGTTAAAACCCATAATTATCTATTATCCCAAACCATAACAAACCTTATTAGTATGGATATTGATGAGCAGCTGAAAGCTGATTTGAAAGTATTAAGGGATAAATTTTTTCAAGATATTGTTTTTGTTGACAAAGGTAAGGAGAAACATATATATCTCCTGGATTTAAGTAGTATTGGCTTTACTGAGAGGAATCCCAAGGATATTTTTAATCAACAAGAAGGAGATATCAAGAAAACCATTAAGGTACTATCTAAGGAGTTTATCTTAGGGTTAAAAGAGAAATACGGAATTACTGATAAGAATATCGGCCTCTTTGTATTAGCTATTAATGGTAAGACTGCGGCTAATATGGCCACTTATCAAAACTTGATTATTAAAGAAAAAAAGAAGGTTTTTGCTAAGGGAGAGAAAGGTTGTTGTTCGATATGTGGGATTAGTGAAGGATTAACTGCAGATACAAGTAAACTAAAGATGAAGTTCTATACCACTACCAATTTAAATTTTCCTTCCGGTTTTGAGAAGGGTAGTTATCGAAAGAATATGCTCCTCTGTGTTAACTGTATGAATAATTTGACAGCAGGTGAGAACTTTGTCTGGCAAAATTTATCTGCCAGACTTGGTAACTTCACAGTTTTTCTCATTCCTAGTTTTCTCTTTCAGCCTCAAATGGACCAAAAAGATTTGGAAGGTATGGTCAACAAAGTGCAGGGCACCTTTAATCTGACGGCGGATATGGAGAAATTAAAGGGGTTTCAAGGGGATATTCGAATGCTCTTGGTTGAACTGGAGCAGGAGGATTACTTTCTTATGAACATGTTGTTTTACCGAAAGGGGCAACAGGGACAGGATGTAAAAGTACAGCGATTCATCAAAGATGTGCATCCCACCAGATTCATTAATATTCATAAGGCGATTGAAAAGATAAATCAGATTGGTAATATGTTATTAATCACGCTAGTTGACGGCAATATCGGAACCGAAAATGACGGGGGCGATTCCCGTTTATCACCGACACCGTTTAGGCGTTTCTCTTTCGTCCAATAACAGAACAAGCCCT
>JAJZSN010000153.1 GCA_021849745.1 Bacillota bacterium | reverse complement strand
ATCTATATAAATATGGTTTTTTTGAACAAAAAATTGTAGACGGCTATCAAGTAGAACTTCCGGATAATTGGCTAAAAGAAGGTAATGTCTGGGAAATTCGCAAAGCCGATCAGGCTGAGGAAGTAAAGTTCGGCGGATACATTAAGGTTGAAAATATTGATGGCAAGACTATTTTCACCCACGAAAACTACGATTCGGTAATGGCAGTCCCCTATGACACACCTATCATTGGCTATGGTAATAATACAGTAAATACCCTTCGGCTTTGGAGTGCCGAAACCGCTAAAAAAGACTTTGATTTCTCTTCCTTCAGCCACGGTGATTACCTCAAAGCTGTAGAATATAAGTATTCGGTGGAAGCCATTTCCCAGATTCTTTACCCCGATGATAACCACTATAAAGGCCGGGAATTACGCCTTAAACAGCAATATTTTTTCGTTTCCGCAGGATTGCAAAGCATTCTCCGCAGGCATAAAAAGGTTTACGGCAGTTTTAATAATTTGGCAGATAAAATTGCCATTCACATCAATGACACCCATCCAGTTCTGGCTATCCCCGAACTTATGCGTATCCTGATGGATGAAGAAGGACTGGGTTGGGATGAAGCCTGGGGAATCACAACTAAAACCATTTCCTACACCAACCATACCATCCTGGCCGAGGCTTTGGAAAAATGGCCTATCGATATGTTTAGAGCCTTATTACCTAGAATATACATGATTGTAAATGAAATCAACGAAAGGTTTTGTCGGGATTTATGGAATAAGTATCATGGAGATTGGGATAGGATTAAAGCCATGGCGGTAATCGCCGATAATTATGTAAAAATGGCCCACCTGGCTATTGCGGGCAGTCACAGCATTAATGGAGTAGCTCAGATTCATACCGAAATCTTAAAAACCAAGGAAATGCGGAAATTTAACGAGTTTTTCCCTCTTAAATTTAACAATAAAACCAATGGCGTAACCCACCGTCGCTGGTTGCTTAAAGCTAACCCAGGATTGTCCAAATTAATTACCGAAACTATCGGCCCTAGCTGGATTAAGCACCCTAACGACCTAATCGAACTAGTCAGATATTCATCTGACCCCTCCTTCCAGGATAAAATCTCCCAGGTTAAATTAGTGAATAAAGAGCGCTTAGCCAAGCTTATAAAAGAAAAAAACGGTGTCGATGTAGATTTAAATTCCATCTTTGATGTCCACGTTAAACGCCTCCACGCTTATAAGCGACAAATTCTTAATGTCTTACATATCATGGACTTATATAACAGGCTGCGGGAAAACCCCGACCTGGATATAACCCCGCGGACTTTTATCTTCGGCGCCAAAGCGGCCCCAAGTTATTATCAGGCCAAGACAACCATCAAACTTATCAATACCCTGGCCGCTAAAATAAATAACGACAAGACCATTAAAGATAAAATTAAACTGGTTTTCCTGGAAAACTACCGGGTCTCCCTAGCTGAAATGATTTTTCCCGCCGCAGACGTCAGTGAGCAAATTTCCACAGCCAGCAAAGAAGCCTCCGGTACAGGCAATATGAAATTCATGTTAAACGGGGCAGTTACTTTAGGTACCCTTGATGGCGCCAATATCGAGATCAAAGATGAAGTGGGTGAAGAAAATATATTTATCTTCGGTCTAACTGCTGAAGATGTTTTGCATTATTATGACCATGGCGGTTATAGTTCCTGGGAAATGTATCATAACGATGTGAGAATAAAAACAATACTGGAGCAACTGATTAACGGCGCCTTGCACCCCTCAAGCGAAGAATTTAAAAACTTATACGTGGCCCTGCTCTTCAATAATGATGAATACTTCGTTCTTAAGGACTTTGCTGCTTATGCAGAGGCCCATGTCGAACTGGATAACGCTTACCGTAACCGTCACAAATGGCTCTCCATGAGTATTAATAACATCGCCCATTCGGGTAAATTCTCCAGCGACCGGACAATTTCCGAATATGCAACAGGAATCTGGAAAATCAGGCCTGTAATAGTTAGTTAAAACAAAAAAGGCGTCATTGAGACGCCTTTTTTGTTTGAGAGTGACAAAAAAATAATCAATTAATGTTACCCTTGGTCGCATCACCCCCTAAGTTTAAATTCCCCTTAGTCGGTACATAGTAATACATATGAAGGCTTCGGGTTCATTATGTTTGGCTGGTATTATGTATTTAATTCCAAATTATTTAGCTTTTTAAGGATGGGCATTTTGGGAGGTATCTGCGTGAGTTTTCGGGTTAAAAACTGCTTAACTTTCCTGGGCGGGGCTATTGTAATCCTAGCCATGGCTTCTTACCTAGCCTGGCATAATTTATCTTGGGTGGTGCAGAATCGGGCCTTTCAATATGTTTACGACCAGATAGGTTCGGGGTTGAATAATTTTGTCCCAGTTACGATGCACAGTTCTTTTGGCCCCTTTCCCCTCTCTTCGGCTGAAAAGAAGTATTTAGCTGAAGGGGCAGTGACAGTGTTAACTTCCCGGGAGGCGGTGGCCCTTGCGGCAAAAAGAGGGCTTTATAAGCCGTTGGGGGTTACCATTATAGCCAACACACCCGGAGATTTTGCCGGTCTGTCTGCCAAGGGGCGTCAGAGGCTGCTCCTCAATACAACCCGGGCCGCCATCAAGCTTAAGGCACGAATCATGATAGATTGCTCTAGCGCCGACCTGGCACGCCTGAGTAAAGAAGGTCAAATCTCCCTATCCTTGATGAAAAAACATCAAATAATCCGGGCCGTAATCTTTGATGGCGGCCACCATCTGCCCTCCCTGGCCTTGAACCCTGATTTGATTATTGCGCCAGTTTTTTCTCTTTCCACTGGAAAAACCGTTATAACCCACGGTTATGTCAAAGATGCCTTACCCCTATCCGAGGTTCTTAACTTAAGTAAAAAGCTGGGTTTAACAACCACCATTACCACCGTACCCCGCTGGCCTACCATAGCCAAAACCAAAATAGCCATGGCTAAACTAGTAGACTGTCAACTCTTAAACTGCGGATAGAGTCGTCTTAATTTGATTCTTGCGTTATCAGTCGTAAATTGCCAGTCAATACCCTTTTGGTTCTTGTTTCGGGCAGATTCCCATTCCGATAGTT
>JAJZSN010000152.1 GCA_021849745.1 Bacillota bacterium | reverse complement strand
AGGAACTGAAACGTTCCCTAGCTGAGTTGGGAACCGTTAACCTGGCCGCCATCGAAGAATATGCCCGGGTTAAGGAACGGTATGAGTTCCTTACCGGTCAACTCACCGACCTGGAGGAGGCCAAAGGGGCCCTTTACAAGGTTATTAACGAGATGAACCAGATTATGACTGTCCGGTTCAGGGAGGCTTATGAAGCCATTAACCGCAACTTTACCGAGGTGTTCACCGAACTCTTCGGCGGGGGCCGCGCCCACCTGCAGTTAACCGACGGGGACAACCTGCTGGAAACCGGGATAGACATCATCGCTCAGCCCCCCGGCAAAAAGCCCCAGCACCTGTCCCTGCTGTCCGGTGGCGAACGGGCCTTGACGGCCATTGCTCTGCTTTTTGCCATTCTAAAGGTAAAACCCAGTCCCTTCTGCGTCCTGGACGAGATTGAAGCTTCTCTAGACGAAGCCAACGTAACCCGTTTCGCCGATTACGTCAAGGCTTTCTCCGAGAAGTCCCAGTTCATCGTCATCACCCACCGCAAAGGCACCATGCAGGTAGCCGACGTCCTCTACGGTGTCACCATGGACGAAACCGGTGTCTCCAAACTGGTGTCTATGAAGTTTAGCGAAGCCAGCTAGGCTTGGGGGTATTTCTTAGGGAAGCTGTCAGCTATCAGCTATCAGCTGTCAGCTTTTTGGGGGTTTGACCGCTAAGAATACCCTAACGCAAATCCGCAAATACTAATCTCACCAAACTACATAGGGGGTAATATGGTGGAGATAAAAGGGATTTCCAGGGAGCTTGTTAACAGGTTGGTGGAGCGGACGGTTAGTCTTAGTCAGGGGCGTAATGCCGGGTGTATTGCCTTGGTGAACCAGGAGGGTATCATTGACAGGGCTACCGAGGTGGTGGATGGGGGTATCTCCGGTCTGCCATTGCGACAACTATTGGGTAAAATTGCCGATATCAATAACCGTTCCATTCTGGAAGGGCTGGAGACGTTGCCCGATAACAGTGTTTTAATAACCACCAAACCAGGAAAGACCGGCTTGGTTACCGATGTTAGCGGGGTGGATTTTTTCAACATACCCATAGTCAGTATTGGGGTTAAAGACGGCACAGTGGCTGGGGCAGGAGTGGTTTACCCCAAGGATAAATATTTTGATTTAGCCACCGAGTCAGAGCAGGTTGACCTGGAAACTCTGGCTGCTGTTTCCATGGAGGATGAGAAATCGGTCCTTCGTCATGGGGTGGACTTGACCTATCATTACCTTAATATTACCTACCCCTTAGAGGTGGTAGATGTACTATATAAGTCTATAGAAGATTTTACAGCCCAGAATAAATGGCAACTACCCAGGGTAAAGGTGAATTCCATAGACCATAAACTGGCTAAAGAATTGGTAGACCGCTCCATGGAAGTGGGGCAGGGTAGGGAAGTGGGAATGGTGGCTCTGGTGGACGATAACGGCCATGTCATCCCCCAGGGCCAGGTGGTGGTAGGAGGTATGGGCTATATCCCTTCCCGTTTACTGGCCTCCAGTGCGGTGGATATTACCGGCAAATCCCTTCGGGAAATCTACAGTCGCCATGTGCCGGATAAAGCCATCATTGTCCATACCCACCCAGGAGGCACCGGGGTCATGCACATTGGTGATGCCAGCGCCGGGCCGGGAACCTGGGGCAGACCCATTATTGCCATCGGCCATGATAAGGACGGTAATATCCGGGGGGCTACCGTTATTGAGGTCAGCGACCATCTCTATGCCCTGGCTGACGAGGACGAACGATTGGGTCAGGAGTTTTTCGATGCGGAAACCCCTGATAAAGAAGCGGATATCCGCAACCGTAAATTTGGCATTGCCCAGGAATATACCGGTTTGTGTAAACCAATTGAGCTCAATTAGGTTTTGTGCTAAAATAGTAAAGATGGAAAAGTAGGGTTAAGATGAAACATCTTAACCTTTAAAATTTTACTTTAGGGGGTAGGCCCGATGGGCTTTTTCAGTAAACTTAAAGAGGGATTGACTAAAACAAGTCAGAATTTTGTGGAAAAAATTGAAACCCTGGTCACGGGACGAAAGCATATTGACGAAGAATTATATGAAGAATTAGAAGAAATTCTAATCCAGGCTGATGTCGGGGTTAATACCTCCATGGAACTGGTGGAGGCTGTGCGGAAAAAAGTCCGGGAACGGAAGGTGGAAGACCCTGCCGAATTGAAGGATATTTTACAAGAAGAGATATCTGCCATTCTTGATGAGGGTAAATCACCCCTCAACCTGATCGAAGGTTTGACCGTTATTGTTGTGGTAGGGGTTAATGGGGTAGGCAAAACCACCACCATCGGTAAACTGGCTAATTGGCTGAAAGAGGAGGGCCGCAAAGTCCTGCTGGCCGCAGGGGATACTTTCCGGGCCGCCGCCATTGACCAGTTGGAAATCTGGAGCAACCGGGCCGGAGTGGAAGTCATCAAGCATAATGAGGGCGCCGACCCCGCCGCTGTGGCTTATGATGCTGTACAGGCCGCCAAGGCCCGCAAAGTCGATTGCCTCATCGTTGATACCGCCGGACGGTTACATACCAAGACCAATTTGATGGAAGAATTAAAAAAGGTGAAACGGGTCATCGAACGGGAACTCCCCGGTGCACCCCATGAAGTGCTCCTGGTTCTTGACGCCACCACCGGCCAAAATGCCGTCAGCCAGGCCAAACTCTTCGGCGAAGCCGCCGGAGTGACCGGAATTGCCCTGACCAAACTGGACGGCACCGCCAAAGGCGGAGTGGTAATCTCCATCAAGCGGGAACTCAACGTCCCCGTCAAGTTCATCGGCGTAGGCGAAGGCATGGACGACCTCCGGGAATTTGATTCCAGGGATTTTGCGCAAGCGCTGTTTGGCTGATAGCTGGTAGCTTATAGCTTGTAGCTGGTAGCTTATAGCTTATAGCCATGAAAGATATGCTTATGGGGTTATAAGGAATGCATAAAAACTACAAGCTACAAGCTACCAGCTACCAGCTAACCAGGAGGATTGACATGCAAGCCAAAATTGCCATCATCGGCGGGACTGGGGTTTATGATCCCAGGATGCTGGAGGATGTACGGGAAGAAACCATTGCAACCAAATATGGTCAGGCCGTGGTCAAACTGGGCTCCTATCAGGGCAAAAACATAGCTTTTTTGGCCCGCCATGGGGCCGGACATGCTGTGCCTCCCCATAGGGTTAACTACCGGGCCAATATCAGGGCCCTAAAGGAACTGGGTGTGGAAAAGGTTATCGCCACTGCCGCAGTGGGGTCCCTGAATAAAGATATG
>JAJZSN010000071.1:1931-17838 GCA_021849745.1 Bacillota bacterium | reverse complement strand
ACTAGCCTTTAATAACAAAGGTTTTATAGATTATTTTCTGATAAAATTAGGACTACAAATAAAGCAATTACACTGAAAAGCCTTGCTAGATAAGGGATTGGAAATTTATGTCGCCAAACTTGGGTTAAAAGGTACTTTTTTATCCTCGCTATCACTTGAAGCTAATGCACTTATCGGATTAAATAAACTTGTAAATAAAAAAATTAATGTTAATAATACAGAAAATATTTTTTTCTTCATAATTATGTTTCCACCTTCTTTTGTTTTATTTAGACTAACTATACCCCGCCTTTTCTCACTCCCTCGTTAAGTAATAAATACTGCCTTGCACAGCAAAATAGGCATCATCACCTTATGAACTAAAAACATATTCGACATAACTCATTAAAAACCTTCAACAAATCCCAAAGCTTCCCAAAAAATATGGGACATCCCATATGAGATGTCCCAAGCTAGTTACCCAATATTCCTATCTAACCCCTAGTACAAAATTAACATTGTTCTTCTCTACATCTGTTGCAGTAATAGTTACAGTCTGCATCCCCACTTCATAACCATCCACCAGAACCTTAACTGCATAAGAACCGGTCTTCAGATTACTTACCACATAGTTACCGGCGGAGGTTTTAACCACATTCACCACTTTTCCCTCGGCGTCGATGACCACCACATCGCCTTCCAGAACTGTACCGGTGGTATTAACAACCTTACCTTTAAGGGCTTTCACCGCAGCCACGGTAACGGTAACATTAGCGGTTCCAGCTTTGGCTACAGTAACCTTGGTTTCCCCGCCAAACTTGCTTCCTGCGCTTACACTAACGGTATAAGTTCCGGCAGGCAGCTTACTGTTGACATAATCCCCATTGGCGTCTTTGGTAAAGGTATAAACCTTCTTGCCATAGGCATCCACAGCAGTTACAGTGGCGGTAGTTACTTGGCCATTGGTATCGGCATCTTTGACGGTAACTTTGACCCCGGCATTGCCGCCGACTTCCATAAAGATATTCTGGGCAATGGGTTCACCTTTAACCTCCATCGACTTAACCACGGTCTCGTATCCAGTGGCACGGAAGATCAGGGTATAAGTCCCGGGAACCAGGTCTAAACCGTACTGGCCGGTAGGGATGTCATTGAGGCTAACCTGTTTGCCGTCCTTGTCCAGAACCTCAACAGAACCGGTGGTAACCAGGGTATTCACCACATTTTCCCGCAGGAAACCGCTAATCTTGAGGCTGGCAGGATTAGCTGCCATTGGAGCCTCTACCACGGCGTCCTTACCGGCTTCAACCTTAACCTCGCCGGATGCAAAGTTCACATAACCGGCTTTAACTGCTTCCACTTTATAGTTACCGGCAGCCAAACCGGGGAACTCATACTTGCCGTTGGCATCGGTTTCTACGGTTTTGACTACGGTACCGGCGGCGGTCTTCAAGGTTACAGCAGCCTTCTCAAGCTTGGTGGCGCCGCTGTAAACGGTACCGTTAACAGTACCTCCCTGTTCGACCTGAACCATTGCGGTGGTATCGGCAGTACCTACGATAACGGCGCTTTCCTTGGTAACCACATATTTACCGGAAACCTTGATGGTGTAGTTACCGGTGGCCAGTTTCCGGGTGCTGATGGCAGTACCGTAGACCTTATCAGCAGTGGCTTCATTATAAACCACGTTGCCGCTGATAAATTCTACTTTAGGCTCACTGGTAACCGGATTCAGTGTAGTGGCATCTTTGATATTGACGGTAACAGTATAACCATCGGCTAGGGCCGCATCTACCGTCTTATTGACCCCTTCTTCAACGGCCACATTGGTCCGGGAAACGGCATAAACCGCATCACTGACCAATAAAGTATAATTTCCGGAAGGAAGCTTATCCCTTACAGAGTAGTTCTCCACATTGGTCTGGGCCGCTATAACCCGGCCTTCGCCATCCAGGAACTCCACCTTGTCGGCATTAACCTTTTCGCCTTTGGTATTTTTGATAGCGCCGGAAATAGCAACCTCTTTGTACTCTCTTAAAGTTACACCTTCCGCCTTGGCCTGGCCGGTCATAACCACGCCTCTGGCCACAGTTTCGTGCTTATCCTTGCTTACCTTCAGGGTATATTCACCGGGTTTCACGTTGGTGAACTGGTAAATACCTTTGTAAGCAGAAGTCATTACCGTTTCCTTCTGGTCTTTGTCCACCAGGGCCACCCTGGCGTTGTCAACAGGAGCGGCATTGCCATCGATAACGGTTACCGCCAGACCGGCTTCGGCCCGGGGAACCATCACCAATTGGGCGGTAGTCCCGGCGGCCCGGGCCACTTTGACCCCATCCCGCTCAAGGTTGAAATACCCGTCGGCATTGGCGGTCAATTTATAAGTTCCGGCAGGGACCATGACAGTATAAAGCCCCTTATCGTCACTCTTGACCACAAACTTCATACCATTGCCTACAACGGTAATGCTGGCATCTTTCACGCCGTCAGCAGAATCCTTTTTGCTTACCCGACCCTGAATAGTACCGAAGATACCGGGCACCTTATCCAGGAACCGCTTGCCGATAGCAGCAGCTTCAGCCCTAGTGGCATCCCCTTTGGGGTCGAAGGAACCGTCGCTGCGGCCGTTAACCAGGCCCCGCTCGTAAGCCACAGCTACATAACCCACGGCCCAAGGAGAAACCTGGTCGGCATCCTTAACTGTGAGAGCTTGTCCGGCTTTGTCTTTAGCCTCTTGCTCCAGACCCAGGGCCCGTACGAACATAGCGGCAATCTGCTCCCTGGTGATGTTGGCATTGGGCTCGAACTTACTGTTGCCCATACCGTTTACAATCCCGGCCCGGTAAGCGGTTTCTACAAAATCATAATACCATTTGTCACCGGGTACATCGTTAAAAGTACTTTGGGCCGGTTTTTCCACCACCAATTTCATGGCATTAGCAATAATTTTGGCAAATTGAGCCCTGGTAACCTTACCTTCGGGATCGAATTTGCCATCGTAACCGGAAATGATACCTTGCTCATACAGGGCTTGAATCTCCTGCTGAGCCCAATGACCGGTAATGTCGCTCAAGGTAGCGCCACCGGCCGGCGCCGTGATGCCAAAAAGCATCATTACGGCAACCATGAGGGCAATAAGCTTCCTCATCTTCATGTAGACTGTTATCCCCCTTTGTTATATATTTTGATACCACTACACGCTATAAATTATACTATGATGATGATATATTGGGCATTATAAAGATTATAGCATTAAAGGTTTGTTTTTCCTGTTTTCTGTAACTGCTTTCAAATATAAAAGGCAACCACAGAGGGCACGGAGAACACGGAGAAAAAAGATTTTTATATAACCTTACCATATACCGAGAGTCCGAAAACGAAAGTGCGATGGTCAGACAGAAGTTCGTATAAAATGGCGTAAGCAGAGGAACAAGGAATATGCGCCTTTTTCATTGCCTTGGGGAATTATGGAGCATTATTATAATTTTTGAGAATTTTTTATCTTAAAAAGAAGGAGTTTCTTGGGGTATGTCAAATAAATATGTTTGATGGAATAATATGGAACACCTGGAAGCTGGACGCAAGGGGGGTCTTGTAAAAATGTATTTCAAAATTACAAAAGGTTTAATAGTTATTATGCTTATAGCATTATTATCAGGTTGTGGTTCAGTAATTTTAGAACCCTAAAATTAAACCAAACCACTATGGTGCATAATGGAAAAGCTTATATCTTTACATATGGTGGTCCACCTGATACTTATGAAAAGAACCTTGGTATTTATCAAAAGCTTCTTGCAACTGTAAAAACGATAAATTAGAAGTATTTAATTATTATGCACTTAAGTCAAAGGAGCAGAAAGAATGAGCTTAACTAAAAGAGTTTTCACCGTTTTAGCAAGTATATTCATTATAATAGGAGTGACTGGCTGTATGTCGGAAAAAGAAGAACTAGTTAAATATCTAGAAGAAAAATATGGCGGTAAATATGAGGTTGTACGTTATTGGACTGAAAATACTGCAACTTCTAAATTAGCTCACCAAATGTTAGTTCATCCTAAAGGGGAACCGAATATTCTATTCAAGACGGGTAAGTACTGGAGTCCCACCAAGCAGAAAGAGGTTTTTTGGGATAATTACATACAAAGCAAATGGAGTATAGATTATACTGAAGAGCATAAAAACAAGATTATTAGTTTGGACAGTAGAAAAATGGATGTCAAATTTTCAATAGGAGTGTCCGGAGATCCTGGGAGTAAATTTTTAAACAAGACTATGGGCGATTACCTAAAAGATAAAACCGGGAAAGAAGCGTTACCGTCAGGTAGGATTATAGTGGCTATTGAGTGTGACCAAGAGCCTGATAGAAAACAGGAAGCCGAGTTATTATTCCAGATGTATAAGAAAATTAAGAATTGGGGTTTTGATAGTTATGAATTAAATGTTATATATGTCAAAACAAAATATTTTAAAGAAGCAAAGGAACTGTTAGGTTTTATGCAAGCAGATTATATGGTCCCGTTTGAAGCATTTAAACGTGATAGTTACTACTACTTTGTATACTTGTTAGATGATATAACCACTCCAGAAGATATTTTGGACGAATTTAGAACCGGGGAGTGATAAGATTTGTCAACAAATCTCAATAATATGACAGACGAAGAAAAATACTTGTTGTTAGAGTTATCTTATTTAAATATACCGCTAAAGTATGATAAAAAAGATTATTCAATAAATACTGTCCTTAATAAAATTATTAATGAAAATAAGCTTGAACACGATGTATTATACGATGATGCTGTAAGAATCCTAGAAAAACTTAAGAAATATCCCCACCTAGGTGAGTTGACCCTTGTAGCCTATAGGAATAACAATGCCCATGACCCCCACTCAAACACAACTGCGGAGCCTAAGACCGGTTTTGTTGGATATGTTTTAGAGAACAAAGTTGGTAACAGATTCTTTTTATTTAGAGGAACAGAACCCTCTACAATGGATAAATTTACTCAAGACATGACGGACAATGTAAGGTCTACCCTGTTTGGCGATTCACCACAAGTTAGAGAAGCAAAAGCATTCTTTGATAAACACAAAGTAATCGGCAAAGATAATTTCTTTTTGGTCATTCAAAAGGAGGCAATATTATATCAGAAGTATATGTGGCTAACTTAGGTTTGAAGGTTAAAGCATATGTTGTAAATGGACAACCAATAAAGGTGACTGATTTAACGTCGGAGCAACTTAACTCGTTGCGAAGCGAAGATTTTACTTTTGTTGTCCATAAGGGAGATGCAATCTCTGGGCTAGGAATAGTATTCTATATTGATAAAATAGTTGAGGGTATTCCGGGAGATCCTCATACAGTGGTTGGGGTAAGCTTTGACGAGAAAGGTAACTTTTCCAAGGTAGACCCGGAGGGACCCTCATTTTTGAGAGATATAAACAATGATTTTTGGCTTGCGCTTTTAATCTTTACAGATGGTACACAGAATTTATTAGCTACAATTGCTGAAAAATTGATAACCTTCACTATGTACGTAGATAAGGTTTATGATGAAGTTTTATTCGCTATTGAAGATTTCGGCCGTTATACTTTAGAAATTGCCAATCAGGTAATGAGAAAAGTAGTGGCAATAATGATAGATGCCCTCGAAACTACAGAGGAAATTGATGACCAGATTAGTAGATTCATTGGAAGTGCAGCCCTATTAATCATTGAGTTTCGTGATTACCTGGCCGATATGTTAGCACGTATAGCTTCATGGACTGAGCAAAGGCTAAGGGAAATTAGCAGTTTTATAACCAATAAGGCACAAAGAGCGGCTCAAAACCTAGAAAACTATAAGAATATAGACCGAACCCTCAGAATGGTAAGAAACTTGATTAGCGGCGTAAATGCTGAATATGGAGAAGATTACGTGAGAGTAGCCAGTTCGGCGGTATTATCGGAAGTGGAAAAAATCGAAAGACTGTACAGCCGTGTTAGTCAGGAACTGTACCAAAAAGAGATATCTTTAAAAAAAGCAGTAGATACCTATGTAGCAACAGAATCACGAATTATCAACAATATAGTTAAACCATAGTGCAGCTACCTATGAGCAAATAAGCTTGGCTTGCGCCAAGCTTATTTGCTCATACCTTCAAACAAAACTTTTAATATAGGTTCAATTATTTCCTCCGGCTTGATATCCAATTTACCAAAGGTGACAGGAGCAAAGAGGGAACCCATGGCCCCGGTGAAGGCTAAAGATGCGGCCCGGCTGTCTACCTGTCGGAACTCGCCTTTGGCAATCCCTTCTTCGATGATAGATTTGATGAAGTCCATCTTCTGGTTCTGAAAACCGAAGAGCCATTTGCGGAAATCATCATCACACTGGTTTTGACTCTCCATGGTAATCTTAGCCAAATCCCGGTTCTTCATAATAAAATCATAATGGAGGTAGGCAATCTTCTTCAATTTCTCCCTGGCCGTGGAAGCCTGGATTACTTCACCATGAAGGGTTCGGATGAATTTCTCCATACCTTCTTTGAACATCTCCTTGAAGAGTTCCGCCTTACTGCTGAAGTATTCATAAACGGTACCCTTACCCACACCGGCTTCAATGGCAATATCTTCAACCTTGGCTTTATAAAAACCCTCCCTGGCAAAGACCACCATGGCCGCCTCCAGAATCAGTTCCCGCTTAGTCTTTTCTGCCGCTTTAGCTTCCATTTCTTCACCTCTCACCGGGACTATTTTTTGCCCATGGCTCCGGCGGAACCGCCCGAAGCCCCGGCAGAATTACCACCGGCAGGCAGGAAGAGACCATACTTAAAGGCTGCCTTAGCGGAGTTGTACATGTATAATGTATCAGCATAACCCTTTTCGGCCTCTTCCAAAGCCAAATCGGCCCCCGTTACATCAATATGGGTAGCTAAACCGTTTTTATATTTCAAAGTTGTTATCCGCATATTTTCTTTTTCTTTCTCAACATTTTTTCCAAGGAACGTCAGCATCTCTTCAGCGGAACGCAAATTCAGATAAGCTTCCTTAACAGCTAGAGTTGTATCAATTTCCTGCTGCCTAACCTTTATCTCGGCTTCTTTTTGGGCAAATTTAGCTTTTTCAAAGGTAGTTACTCCACCACCGAAATATTTATTGGCCACATTAAACTCTTCCTGCTTAACTTTAAGTTCTTCTTTGACTTTTAAAATTTCAAAATTATTAATCAAAGCGTCCTTTAGACTTTCAGCATAATCAATGTCCTTAGATGGCTCATAAATAAACTTAGTTATTAATTTAACCGGTGTGTCCAAATCCAGCCCAACAACCTTATTAAACTTCATCACAGTGATATTATAATTATTCTGGGCTGATACCACTTCTGCCTGACTTAAAGCTACTGCCGCCTCTACGCCAGCCAGGTCGCCCTTGGCAATAGTACCTGCCTTGAGGTTAGCCTGAGCAATCTTATACTGTTCCTGTGCCCTTTGCAGACTGGCCTTTTTGATAGCAAGATATCGCTCAGCTTTCAATAATTCATAGTAAGCGCTTTCAACTTCTACTTTAAGGGATTTAACCCCTAATTCTTTTAGTTCTTCAGCTATAACTATACCGGATTTTGCCGCAGCCGGGCCAACCCATTTAACTAAACCTCCTTGATAGTTTTGGTTATAAAATTTATCCATATCAGTAGCGTCAGCAGTAGCCTCTGCCCCATCCAGCTCGGCATAGGCCTTATCAACCACTATTTGATCCAATTCAACCTTGCTATTCTGCTTCAAAGCCAAGTCAACACTCTGCTGCAGAGTCAACTCCTTCACCGGCTTACCCACAGTAGCATTAACTCCGGAGCTGCCGAAAACCAGCAACCCCGCCAGAGCCAAGAAACTCAACAGCCTTACTTTCCTTTTCATTCATATACCCCCTAAAACCTCTATTGAACAGTAACCTTGGCTTTATCCGCCAGGTTCTGCTGCCCAGCAACAACCACCTGATCACCGGTGTTAACCCCTTTGGTTACCTCAACCAACTTATCATTAGCTATTCCTACAGCTACTTCATTCTCAGAAACGGTATCACCCTTAACCACAAAGACAACCTTCTTAGTACCCCGTTCTATAACCGCTTCCTTAGGCACGGCCACAACACCGGTCCTAGCCTCTGTAGCCAGCTTAATCTCAGCAAACATACCGGACTTAAGTTTCTCATCAGGATTCTTAATCTTAATCTTGATAGGGTAGGCCTTGGTTCTGGCATCAGCGCTGGGACTGATACTCTCCACCTTACCGGTGAAAGCCTCATCTCCGGCGGCCTTAGCCAATACCTTAACCTCCTGGCCCACTTTCATCAGGTTAACTTCACTTTCGGCCAGGCTACCTTCCACCACCATCTCACTGGTGTTTACCAAATTCACCACCGGCGCCCCAGGAGCAGCCATCTCACCGGGATCCACACTCCGACTGGCGACCACCCCATCGATGGGAGCGGTGATAACCATATTGGCATAATTGGCCTTCATGGCATCAATATTAGCCTGAGATTGCTTAATCTGAGCATCACTTAAGGTGCCGCCCTTTGTAGGATCATAATTGGATGCCGCGAAATCCAAACCATTCTTAGCCGCATCATACTGGGCCTGGGAGATAGCCCCTTCTTTATAAAGAGCCTCCATACGGACGAAGTTATCCTTGGCTTCCTGGTAACGGATAGCAGACTGCTTCTGACCGGCCCTAGATACTTGCAGACCGGCTTCAGCCGCCTTAATCTGGGCCGCCAAATCAGCTCCGTCCAGGGTCACCAAGACCTGGCCTTTTTTCACCCTTTGGCCTACATTGACCGTTACTTGGGTAACCTTGCCCCCAACCTTGGGCACTACGGCCACCTCCATCCCGGCGGCAATTTTACCGCTGATGGTAATTTCGTTAGATAAGTTAACCTCACTCACTTTAGCTACCTTAACCGGAGTAGTTTCCACCTCAGCCTTGGGCGCTTCTTCCTCTTTGCCACAGCCGACTAAAGCTACTAACCCGACAACCAGTAGAACAGCCAACAATTTACGTTTCATGTATGTACCTCCCCCATAAATCTTTCCGACTGACCAGCCGGTCGGTCTAGATTAAGTATAAATGAACTCCCCACCCCAAGTCAACTAAAAAAGGATGGTGTTAACCATCCCTCTTAACATCTTCCAAATATCCTCTCAAAGCTTCCCTCCACGGCCGCAAAGGCTTAAAGCCATTGAGCCTGATACTCCGATCACTAAGGACGGAATAGGCGGGCCTTGGCGCCGGGCGGCTCAGTTCCTGGGAGGTAATAGGCTTAACCTTAACTCCCTGAGTCCCGGCCTCTTCTAAAATAGCTTTGGTAAATTCATACCAAGAACAAGTACCGCTGTTGGTAGCATGATAATACCCATAGAGAGAAGTATTAATAAATTCCTCGGTAAATTGAGCCAAATCATACGTGTAAGTGGGAGAACCCACTTGATCATGAACTATAGCCAATTCATCCTTTTCACCGGCCAAACGCAGAATGGTCTTAACAAAGTTATTGCCGAATTTACCGAAAACCCAAGCCGTACGAACAATAAAAAACCTATTGCAAAAAGCCTTCACAAACTCCTCACCAGCCAGCTTTGACCGTCCATAGCCGCTTTGAGGATTGACAGGATCCAACTCCTCATAGGGTTTACTGCCCTTGCCATCGAAAACATAATCGGTACTATAATAAACCAGCTTGGCATTAATCTCCTGGGCCGCCACAGCCACATTGCGAGTCCCCAGGCCATTAACCAGATAAGCATTATCCGGATCTAACTCACAGCCGTCCACATTGGTGTTGGCCCCGGCGTGGATAATAACCTGGGGCTTGTTATCCAGAATCACCTTCCAGGTCTGCCGGGCATCGCTGATATCCATTTCCCCTCTGTCAACACTAATGATATGGTAATTACCCTTCTCAGTCAAAACCCGGGCCAAGTCCTTCCCTAACTGCCCTTTACCCCCGGTAATCAGAACCCGCATCCGGCTAACCTCCTTACCTGTTGCCATACATCCCCTCGTAATACTTAAGATACTCCCCCGACTTGATTTTCTGCCACCATTCACGGTTTTGCACATACCAATCAATGGTCTCCCCAATTCCCTTTTGAAAGGTATACTTGGGAGTCCAACCCAACTCAGTTTCAATCTTAGTAGCATCAATGGCATACCGCCGGTCATGGCCCAGCCGGTCTGTAACATACTTAATGAGTGACTCCGGCTTACCTAGATGACCGAGAATGGCCTTCACAATCTCGATATTGGTCTTCTCATTATTACCGCCGATGTTATAGACCTCTCCCACAACCCCTTTATGAAGCACAAGGTCAATGGCGGAACAGTGATCTTCCACATGGAGCCAATCCCGGACATTCAACCCATCCCCATATACCGGCAGCGGTTGGTCATAAAGGGCATTGGTAACCATCAAGGGAATCAGTTTCTCTGGAAACTGGTAGGGACCATAGTTATTGGAACACCGGGTAATATTCACCGGCAAACCAAAGGTCTCATGATAAGCCCGCACCAGCAGATCGGCCCCCGTCTTACTGGCCGAATAAGGGCTATTAGGAGCCAAAGGGGTATGCTCTGTGAATAACCCTGTAGGCCCCAAGGAACCATAAACCTCATCGGTAGACACCTGCAGAAACTTACCCACCTTATGCTTTCGGGCCGCCTCCAACAGCACCTGGGTCCCTTCCACATTGGTTTTCACGAAAATAGCCGGATCCTCGATACTCCGATCCACATGGGATTCAGCAGCAAAGTTGATGATGGCATCCACCCCTTGCCCCACCAGGTCATCAACCAATTTCACATCAATGATATCGCCCTTAACGAACTTATAATTAGAGTTCCCTTCAACCCCCTTAAGGTTTTCCAAGTTCCCCGCATAAGTCAACTTATCCAGATTAATAAGCTGATAGCCAGGATATTTACTGAGCATATAATAAACAAAGTTACTCCCAATAAACCCCGCCCCACCGGTCACCAAAATTCTCATGGTCAGATTTTTCTCCTCTCGCAAAACTTAAATTTTAACCCAAACCTTACCCCTAACCCCTTACACCTAACCCCTGGCGCTAGCCGTCCTTCCTACCCCAATCATAGGGAATATCATTATCATGGGGATGAACCCTGAACTCATCAGGTTGCTGGTAGTTATATACTTCAGTCGGACTATTAATCACAATGGCTTCCGTCTCACTAACACACTTAAAGCCATGGAACACATAAGGAGGAATCTGCAGTAAAATAGGGTTGTGCTCCCCCATGAAGAACTCGTTGACTTCCCCCATGGTGGGAGAATCCTCCCGGCTGTCATAGAGGACAACCTTCATCATCCCTTTAACCACCACGAAGTTATCGGTCTGAACCTTATGGTAATGCCATCCTTTAACCACACCGGGATAAGCAGAAGTCATATAAATCTGGCCAAATTTAATGAACTCTCCGTCATCAGAACGAAGCATCTCCATCAGACGGCCCCGTTCATCGGGGATAACCTTTAGCTTTTTTACCTTTACACCTTGAATCACCCGAATCCCCCCTATTACATAATAGAAATTATACTATTGTCCCCAAGGACGAAACTATTGGCTTTAGGTCTTGTATCTCCTTTGCGGACAGTAACATTTTTCCCAATCAAACTACGGTCAACCCTAGCAGGAATGTCCTCAATCCTGCTATCTTCCAACACTATACTAAATTCTATTTCACTGTTGGTTATAATGACACCCTCACTTATAGAAGTAAAGGGCCCAATGTAAGAATTAGTAATAACTGCTCCTTTACCGATAACCACCGGCCCTCTGATGGTACTGTTAATAACCCGGGCGCCCTCTTCAACAACTGCCCGCCCAATAATCTGGGAATCCTCGGAAACATGCCCTTTAATCTCTGTTTCAACCGTCTCAAGAATTAGGCGGTTAGCCTCCAGCATATCCTCAGGCTTCCCCGTATCCTTCCACCAGCCGATAACCAAATGCGGCTCAACAGTATATCCATTATCCACCAACCACTGAATAGCATCGGTAATCTCTAACTCATTACGCCAGGAAGGCTTAATGTTGTTAACCGCCTTAAAAATATTCTTGTTAAAAAGATAAACCCCGACCAGAGCTAGATTGCTTGGGGGAATCTTGGGTTTTTCCACCAACCGGATAATTTTACCGTCTCTCAATTCCGCCACCCCAAAACGTTGAGGTTCTTCAACTTCACTAAGCAGAATTAAAGAATCGGGCATATTTTCCTCAAATTTTCTTGCAAAGTGGACAACCCCTTCTCGCACCAGATTATCCCCCAAAAACATAATAAAGGAATCCTCCTCAATAAAAGGCTCGGCAATCTTTACAGCATGGGCCAAGCCCAGAGGCGCTTCTTGTTCTATGTAAGTTATCTTTACACCCCAACGGCTGCCGTCCCCCACACCGGCTCTAACCTCTTCCTTAGTTTCACCTACAATAATACCGATATCTTCAACTCCTGCTTCTTTGAGCGCTTCAATAGCATAAAAAAGAATAGGTTTGTTAGCCACCGGAATAAGCTGTTTAGCGCTGGTATAGGTAAGAGGCCGTAGCCGTGACCCTGTTCCCCCGCTTAAAATAAGTCCTTTCATTCTTTGGCTTCCCCCTTATATCCCTCAGGATGTTGTTTATGCCACCGCCAAGCTGTCTCAATTATATCATGCAGCTTATCCACATCAATCACCATCCTGATAATACTTAACAGTTTCTCTTAGCCCATCCTCAAGGGACCACTCCGATTGCCAGTCCAGAACCTCCGCAGCCCTAGAAACGTCAAAAACACTGTCCCTAATATCCCCCGCCCGTGGAGGCTCATAAACAGGCTCAATGGACCCTCCCAGCAACAACTTGAACTGTTCAAGCAATTCATTAACGGAAACCTGAACCCCGGTACCAATATTAAAAACCCCACCATCACCCTTTTCAAGAGCAGCTAAATTAGCCTTAACCACATCACCCACATAAACAAAATCCCTGGTCTGACTGCCATCACCGAAGATGAAAGGCGCCTGCCCGGCCAAAAACTTATTGGCGAAAATACAAATCACGCCCCCCTCGCCCTTGACTCCCTGGCGGGGACCGTAGACATTGGCATAACGTAAAACGGTATAATTCAACCCAAACATCTCCTGATAGACCTTCAGATACTGTTCAGGAGTATATTTGGAAATTCCGTAATTAGATATAGGCCCAACAGGATGGTTTTCATCGATGGGCAGGTATTGAGGAACACCGTAAACAGCTGCCGTGGAGGCGTAAATCACTTTCCCTACCTCATATTTAACACAACAGTTGAGCAAATTGACCGTACCAAGAATATTCACTGAAGCATCCAAAACGGGGTCTTCAAGAGATTTCTGTACATCAATCTGGGCCGCATGATGAATGACAAATTGCGGCCGCTCCTTAGCAAAAACCTCTTCCAGGGCCGCATCAGTTATATCGAGCTGATAAAACTCACCCTCTGGTCTAATTTGCCCAACATTCCCGGTAGAAAGGTTGTCCACAACTACAACATCATGCCCTTCTTCAATCAACCTATCCACTATATGAGAACCTATAAAACCCGCTCCCCCTGTAACAACTACCTTCATAACCAGCTAACTCCCTTGCAGTCAATTAATAAGCCCCTTTACCGGTCAAAACCACCGGGATAGTCTGAAGCAATATCCTTATATCAAGCCAAAGGCTCCAATTTTCTATATAATAAATATCCAGTTCTATCCATTTATCAAAAGAAATATTACTCCTTCCACTCACCTGCCAAATACAGGTCAGCCCAGGGGTAACCTCCAACCGCCGCCATTCCCAATCCCCATATTCCTCCACTTCACTGGTAAGAGGGGGCCTAGGCCCCACCAAACTCATATCTCCCTTTAACACATTAAAAAGCTGGGGAAGCTCATCAATACTATACTTCCTTATAAAGGCACCCACCCTGGTAACCCGAGGATCATGCTTAATCTTAAATACCGGCCCATCAGCCTCATTGGCGGCAGCCAACTCTTCCCGCAGTTCCTCCGCATTGACCACCATGGAACGAAACTTATAGAAATCAAAAATCCGCCCGTTTTTGCCAACCCTTTTTTGTTTAAAAATAACAGGACCCGGATTGTCCACCATAATAGCAACAGCAACTAAAGCAAATAAAGGAGCCAAAAGAACCAATCCCAAAGCAGAAGCCACGATATCTATGACCCTTTTGACCGCCACCTGCCAACCTCGCATGGGGGTTTTCAACATCTCCATATAGGGGATAGGCCCCAACTGTCCAACCTCTACCCCACCCAAGATAACATCATACATTTCGGGAATGACCCGGATCTGCACATTATACCGGCGGGTTTTGGCAATTATCTGGCTAATCAGGTTACGCTCCGAAGGTATGGTAATAAGTAACTCCTCAATATTATGGGAGTTAACCAATTGTTCGACTTCCTCATTCCTCCCCAAAACCGGGACTCCTTGATAAGTCCAATCCTTTTTTTGAGGATCGTCATCAATAAGTCCAACAATCTCATACCCCAAAGCCGGTTTGCCGGACAACTCATCAATAACCCGCTGACCCATGCGACCGGCGCCAATGATAAGCAGTCTCTTGGTAAAATACCCCCGCCGGGTCAAGACAGTGACAATATACCGGACAACCATCCGCCAAATCCACAGCGTCAAGATAGCCCCCGACCAGTACGCAAAGAAAACAAAACGGGAGAAAAACGGAATCTTAAAAGCAAAAGTCGTACCCATAGCAATTATGGTAGCATAACTAACAGCTTCAAATACCTTGATGAACTTATCCAAAGAAGCTTCCCGTTTAACCACCCAATATGCCCTGAAATGAACTAAAAACAACAAAGTGATGCCCACCAGGAAGAAGTACATCTTCAAATAAGGGTCAAAATTAGGCATAACAGCCAAAGAAGATAGATCAAAAATATCAGTTGCACTAAAGGGAAGATTTAATTCCTTGTTAATTCTATAAAGATAAAGATTAAAAAAAGTGAAGGTCAAGATAATAGCATCGATAAACAATAACCCTAAAAATAACACTATTCCCGCTATTGTCTTTCTCAACATACCTTCACCCCCTACTTGTATTTTTCTTTGACAAAAGCCATAAATCTTTCTTTAAACTTGCTTACATCAAAATTCTCCGCATGTTGACGTATTACCTTCTTATGAAAAACCATCTCATTATAACGCCTCATTGCACTTACTAACGAATCAACCGTTTGCTCCTCAAAAAATAACCCCGTTTCATTGGCCACCACAGTTTCCAGGGCCCCACCCTTTGCGAAGGCAATCACCGGCCTCCCCGAAGCTTGGGCCTCCAAAGGGGTGATGCCAAAATCCTCCTCTCCCGGAAAGAGAAAAGCTCGGCACCGGGCGTAATGCCACTTAATTTCCTCCCCGGACAGGCGGCCCATCATCTGCACCGTGGGCCCCGCCAGAGCCTTCAACCGTTCATACTCCGGCCCAACACCGATTACCCTTAGAGGTAACCCCAACTGGTTACAGACCTGGATAGCCAAATCCACCCGTTTATAAGGAACCAACCTGGAAACCACCAGGAAGAAATCTTCATCCTCATCGACAGGAGTGAAATAAGAAGCCTCCACCGGGGGATAGATCACTGCCGACTCCCTACGGTAATGTTTCATAACCCTGCGGGCCACATTGTGGGAATTGGCGATAAAGTAATCCACCCTATCTGCGCTCAATCTGTCCCACATACGAAGATAATTCATCAGCCAAGGAATCAAATTCCCCTTTAACTTACCCACATCAGGGCCATTAAGATATTCATGATAAAAGTCCCAAGCATACCTCATGGGAGTGTGACAATAGCAGATATGCACCGTATCGGCCCTGGTGACCACCAG
>JAJZSN010000071.1:0-1921 GCA_021849745.1 Bacillota bacterium | reverse complement strand
GGTGACCACCCCTTTAGCCACCGCCGTATGATTGCTGATGACCAGGTCAAACTCCCGCAAATCATACTGTTCCACTGCTGTAGGCATAAGGGGCAAATATTTTTGGTAGCTTTTCGTTGCTCCAGGCAACTTTTGAATAAAGGAAGTACGGATATCCATGGTATGAAAAACCTTATCCACAGTAGCAGGGTTATAAACTGTAGTGAATATCGGGGCGTCAGGAAAAAGCTCTTTCAGGTTCAGAATAACCCGTTCAGCTCCGCCCATCTGGGTTAACCAATCGATAACTATAGCGGTTTTCAAAACTATAACCCTCCCCTTCTGCCAACGGTAGCTTAGCCGCAGCGCAAGTCAAACCTAAAATGACCCAGATATAGTTATGTACCAAGATACCGAAAGCATACCCATGGACCCCTAGACCGACTAAACTGGCCAGCAAAGCCCAGGTGGCCATCTTCAACAACCTGTCATCCCTAGCCAGCAAACCTCGCCAAACCACCATAATAAGTTGAACTACAACCACCAGGAAAATACCAAAACCTATAACCCCTGTCTCGGCCAATATTTCTAAGTACTGATTATGAGCTTTGGCCACAAAATCAACCTCCGGGGCATCTCCCGGCCGGTACTGGTTATACAGGTACCCAAAGTTACCTGTCCCCACCCCCAAAACCGGATTGTCTTCGAACATCTTCCAGGCGGCAGCTCTGAACCAGACCCTGTCCTCCCGGGAAATAGCGCTAAGCTTATGGGTCCCCTGGGCCTCCTGACTGGATTGATCGGTAAACTTCACAAATAAAGAAGGGAACCCTTGCAGGTAACCGGGATACAGATACTTATCAATTGCGGTTACCCCTAAACCAACTACCCCTATCATTAATAACAAAGCAAAAACTCTTTTTAAGCTTAACCATTTATAGACCAACAAAAGCAAACCAACAGCAATAATTACCCCAACCCAGCCCCCGGCGGAAAAGGTCATAACCATAGCCAAGATCATAAATATCAGAAAAACTCCATACCTATGAGATTCCGAATTACCCCTGACCAAAAACAAACCTGCTGCCAAAGTGATGGCCGCCACCAAAAGATTTCCGAAAACCTGGGGCTCTGTAGCTGTCCCATAAAGCCTTGGTACTGTCCAGGTAATTTCCTGCCCGGTATCAAACCCTAACAGGAAACCGCCGGTTTCATAGATTCCGTAAAGGCTAGCCAGAAAACTACCGATAATAAACAGGTTTAATGCTTTAAACAGCGTGTCTCGATCCTGAACAGCATTGGTTGTCAACCAGAAAACCGATATGGAAAAAGCCAAATAAAGAAATCTGACCAGATTTTCCTTCTGATAACTACCTGTCAATAAAATTGAAACCAGGTTAATCAATAAAAAAGTCAATAAACCCACCATCAAGGGGGTGCCGAAAATTCGGCGACCCAAACCACGAAACCTGTGCTCCCATAACCATCCGATCAAAGTGAGCATAACGACCCCACTATATATAAAACCTACAGGCACCCCGAAAAGTTTCTGCCAGGGCGAAACAGCAAAAAAGGGTAATAGAAAAACCATCAAATAAAATAGCAAAGCCTTCTTCCTGCCTTTCTTAGTTTACCGGTTGACGACCAAACCTACCCCTAATCATGTCATAAACTCCTTTGACCAATGATCTAATAACCCGGGGTTGCCCAAAACCGGTAAAGATTAAAGCCTTAGCTGTAACTTTGGCTAGAAAAAAAGGGATAAAAGTACTCCATATGTACCAAGGGGCGTGCTTCTTCATGAAAAGTAAATTATTGCGGGTACAGTAGTACTGCTGGGTCGGTGAGACTTTGCCCACCGTGGAACTTTCGTTATGATAGACTATTGAGGAAGGTACATAAGCCAATCTGTATCCGGCCTGTTTGGCCCGGACACTCCAAT